>NZ_FOMM01000015.1:0-184732 GCF_900112625.1 Methylobacterium sp. 13MFTsu3.1M2
GCCGGCAACGACAGCTTCCGCACCGGCTGGGCCGTCGGCGGCGGCATCGAGTACGCCCTGCCCACCGACTCGTTCCTGAACTTCTTCCGCTCCTCGGCCGTGACGCTCAAGGTCGAAGGCCTGTACGTCAACCTCGACCGCAACACCCGCAACCAGGGCGCGTTCGTCATCAACGCCGCCAACAACTTCCCGGTCGTCTACAGCGGCATCGGTCGCCGCTCCGACGAGTTCGCCGTCGTCCGCGCCGGCCTGAACTACAAGTTCGGCTCCTACTGAGATCGACCAGCGACGGTCGGGTGCGACGCTCGCATCCCGACCGTCGCACCCGACCCGAAACGCGAAGGGGCCGCTTCCCACAGGAGGCGGCCCCTTCGCCGTTCAGGCGGCCGGAATCCGGCCGGGCCTCGACCCGGACTTGACCCGGACTTGACCCGGCGCCGCCTCAGTAGCCCTTCCAGAGGCCGGGTGTGGCCAGCTCGAGCAGGTGTCCGTCCGGGTCGCGGAAGTAGACGCTGACGCCGCCCCGCGGCCAGCGGGTGCGCCCCTCGACGGCCACGCCGGCGGCCGCGAGATGGTCCTCCCAGGGCGCGAGGGCGTCGGCGTCGATCGAGAACGCGATATGGGCCGGGCCGCGGCCGTCATGGGGCGGTATGAGACCGCCCGGCGTCTCGATCGGCTGCAGGGACCCGCCCTCCGGAAAGAGCAGGAGGACGCCGCGGCCGCCGACGTCGAAGGCGCGCATGCGGAAGTCGGTGAAGAGGCAGCGCAACCCCATCGTGTCGCGATAGAAGGCCTCGGCGCGGTCGAGGTCCGCGACGTACAGCGCCGTCTCCAGGATGGCGTTGAGCTCGGGCACGGCGATCTCCTGGCGGCGGCGCGGTCACGGCCCGCGGGACCCCGTCCGGTCCGGTCCGGGCCAGTCCGGGCCGGCGCAGTGCCGGGCAGCGGCCGCACCGGGCCAACCGGCCGGTCCCGGACTCGGTTCGCCGCGGGCTCAGACGGCCGACGGCCGCGGCGCGCCCGAGTCGCGGCGCGGGGCGCGGCCCGGCACCAGCGACAGGGCGGCCGAGAGCAGGGCGAAGACCACGAGCGGCAGGAGGCTCAGGGTGAAGCTGCCGGTCCCGTCCTTGATCGCGCCGATCAGGTAGGGGCCGAGGAAGCCGCCGAGATTGCCGACCGCGTTGATGGCCGCGATGCTCGCCGCCGCCGTGGCGGGCGGCATCTGCTCGGTCGCGAGCGCCCAGAACGGGCCCTTGAGCATGTAGACGCCCATGGCGGCGATCGTCAGTGCCGCCACGACCGGGCCGAGCCCCGACAGGACCGTGCCGCCCGCGAGCCCCAGCGCCAGGATCAGGAACGAGAGCGCGAGGTGCCAGCGCCGCTCGGCGGTCCGGTCGCTGTGCCGGCCCCAGAGGACCATCGCCAGGGACGCGAAGCCGTACGGGATGCTGTTCAGGAGCCCGGTCTCGACGTTGCCGAGGCCGAAGCTCTTGACGATCTGCGGCGTCCAGAACGACAGCCCGTAGCTGCTCGCCGTCGAGCCGAAATAGATCGCGGCGAAGAGGGCGAGCCGCCGGTCGCGCAGGATGTCCCAGAGCGGCGGCTTCGCGGGCTGGCCGCTGCGGGTGTTGCGCGCCGCCTCGGCCCGGAGCTGCCGCTCCAGCCAGTCCCGCTCGGCCGCCGGCAGCCACGCCGCGTCCCGCGGGCCGTCCGGCAGGAGCCACAGGACCGCGACGGCCAGGAACACCGCCGGCAGGCCCTCGAGGATGAACAGCCACTGCCAGCCGGCGAGGCCGAACCCCGTCACGTTGAGCAGCGCGCCGGAGATCGGCGAGCCCAGGAACGACGAGATCGGGATCGAGATCATGAAGACCCCGATGATCCGCGCCCGGTAGGCGGAGGGGAACCAGTAGGTGAGGTAGAGGATCACGCCGGGGAAGAAGCCGGCCTCGGCGAGCCCCAGCAGGAAGCGCAGGCCGATGAACGACCACGGCCCCTGCACCAGGGCCATGGCGGCGGAGATGAGCCCCCAGGTCGCCATGATCCGGGCGATCCACAGCCGCGCCCCGAAGCGCTCCAGCATCAGGTTGCTGGGGATCTCCATCAGGAAGTAGCCGAGGAAGAAGATGCCGGCGCCCCAGCCGAACACGGTCGCCGAGAGGCCGACATCGTGGTTCATCTGGATCGCCGCGAAGCCGACATTCACGCGGTCCAGGAAGGAGACGAAGTAGGCGAGGATCAGGAACGGCACGAGCCGCCAGCCGATCCTGCGCATCGCCGAGCGTTCCAGGGCGGCCTCGTCCGGGGAGCCTGTCGCCAAGCCTGTCATCGAGCGTGTCCTCGTCGCGTCATGGAATCCGCGCGGCGTCGAGGGCGTCGATGCACCGCCGCGATGGCGGTGAGACGGATATCTCGGGCTTCCTCGCGGGCCGGTCATCTCTGGCGGTGACCTGTGCCGAATCTGCTTACCCCGTTCCCGATGCGGCTGGGAAGCGCTCGCGCGGCTTCGATCGATCGGACTTGTTGGAGGGAACGGCGTATTCGTGTGGCAGGATACCGTTGAACTACGCCGTGCCGGCGACACAGTAGGCTCGTGCAGCGGGGCTGTAGGGGTGCCGATGGCCTGTTCGTCTTTGCGAGCGCAGCGAAGCAACCCAGGGATGCGAGACATCGGTCAAGCTTGGCGCAGCTGGATTGCTTCGCTGCGCTCGCAAAGGCACGGAGCCAGTTCTGCGCGATCTCTGTCGCCGGACCGCGACCCTCTCCGCGTTCGGGTACCCGGAAAAGGCGCGCACGCACGGACCTGGAGCCGCTGAACCCGCGCCCACGTCCCGAGGTCTTGAAAGAGGGCGACCCTTGCGCCTCAGCCCTTCTTGACGTTCCAGAACACCGGCACGCCGTCGAGGACGCCGGTCAGGGACGGCTTGTACGAGGTCTGGTTGAAGTACTGCCCGAGGGGCAGGTAGGGCAGGTCGACGAAGGCCTGCTGCTGGAGTTCGCCGGCGAGCCGCTTGCGCGCGGCGGTGTCCGGGGCGTCCAGCCACTGGTCCCGCAGCGCCTCGATCCTCGCGCTGGTGGGCCAGCCGATCGCGGCGCTCTGTCCGGTCCCGCGCAGGAAGGCGCTGACCGCGGGATTCGCCTGGTCGAGCCCCGCCCAGAAGGTGCAGAAGGCGCTCCAGCCGCCCTGGGCGACCGGCTCCTTCTTGGCGCGCCGCTGCACCACCGAGCCCCAGTCCATGACCTGATAGTCGACGTTGAAGCCGGCGCGCGTGAGCATGTCGGCCGCCACGTCGGCGAGCGCCTTCAGGCTCGGGAAGTCCGAGGCGCCCATCAGCACCACCTTCTCGCCCTTGTAGCCGGCCGCCGCCAGCGCCGCCTTGGCGCCCGCGTAGTCGCGCTTGCTGGTCAGGGCGTCGAGGCCGACGTCGCTCGCCATGGGCAGGCCCGGGCAGAAGAAGCCCGTCGGCACGTGGATCAGCTTGGGATCGGTGCCGGTCACCGCCTGCATGAAGTCGGTCTGGTCGACGACCTTCAGCAGCACCTGCCGGATCGCCGGATTGTCGAAGGGCGGCTGGAGCTGGTTCATCCGCAGGCAGCCGATCAGGCCGGTCGGGTCGGTGATCCGCGTCGTCAGCCCGCGGAGGGTGGGCACGAGGTCGGCCGGCGGCTGCTCCCACCAGTCCATCTCGCCCGTCTGCATGGCCGAGGCGGCGGTGGCCTGATCGGGGATGACGTTCCACTCGACCCGGTCGACGTGGACGCGCTTCGGGCCCGAGGTCCATTGCGGCTCGCCGCCCTCGCGGGGGACGTAGCCGGCAAAGCGCTCGTAGACCACCCGGGCGCCGACCACGCGCTCGTCCGCCTTGAAGCGGAACGGGCCGCTGCCGACCATCTCGGTCACCTGCGTGAACGGGTCGGTCTTGGCGAGACGCTCCGGCATGATCGCGCAGATCGAGGAGCCGACCTTGCCGAGCGCGTCCGGCAGGAGCGCGAAGGGCTTCTTCAGGCGGAACTGGATCGTCCGGTCATCCGGGGCCGAGAGCTCGTCCGTGTAGGCCATGAGCGTCTGGCCCATGGCGTCGCGCTTGCCCCAGCGCGCGACGCTCGCCACGCAGTCGCGGGCCAGGACCGGGCTGCCGTCGTGGAAGGTCAGCCCGGGCCGCAGGGTGAGGCGCCACAGCGTGCCGTCGTTCTCCACCGTGTGGCCCGCCACCATCTGCGGCTGGGCGGCGTAGGCGGCATCGGTGCCGTAGAGCGTGTCGAAGACGGCGAGCCCGTGATTCCGGGTGACGTAGGCGGTCGTCCAGATCGGATCGAGCACCGTCAGGTCGGCCTGCGGGATGAACTTGAGCGTCCGGGCGGCACTGCCCTGCGCCAGCGCCGGGGTCGCGAGGGCGGCCCCCGACAGGGCCATGAAGGATCGTCTGTTCAGCATGCCGACTCGCCCGAGCGTTGCAATCGCGCTCAGGTTAGCACGCGGCGGGCCAAGCGCATCACAAGCGCATCACGGGCGCACCGGTCAGCGTGCCGGTCAGCGTGCGGCCGCCAGATCCTGCACGAGGGTCAGGACGCGGCGGCGGATCTCGGGATCGTCGATGCGCCGGTAGGCATGCAGCAGGGCGTCGGCCTCGTCGGCACGCCCGCCCGCGACGCCGGCGCCCCGCTCCGCACCCGGCGGGCCGTACAGGGAGGTGGCCGGAACCTGCAGCGCGTCGGCGATCCGCTGCAGCAGCCGCCCGGCACCCGGCGCGTGCGGCGGTGCGGAGCGCTCGAACAGGTCGTCCTCGGGCGCCGCAGCCCCGGAGGATCCGCTCCGGACAGGTGACTTCGATCCCATCGGCGGTCAGGCTCTGGCGCGCGGGCTGGCTCGAGCATTCATAATACAGAAGACCGGCAGGACGCGAGTGGCCAGCACGCAACAGTTGCATGAATGCGTCAAAGAAGTCTTGAGGTTGCAGCTACCGAACCCGTAGATCGACCGGACCGGAGCCGCACACGTACACCGCCATGCCCAAGACCAACGCGTCCGTCGGTCAGACCTGTCCCGAAGCCTTTCAGATCGCGCTCGATTCCGCCGACATGATCGGGCACTGGGCGTGGGAGCCCGCGACGGACCGGGTGCGGGTCGACGCCCTGGTGGCCCTCCTGTTCAAGGTCGATCCGACCGCGGCGGAATCCGGCATCCCGCTGGCCGTCTACGAGGAGGCCATCCACGTCGACGACCGCGACCGGGTCGACACCCTGATCCGCCGCAGCGTCGCGGCGGGGAGTTCCTACGTCGCCGAGTACCGGGTGATCTCCGTCGATGGCCGGATGCGCTGGGTCCTGGCGCGCGGCCGCTTCACCAGCGACCGTCGCGGCCGGCCGACGGGCGGGCGCGGGATCCTCGTGGACATCACGGCGCTGCGCGCGCGCGAGGCGATCGGCGGCGCGACCGCGCCCGACCTCGGCGACACGCCCCTGGACCGGGCGGTCGAGCACGCCCTCGCCGCGCAGGACGCCGTCGCGGCGCTGGGCGATCCGGCCCTGAAGGCCGAGGCGGACGCGCTGCTGATGGCGTTGGGGCGACGGCTGGCCCGACGGCAGGTCGCGGAGCGGCGGCGCCGCCTGAACTGAAGCGTGACGGCAGCGGCGCGGCGGCAATCACTAAATCCCGCCGCTAATTGTGCGCCTTGTTCGTGCAAAGCGGGGATGAACAAGCTTTCGTCAAGATAACGACTTTATTGACCGCGAGCAGGTGCGGGACCGGCAGCGGCGTTGCCGGAGCCCCGTTCTCACCCGAGCGCGTCGCGCGCGCGCCGTTGCCGTCCGGACCCGGCGGGTCCGGCTTCCCGGGATCGTCGTCATGCACTTCACCGTCACCGCACGCCTGTCCGCGCGCCGGTTCGCCTACCAGCACGCCTCGGTCCTGACCGCCCTGGATCAGGGCATGAGCCTGATCGCGGCCGGCATGGCCGAGGTGACGATCACGGACGGCAGCGGCGAGGCGCGGACGCCGGCCGCGCTGTACCAGTCCCTGTTCGGGGCGCCCGGTCCCCTGCGGCGCCGCCCGGCGCCCGCGCAGGCGCAGGCGCAGGCCGCCTGATCCCGGACGACCCGATCGCGCGCGACGCCCGCCCCGCAACAGATCGCCCCGCAGCGGATCGCCCCCTCGCCGGGCGGCGACGGGGCAGTGTCCGCAGGTGCTCGGGCGATCACGCCTTCGGTTTCACGACCCGAGGCCTGGAAACGACCGCGGCCCATCTCGACTAAAGAGAAATTTGACCAGTACGACGTCGTCTTTCTGGACAACGGCCGAGATCAGGCTTAACCTCGGTGTGTTCGTGCCGCCGACATGCGTGCTCGAATGCTTCCAAGGATCATCTTACATGAAGCGCCGCAGCGCGCGACCGTTCATGGTCGAAGTCAAGCAGACCCGTTCGGCCCGCACAACGCTGACTGCCACCGAGGCGCGGCCGCGCCCGGACAAGATCCTGTGGCCGGAACTGGCGCAGGCCGCCCTCGCGCCGCCCGCACCCGCGCCCGCCCCTCAGGCGGCACCGGCGCCGCGCCCGGAACGGAAGGTGCCGGACGCACCGGTGCGCCGCGTCCTGCCGAGCCTCATGCCGATGTTCGAGGCCCCGGCCGAGCCGGTCCTCGAAGCCGCCGACGAGGCCGCGACGGACCCCGCCGCCGAGACCGTCCCGGCGCCGCGGGCGCGGCGCGGGCGGCCGCGGGCGGCCGCGCGGGACGCGCTCCCGCAGGTGCAGACGGTGCCGTCGCGCCCGGCCGCGCCGACCGCCCCGCCGTCGGCCCCGCCCGTCGACGAGGCGCCCGCCCGCGTCCCGCCGCTGGCCGCGTCCGGTCCCACGTCCGGTCCCACGTCGGGTCAGGGCCCGTCGCCCCGGTCGACGGCAGGGCGGCGGACGAACGAGCTGCGGCTCGGCGAGCGCTGGAAGCGGCGCCTGCCGCACTTCATGCGCTGATCCCGCGCCGACGGCCGGCCGCGCCCTCGCGGCCGGCCGCGTCAGGTGAAGAACGGCCTGAAGTTCTCGAGCCATCCGCGCAGCCAGGCCTCGCAGCCCTGCCGGGCGCCCTCGGCGTCCTGGCCGTGGCCCCAGATGTCCTCGGCCAGCGGGCTCCACCAGGTCCAGAACCGGCTCGATCCGTCGTAGGCGCAGATCCCCACGACGACCGTCCCGACCCGGCCGACGAAGCGCGGGAGCGGCACGCCGGCGGTCTCGTCCTGCGTCCAGGTGATCAGGGTCCGGGGCATGCCGTGAGAACCGTGGCCGCCCCGGGATGTTCACGGGCCCGGATGTTCGAGATGTTCGACCGGACGGATCCGCCCGGCGCGTCGGGAACCTAGGCCGCCCACCGCTCCGGCACCGGTCCCGCGGCCAGCCGCGAGTTGCGGTAGCGCGCGTCGTCGGTGACCTCGCGCTCCACCCAGGGAGGGAGCACCACCGGCTGGTCTTCGCGCTCCAGTTCGATCTCGGCCAGGATCAGGCCCGCAAGGTTCCCGCCGAACACGTCGACGTCCCAGACCGCCCCGGCATGCGCGACCCGGTAGCGGGTCTTCTCGAGCCGCCGGCCGGGCGGCACGGTGGCGAGGAGCGCCGCGCCGTCCTCCGGCGCGATGGCGAACTCGATCTCGTCCCGGCTGGCGCCGCGGCGCGGGCTCTTCCACGTGATCAGCGCGCGCTCACCGGCCCGGCGGATCCGGATCGTGTTGGCCGCGTCGGTGAAGAGGTATCCCTGAACCAGGGGCGTCCCCGCCCGGCACAGCGCCAGAACCGACGGGTTCGCGATGAACTTGCGCTCGATCTCGACAGCCATGCCGCGCCTCGTGGACGTTTGACGCGTCAGCCTTCGCCGACAAGCCGGCCCGCGACAAGCCGCCTGGCGGGGATGAGCACAGCGTTACAGGCATGGCTCGGTGCCAATGCGCGCGGGCTGCAATGGGATCGTGTTAAACTTATGTAAAAGCGTGAGGAGGCCGTCGATTGCAGAAGCATCATCAGAAATCCCGCCCCTCTCCGTCCGCGAGGTCAGCGCTGAAGACGGCATCCAAGCGGCCGAACTTGAAGAAGCTGCTCCGCAAGGCGCAGGTCAAACCGCTCAAGCAGGTGGCGGCCCTGCCGTTCCGCGTCGGCGCCGACGGCCGGATCGAGGTCCTGCTGATCACCTCGCGCGATACCGGGCGCTGGATCATCCCGAAGGGCTGGCCGATGACCGGCCGCAAGGCCCATCAGGCCGCCGCGCGGGAGGCCTACGAGGAGGCGGGGCTCGAGGGGCAGATCGCCGCGAACCCGGTCGGACGGTACCATTACCAGAAGCGCTTCGACCACGGCCGCGCCTTCCCCTGCATGGTCCGCGTCTACCCGCTGCGGGTCGAGGCCCAGCACGAGCGCTGGCCGGAACAGGCCCAGCGCACCCTGCAATGGTTCGCGCCCGAGGAGGCGGCGCGCCTCGTCCACGAGGACGAGCTCCAGGAACTCCTGACGGATTTCGCGGCGCGGCCGATCGAGATCCGCGGCGACGGGCGCGGCTGACGGGCGCCGCGACGGGCACGGGCGGGCGGACCGCCGCCGCGCCCGAACATACAACTCCTGATCTGCGGCCTGACCGGCGCGCGGCGGCGCCCGGAAGAGCCTCGTCCGCATGGCGGATCGGACCCGTGTCCGGGCGGAATGCAACTTCTGATTAGTATCCGCGGGTTAAGGTTCCCGCCGTCGCAGAAGGGCGGGGCACCTCGATGTATCGCGCGTTCGCTTGCCTGACCGAGGAACATACCGGCTGGGTGGTCGCCCTGGCCGCCTGCGTGTGCTGGATCTCCTGCGCGGTGGCCCTCAAGCTGGAGCAGCGCGTCCAGGTCCGCGCCGACGGGCACGGGCCGGTCTGGCTCCTGGCCTCGGGCTTCTCGATCGGGGCCGGGATCTGGAGCACCCACTTCATCGGCATGCTGGGCTACGATCCCGGCGTGGTGCTGGGCTACGAGCCGCGCACGACCCTGCTCTCGCTGATCGTCGCGATCGCGGCCGCCACCGTGGCCTTCCTGTTCGCCCGGGCCACGCCGTCGCGCTGGGCCGGGGCGGGGGCGGGCCTCGTGCTCGGGATCGGCATCGCCTGCATGCACTTCCTCGGCATCGCCGGCGTGCGGCTGCCGGGACACTTCACCTGGGACCCCGCCATGGCCGCCACGGCGATCGCGGCGGGCTGCGGGCTCGCGGCCGCCGGCATGGCCATCCATGTCGGCAGCGCGGGCGCGCGGGCCCGGCTCGCGGCCGCGACCGTCCTGACCCTCTCCATCGCGATCCTGCACTTCCTCGCCATGGCGGCCGCCCGCGTGGTGCCGGACCCGGCCCTGGCGGTCCCGCAGCTCGGCCTCGCCCGGGGCGTCCTGGCCGGCGGCATCGCCGGCGTGATGGCGGTGATCCTGGCCTTCGCGGCGCTGACGCTGATGCTGGACCACCTGCGCCGGATCAACATCGCCCTGGCCCGGCAGGGCCGCATGCTGCGGGAGAAGACCCTGCTGCTCGACGCCACCCTCGACAGCATGGACCAGGGCCTCATCATGGTCGACGCCGGCGGCGTGGTCCGGGTCTGCAACGAGCGGGCGCTGGCGCTCCTCGACCTGCCCCGGGCGATGATGCAGGCGCGGCCGAGCTACCGGGCTGTGCTGCGCCACGAGGCGAGCCGCCGCGAGCGCCGGCGCCCGGACCGCTCGATCCGGACCTGGATCGAGCGCGGCGAGGCCGGGCAGACGCAGGTTCACGAGCGGGCGCGGCCCAACGGCCTCGTGCTCGAGATCCGCACCGTCCCCCTGGCGGATGGCGGCTTCGTGCGCACCTTCACCGACATCACCAAGCGGAAGGCCGCGGAGGCCGAGGTGGCGCGCCTCGCCCGCCACGATGTCCTCACCGGCCTGCCGAACCGGGCGCTGTTCCACGAGACCCTCGCGCGCAGCCTCGTCGACATCGTCCAGCGCGGCGGCGCCTGCGCGGTCCTGTACCTCGACCTCGACGGCTTCAAGAGCGTGAACGACAGCCTCGGCCACCAGGCCGGGGACGAGCTCCTCCGGCGCGTGTCGGCCGGCCTGCGGGGCATCGCGGGGGACGGGGCGGTGGCCCGGCTCGGGGGCGACGAGTTCGCCGTGCTCTCCGCCGGCGGCGCGGCCGAGGCCGAGGTCCTGGCCGAGCGCCTCATCGCGCTGTTCCACAGCCCGTTCAGCGTGGGCGGGCACCGGGTCGGCGTCGGCCTGAGCGTCGGCATCGCGCTGGCCCCCGAGCACGGGACGGATGCCGAGCCGCTGTACCGCCGCGCCGACCTCGCCCTCTACCGGGCCAAGGCCGAGGGCCGCGGCACGTACCGGATCTTCACCCCCGCCATGGACGAGGAGGCCGAGGAGCGGCGGGTGCTCGAGCGCGACCTGCGCCAGGCCCTCGACGACAACACCCTGAGCCTGCACTACCAGCCGCAGGTCGAGGGCCACACGGGGGCGCTCGTCGGGTTCGAGGCGCTCCTGCGCTGGACCCACCCGGTCCGCGGCAGCGTGTCGCCCAACGTGTTCGTGCCCCTGGCCGAGGAGACCGGCCTGATCGTGGCGCTCGGCGACTGGGTGCTGCGCGAGGCCTGCCGCGAGGCGGCCCAGTGGGCGCAGCCCCTGAAGGTCGCCGTCAACCTCTCGCCCCGCCAGTTCCAGAAGCCCGGCCTGCCCGAGACCGTCCTGGCGATCCTGGCCGAGACCGGTCTCTCGCCGGACCGCCTGGAGCTGGAAGTCACCGAGAGCATCATCATCAACGACATGGCGCGGGCCGTGGGCATCCTCCGCCGCCTGAAGAGCTACGGCATCCGGATCAGCATGGACGATTTCGGGACCGGCTACGCGTCGCTCGCGACCCTCCAGGCCTTCCCGTTCGACAAGCTGAAGATCGACCGCTCCTTCGTGGCGCAGCTCGGAACCGGGCCGCAGGCCGCCGTGATCGTCCGGGCCGTGCTCAGCCTCGGCCGCAGCCTCGGCATGGGCGTCGTCGCGGAGGGCGTCGAGACCCACGCGCAGATGAAGTTCCTGACCGAGGAGGCCTGCGGCGAGATGCAGGGCTTCCTGTTCGGCAGGCCGCGCCCGATCACCGACTACGCCGCCGCGGTCGGCGGTCCCGCCGGCCCCGCCGAGGAATCCGCCCGGGCCGAGCCGGGCCTCGCCGCGGTCGGCTGAGCGGGATCGCCGATCCGCCGCCGGGAACCCGCCCGATCGCTCCGACGTTGGCCCCGCAGATTGGATCACTTCTAAGGTCCAAGCTCTCGTCCCCCGCCGGGACGGCCCCCGGGCCGCCGGCCTCACAGGAGCCCGACCATGAACGCCAAGTGCGAGACCTGCCGGTTCTTCGACGAGCACAAGGGCAACGGCGCCGTCGCGCAGAACGATGCCGGTCTGTGCCGCTTCAACCCGCCGGTCAGCCAGCCCGCGCCCGAGTCCAAGGGCCTCTGGCCGGTGGTCGCCGCCCAGGACTGGTGCGGCCACTACACCGCCGAGATGACCGCGGCCGAGTAGGGGCGTCCGCCACGCGACGATCGGGGCCGGCCTTCGGGTCGGCCCTTTCGTTTGGGCGGGTCCCGGCGCGGCCCGCCGCAACTTTCGCGTCCCCGGCCGCGCCGCCCCCCTGACCATCGCGGGAGCGGGCTCTACCTTGGAGCCGATCCAGGGTGCCGCCGCTTTGCGGGATGTCTTGCCGGGATGTCTGCCGGGATGTTCCGCCGGGATGTTCCGCCCGCGGGCCCCGGCGACCGGGATCCCGTCCGCGCCTTCGTGATCTGAACCGGAGAGAGACTTGATGGTGAGCGCCGAAACCGTGCCCCAGGACCCGGGCGCCAGACCTGCGCGGACCGACGCACCGGTCCTCGCCGCCGTCACGTTCACGGTGAACGGCGAGCGGCGCACGCTCGAACTCGACACCCGCACCAGCCTGCTCGACGCCGCGCGCGAGCACCTGCACCTGACCGGGTCCAAGAAGGGCTGCGATCACGGCCAGTGCGGCGCCTGCACGATGATCGTCGACGGGCGGCGCATCAACGCCTGCCTGACGCTGGCGATCATGCACCAGGGCGCCGAGATCGTGACCGTCGAGGGCCTGGGGCAGCCTGACAGCCTGCACCCGATGCAGGCGGCCTTCGTCAAGCACGACGGCTACCAGTGCGGCTACTGCACGCCCGGCCAGATCTGCTCGGGCGTGGCCGTCCTGGAGGAGATCCGGGCCGGCATCCCGAGCCACGTCACGGCCGATCTCGGCGCGGCGCCGCCGGTGACCGAGACGGAGATCCGCGAGCGGATGAGCGGCAACCTCTGCCGCTGCGGCGCCTATTCCAACATCGTCGAGGCGATCACCGAAGTCGCCGGGAGCCGCGCATGAAGTCCTTCACGTACGAGCGCCCGGGCACGCCCGCCGCGGCCGCCGCCGCCGTCGCCGCCACGCCCGACGCCAAGTTCATCGCCGGCGGCACCAACCTGCTCGACCTGATGAAGCTGCAGATCGAGACCCCGCGCCACCTCGTCGACGTGAACGGGCTCGGCCTCGACGCGGTCGAGCCGACCGAGGAGGGCGGCCTGCGCATCGGCGCCCTGGTGCGCAACACCGATCTCGCGGCCCATCCGCGGGTGCGCGCGGATTACGGGGTCCTCGCCCGCGCGCTGCTCGCCGGCGCCTCCGGCCAGCTGCGCAACAAGGCGACCACCGCCGGCAACCTGCTGCAGCGGACCCGCTGCCCGTACTTCTACGACACCGCCCAGCCCTGCAATAAGCGCCAGCCGGGCTCCGGCTGTTCGGCGCTCGACGGCGTGAGCCGCCAGCTGGCGGTGATCGGCGGCAGCGAGGCCTGCATCGCCACGCATCCGGGCGACATGGCGGTGGCCATGCGCGTCCTCGACGCCACCGTGGAGACGATCGACGCCGGGGGCGCCGCGCGGAAGATCCCGATCGCCGAGTTCCACCGCCTGCCGGGCGACGACCCGTCGCGCGACACGAACCTCGAGCCCGGCGAGCTCATCACCGCGGTGACGCTGCCGAAGCCCGTTCCCGGGACGCACATCTACCGCAAGGTCCGCGACCGCGCCTCCTACGCCTACGCGCTGGTCTCGGTGGCGGCGATCCTGGGCAAGGACGGCTCCGGCCACGTCGCCTTCGGGGGCGTCGCCCACAAGCCCTGGCGGGTCGAGGCGGCCGAGGCCGATCTCTCGAAGGGCGCCCGGGCCGTGACCGAGCGGGTCTTCGCCGACGCCAAGCCCACCCACGAGAACGCCTACAAGCTGAAGCTCGCCGAGCGGACCCTCGGCGCCGCGCTCAACCAAGCGAGGGCCTGAGCCATGAAGTTCGACACCGCCGCGGGCCCGAACCCGATCGACCGCCTCAAGGTCGTCGGCCTGCCCACCGACCGCATCGACGGCAAGTACAAGACCACCGGCACCGCGCCCTACGCGTACGAGCGCCACGACGCGGCCCCCGACGCCGCCTACGGCTACGTGCTGGGCTCCGCCATCGCCAAGGGCCGGGTGCGCAGCATCGACACGGCCTCGGCCCGGCAGGCGCCCGGCGTCATCGGGATCGTCACCACCCTCGACACGCCGCGGATCGAGCGCGGCGTGATGAACGTCGCCTACCTGTTCGGCGGCGACGTGATCCAGCACTACCATCAGGCGATCGCCGTCGTGGTGGCCGAGACCTTCGAGCAGGCCCGGGCGGCCGCCTTCCTGGTGACGGTCGATTACGCCCCCGAGGCCGGTGCGTTCGACCTCGCCGCCGCGGCGAAGACCGCCGAGCCGGTCCCGGCCGACAGCGGCGAGGGCAGCGGCGGCAACGGCGAGGAGCGGACCGGCGACTTCGAGGGCGCCTTCGCGCAGGCCCCCGTGACGCTCGACGCGACCTACACGACGTCCGACGAGAGCCACGCCATGATGGAGCCGCACGCCACGACGGCGGCCTGGGACGGCGACCGGGTCACGCTCTGGACCGCCAACCAGATGATCGGCTGGGGCCACGGCAGCCTCGCCAAGATGCTCGGCCTGCCGAAGGACAAGGTCCGGCTCGACGCGCCCTATGTCGGCGGCGGCTTCGGCGGCAAGCTGTTCGTGCGCGCCGACGCGGTGCTGGCGGCGCTCGCCGCGAAGGCCACCGGGCGGCCGGTCAAGGTGGCGCTGACCCGCCCGCTGATCGCCAACAACACTACGCACCGCCCGGCCACGATCCAGCGGGTCCGGATCGGCGCCCAGCGGGACGGCACCATCACGGCGATCGCGCACGAGAGCGTCTCGGGCAACCTGCCGGAGGGCGATCCCGAGACGGCCGTGAACCAGACCAAGTACCTCTACGCGGGGGCGAACCGCCTGACCGCCATGAAGCTCGCCCGGCTCGACCTGCCCGAGGGCAACGCCATGCGCGCCCCCGGCGAGGCCCCGGGCCTCGCGGTGCTGGAGGTCGCCATGGACGAGTTGGCCGAGAAGCTCGGCCTCGACCCGGTGGAGTTCCGCATCCGCAACGACACGCAGGTCGTCCCGACCCAGCCGGACCTGCGCTACTCTCACCGCGACCTCGTCGGCTGCCTCAAGCTCGGCGCCGAGCGGTTCGGCTGGGCCAGGCGCAACCCGAAGCCCGGACAGGTCCGGGAGGGGCAGTGGCTCGTCGGGCACGGCATGGCGGCGGCGTTCCGCGACAACATGGTGCTGAAGTCGGGCGCCCGGGTGCGGCTCTCCGCCGACGGCACGGTCACGGTCGAGACCGACATGACCGATATCGGCACCGGCAGCTACACGATCATCGCGCAGACCGCCGCCGAGATGATGGGCGTGCCCCTCGACCGGGTCGTGGCGCGGCTCGGCGACTCGGACTTCCCGGTCTCGTCGGGTTCGGGCGGCCAGTTCGGCGCCAACTCGTCGACCGCGGGCGTCTACGCGGCCTGCGTGAAGCTGCGGGAGGCGGTCGCGCAGAAGCTCGGCTTCAACGCCACCGACGCGGTGTTCGAGGAGGGCGAGGTCCGCGCCGGCAACCGCGCCATCCCGCTCGCCCGGGCCGCCGCCGACGGCGAGCTCGTGGCCGAGGACGCGATCGAGTTCGGTGAGTTCTCGAAGACCCAGCAGGTCTCGACCTTCGGCGCCCACTTCGTCGAGGTCGCGGTGGATGCCTATACGGCGGAGGTCCGGGTGCGGCGGATGCTGGCGGTCTGCGCGGCGGGGCGCATCCTCAACCCGAAATCCGCCCGCAGCCAGGTGATCGGCGGGATGGTGATGGGCACCGGGGCGGCCCTGATGGAGGAGCTGGTCGTCGACACCAAGCGCGGCTTCTTCGCCAACCACGACCTCGCCGGCTACGAGGTGCCGGTCCACGCCGACATCCCGCACCAGGAGGTGATCTTCCTCGACGAGGTCGACCCGATGTCCTCGCCCATGAAGGCCAAGGGCGTGGGCGAGCTCGGCATCTCGGGGGTCGGCGCCGCGGTCGCGAACGCGATCTACAACGCCACCGGCATCCGCGTGCGCGACTACCCGATCACCCTCGACAAGCTCCTCGACCGCATGCCGGACGCGGCCTGACAGGGGTGCGGGGACGTCCTGCCGGGCGTCCCCTACGGGTCCACGACGTGGAAGCTGGCCCGGGCCCGCATCACGAGGCGACCGTCCTCGTCGTAGGCGCGGGCGGTGAAGTCGTTCACCCCGGTCTCCTCGCCCTCGTCGTGCAGGAGCGCCGTCAGGGTCCGGCGCAGCAGGTCCCGCAGGGCGGCCCGGTCCGGGAGGACCGTGCCCTCGTCGTCCCGGACGGCGACGTGGTCGGCGGTGTCGATGAAGTAGCGCGGCATGGGTGTCTCCAGGATCGGGATGACCGGGACGGGAGCGCCCGCAAGCCTCGCCGGCGGCCGATCAGGGATACAGATCGGGTCGGCGGCCGCACTCATCTGGGTTTGAAAGACCGGGCTCATCGTCCGGGCGCGAAGGCGCGCGGGCTCGAACGGAAGAGGGGCCGCGGATCCCGCGGCCCCTCGCATCATCGTTCCGTGGACGGGCTCAGTACTTCCGGATGATCGGCTCCGGCGCCATCGGGACCGGATCCGCCCCGAACCGGTAGGTCAGGCCGGCGTAGATCGAGAGCGGCTGCGCCAGGGTCGTGGTCCGCGGGTCGTTGATCGACAGGTTGCCGGCGACCGCGCCCGTCTCGGCGAAGGTGCCGAACGTGGCGTAGCGGTTGTTGGTCAGGTTGGTGACCAGTCCGAAGATCTCCAGGTTCTTGCTGACCTGATACTTCGTCGTCAGGTTCATCACGTAGTAGGCCGGCAGCTTGCGGTTGAGGTTCGATTCGTCACCCCGGTAGTAGGACGACGAGAACGCCGAGACGTTGAGGCCGAAGCGCCAGTTCGGGGTGATGCTGTACTCGAAGCCCGCCTTGATCTGGTGATCGGGGATCAGCGGGATCTTGTCGCCCGGCCGGACGCGGATGCCGCCGTTCGGGATCACGTCGCCGCCCACGGCGCCGCCGGCCGCGCCGGTGCTCGCCAGCGGGTTGTTGGGCGACGAGAGGGTCGCGTTGAACTGGAAGGTCGCGTCGACCAGGGCGTAGTTGGCGTAGACCAGCAGGTCGGGCATGACCGCGTACTCGGCGCCGACCTCGATGCCCTGGCGCCGGGTCGCCGGTACGTTGATGTAGTAGGCGCGGGCGGCGTTGCCCGCGACGGCGACCTGGTAGAGGTCGTTGCTCAGGTCGGTGCGGTAGACGCCGGCCTTGTAGGTGAGGGCGCCGCCCGACAGGAAGGCCGGGATCACGCCGCGGAAACCGGCCTCGTAGGTCCGGCCGGTGACCTGCTTGAGCGGCGGATCGGCCACGAGCGAGTTCGGCAGCAGGCACGGCTGGGTCGGGCTGGAGCAGGACAGCTCCAGCGGGGTCGGGGCGCGGTTCGATTCCGAGTAGCCGCCGTAGAGGTTCAGCGCCGGGTCGAACTGGTAGGTCAGGCCCGCGAGCGGGTTGACCTTGGTGTACTCGTGCACGCCGGTGACGTCCGGCGAGAACCCGGTCTGGTCCCGGGTCTGGATGCGGGCGTAGTTGAGCCGGAAGCCGCCGGTCAGCGACAGCCGGTCGGTCACGTCCAGCGTGTCGGTGGCGTAGAGGCCGAGATACAGGGTCGAGCCGCTGACGTTGCCCGGCGCGAGGCCGATCGCCCCCAGCGTGCGGATGTCCGGCGTGCCGAGGCCCGGGATCGTGCCGTAGTACGGGTTGTTCGGATCGACGGTGATCGACAGGTTCGGGTTGATCACGCCCAGCTGGCTCGCCGACTTGAACGAGAAATTCGAGGCGTCGACGCTGCCGCCGACCACGAAGGCGTTGTTCAGGCCGAAGATCCGGTCGCGGTTGGCGGCCTGGAGCGAGCCGCCGTAGGATTCGGCCTCCGTCCGGGTCGTGTCGATCGTGCCGTACGGGATGTTCCGGACGAACGGGATCGTCTGGTTGTTCAGGCCGAGGATCGCGAACTGGTTGGCGTAGGCCCGGCGCGCCGCCACCTGGCTGGTGGGCGGCGCGTTCACGTTGAACGCGTCGTCCTGGTAGCAGAGCGAGCCCCGGAAGCTGCTGCGGCTGCTGCAGTTCTCGAAGTTGCCCTGGTTGCCGTCGACGTAGAACTCGCTGAAGCGCCGGTAATAGGCGTTGCCGGCGAGGTCCCAGGTCGGCGAGAGGTCGACCCGGCCGGTCAGCTGGAGCGTGCCCACCTGCGTCGTCTGGGTCTGCGGGTAGGTGAAGATCGCCCGCGGGTCGAGATGGGTGAAGTCCACCGGCGTGGCGGCGGCGGCGCCGTAGAAGCTGCGGGCGGCGAGCCCGATCAGGTGGAACTCCGAATCCTGCGAGCGGTAGCCGAGATCCGCGTAGAGGCGGCCGATCGTGCTCGGGCTCTCGTAGCGCCAGCCGCGGTCGTTCAGGCCGTCGCCGGTGAAGTAGACGCTCCACGGGCCGGAGACCTTGCCGTACTCCAGGTAGCCGGCGGTGCGCGCGTCCGAGCCGCCCCAGGCCGAGATCTCGGTGCCCTGCCAGGTGAAGCCGTTCTTCATCTGGATGTTGACCGCGCCGCCGATGGCGTTGAGGCCGAAGACCGGGTTGCCGGTGACCACGTCGATGCGCTGGATCGCCTGCGGCGGGATCAGGTCGAAATTGACGACGTCGCCGAAGGCCTCGTTGATGCGCACGCCGTTCTGGTAGACGGCGAGCCCCTGCGGCACGCCCTGCACCGACGAGGCCGTGAAGCCGCGGTAGCTGAGATCGACCCGGTTCGAATTGCCCTGCGAGTCGTTGAGGTTCACCCCGGGCGTGCGCCGCGCCAGCGTGGCGATCACGTTGTCGGAGCCCTGATCGACCTCGATCTGCCGGGCCGTGACGGTCTCGACGGTGCTGGGGATCTTGTTGAGCGGCTGCTCGGAGCCGCGCAGCCGCACCCCGCCGGCCGGGGCCGGCAAGGTCGGCGCGGCCTGGGCGAGCGTATCGAGATTCTGGGCGCCGCTGGAATTGCCGCCGCCCGCACCCACCGGCGACGTCGAGACGACGCTGATCTCGCCGAGGGTGACGGATTGTTGAGCCTGCGCGACACCCGGCAACAGAGCCACGGACGCGATCAAGCTGCCTCGCAGGGCCCGCATATCTTCCCCCAACCTGGATTCGAAGGCACGCGCCGCTTCGCGTCGGCTGCGTGCGCCTCACTGATCTCGGGTCGGGTCGCGACCTCAATTCACATTCTGTTTAATCCCTGCGGGGGACGACTTGCGGGCTCGAATGATCGGGCCTGTGGCGCAAAGACAACAAAAGAGGAAGATAGCGGCAAGTCTTCGGGATTATTATGAAGGACATCGCGGGATAATTGAGCAATCGGGCCGGTCCTCCGGGGCGGCGTCCGAGGCCGCCCACCGGGTCGTCAGGACCGGTCCCGGCTCTCACGGCGGCGGCAGGCGGACGGCGACCTCGTTCCGGCGCAGGAACGGAATCGCGAAGGGCGGGTCGTAGCCCATGACGAAGGGCACGCCCGCCGGTGCGCGGCCGGCCGCCGCCAGGACGGCGGCGAGGATGCCCGCCTGCGCGGCCCGCGCCTCCGGGGTGAGGCGGCCGGAGAAGCGCAGGGCCGCGACCCGCTCGGCCGGGACCTCGACCAGCCGGACCCCCGGCTCGGTCGGGGCCGGCGCCCCGGCCGCCGCCACCGCGCGGGGCAGGAAGAACCGCATCGTGCCGGTGCCGTCCCGCTCCACCGGGACGGTCATGGCGATGTGCTGGGCGATGCGCTGGCCGCCGCTCTCGACCGGCGCCGTCATGGCGATGCGGTTCCCGGCTCGGTTGGCGCCGGTGATGTAGCGGAACAGCCGCCCGAAGGCGTCGCCGTCGCCCTGGCCGCGCGCGTCGGTCTCGACCGCGAGGCGCGGCGCGTAGGACCGGATCTCGACCCCGCGCTCGAGGCGCTCGACGACCGCGTAGGCGGGCTGCTCGTAGAGCGCCCGCACGCCGAAGATCCCGAGCACCGCCTCCGCCAGGGTGACGAGCGCGTACATGACCCTGTCCATAGGACCTCCGGGGGCGGGCGCGGCGTCTCCCGCGCGCGGAACCTCCCGCGGGAACATGGCGCCGGGAGAGCCCGTCGCCGCCCGGCTGCGGCGTCAGGCCTCTGTCAGGCCTCTGTCAGGTCTCTGTCAGGTCTCCGCTGGTCCCGGCAGCGCCCCGCCGCGTCAGGGCTGCCCGCCCTGCTGCCCGCCCCTCGGCCGCCTCCGCCGCGCGCCGACGACCTTGCGCAGCACGCGCGAGACCTGGTCGGCGGAGTAGGGCTTGGGCAGCAGCTCGAAGTCGCGGATCCCCTCCTGGGCGAGGGCGTGGCTGTAGCCGGAGGCCAGAACCACCGGCAGGTGCGGCATCCGCTGCCGGAGGAGCCGGGCCAGCGCGATCCCGCCCATGCCGGGCATGACCACGTCGGAGAACACGGCGTCGAAGGCCGCGCCGTCGGCCCCGAGCTGGTCCAGCGCCTCCTCGGCGTTGGTCGCCCAGGTCGTCGCGTAGCCGAGATCCTCCAGGATCTGCGTGGCGAAGCGGCCGACCTCGATGTTGTCCTCCACCACCAGAACCCGCTGCCCCGCGCCGCCGGGGTCGAGGGCGGCGGCCTCCGCGGCGGCGGCGCAGGACGCCTCGGGCTCGACCTGCGGCAGGTAGAGCGTGAAGGTGGCGCCGCGGCCGGGCGCGCTCTCGACCGCGACGTCGCCGCCGGACTGCTTGGCGAAGCCGAAAACCTGGGACAGGCCGAGTCCGGTGCCCTTGCCCACCTCCTTGGTGGTGAAGAACGGCTCGAACACCCGCGCCAGCACGTCCGGCGCGATGCCGGTGCCGGTGTCGACGAGGTCGATCGCCGCGAACGGGCCGGGCGCGCCGGCATGGCCGCGGATCGGCGGCAGCGCCGCGCCGCAGCGCAGGCGCAGGGTCAGCGTTCCGGCGCCGTCCATGGCGTCCCGGGCGTTCACCGCCATGTTGACTAGCGCGGTCTCGAACTGGCTGAGATCGACCCGGATGAAGCAGGGCCGCTCCGGCAGCTCGGTCACGACCGCGATGCGGGCGCCCGTGACCGTGTCGAGGAGGTCGGCCACGCCGCGCAGCCGCGCGCCGACGTCGAGGATCTCGGGCTTCAGCGCCTGTCGCCGCGCGAAGGCGAGGAGCTGGCCGGTGAGCTTCGCCGCGCGGTCCACCGTCTCCGAGACGGCGTTGAGGTAGCGGGACCGGCGCTCCTCCGCCAGGTCCGGCCGGCGGAGGAAGTCGACCGACGAGCGGATGATCGTCAGGAGGTTGTTGAAGTCGTGGGCGACGCCGCCGGTGAGCTGGCCCACCGCCTCCAGCTTCTGCGACTGCCGCAGCGCCTCCTCGGCGTGCCGGAGCGCCTCGGCCTGGGCCTTCTCGGCGGTGACGTCGCGGCCGTAGGCGTAGACCTGCGCGCCCTCGACGGAGGTGCGCCACGAGATCAGCCGCAGGGTGCCGTCCCTGTGCCGGTAGCGGTTCTCGAAATCGGTCAGGTCGCGTGCCGCGGCGGCCGCTTCGAGCGCCTCCTGGGTCGCGCCCGCATCCTCGGGCCAGATGAAGTCCAGGAAGCTGCGCCCCACTACCGCGGCGGGCTCGTGCCCCAGGATCGTCTGCCAGGCCGGATTGACCGCGCGGAAGATGCCGTCGGCCCCGACCACGGCCAGCAGGTCGCGCGAGTTGCGCCAGACCCGGTCGTGCTCGGCCGTGCGCTCGGCCACGCGCTGCTCCAGGGTCAGGTTGAAGCGCACGAGCTCGGCCATGAGCCGCTTCTGGTCGTCGATGTCGGTGCTGGTGCCGACCCAGCGGGTGACCGCGCCGTCGGCGCCCAGGACCGGCTGCGCCCGGGCCAGGAACCAGCGATACGCGCCGTCAGCGCGGCGCAGGCGGTACTCGGACTGGTAGTCGGCCCGCGACCGGACGGCCGCCCGCCATTCCTCGTCGACCCGGTCCTGATCGTCGGGATGGATGATCCCCTGCCAGCCCGCGCCGTCGAGGGTGCCGGGCTCCCGGCCCGCGTAGGCATAGACGCGCGCGTTGAACCAGTTCGCCGCCCCGGCCGCGTCGGTCGCCCAGACGAAGTTCGGCAGCACCTGCGACAGGACCCGGAACTGCGCCTCGCTGGCGCGCAGGGCTTCCTCGGCCTGCTTGCGGGCGGTGATGTCGATCGCCGTGCCGATCACCCGCACGCAGCGCGCGCCCTCGAAGATCCCGCGCCCCTTGGCGGCGACCCAGCGCACGACGCCGTCCTCCTTGCCAACGGTGCGGTACTCCACGTCGTAGACGGCGCGCCGCGCGGGATCGAGGGCGGAGGCGTAGGCCGCGCTCGTGGCCTCCCGGTCCTCGGGATGCAGGCCGGCGTAGTAATCGGCCATCGTGACCGGCACGTCGGCCGAGATGCCGAACATCGCCTTGACCCGCGCGGGCCAGAACAGGGTGTCGGCGACGATGTCGACGTCCCAGAGGCCGATCTCGGCCGCCTCGGTCGCGAGCCGCAGGCGCCGCTCGCTCTCCCGCAGCTGCTCCTCGGTCCGGCGGCGCACCGTGTCGTCGAGATGCAGCCCGTCCCAGACCAGCGTGTCGCCGACGCGGCGGGGGGCCGAGACGATGCGCGTCCAGACGTGGGTGCCGTCCGGCCGGCGCATGGGCGCCGCGACGTCGAAATGCGCGAGGTCGCGGATCGCGGCGGCCTCCGCCTCGGCGACGGCGGCGCGGTATTCCGGCAGGATCAGGTCGTAGGCGACCGCCGGGTCGGCGAGCACGTCCCCGGCCGCCAGGCCGGTCATGCGCTCGAAGCCCTGCGACACGTAGAGGAAGCGCCGGTCGGCGCCGTCGGGCGCCATGGCGAGCTGGTAGACGTAGCCGCCCGGGAGGTGGTCGGCGAGGGCCCGGATCCGGGCCTCCGCCTCGCGCAGGCGCGCCTCGGCCTGGACGCGGCCGGTCGTCTCCGTGCAGGCGCAGTGCAGGCCGGCGACCCGGCCCGCCTCGTCGCGCACCGGCGCGTACGAGACGGTGAACCAGGTCGGCTCGTCGTAGCCGTGCCGGTTCATGGTCAGCGGCATGTTCTCGGACCACGTCGCCGCGCCGGCGAGCGCCCGGTCGATCAGGGGGCCGATCTCCGGCCAGATCTCCTTCCAGACGTCGCGGAAGCGCGCGCCGAGCGCCGCGGGATGCCTGTCGCCCAGGATCTCCGCGTAGGCGTCGTTGTAGAGGAAGACGAGGTCGGGCCCGAACGCCACGAACATCGGGAACCGCGATCCTAGGATCAGGCTCAGGGTCGCCCGCAGGCAGGGCGCCCAGCTGTCCGGCGGGCCGAGCGGCGAGCCGGACCAGTCGTGGGCGCGGATCCGGGCGCCCATCGCGCCGCCCTCCGCGAGGAAGGCCGGGGGCGCGGTCCCGACGGTCTCAGGCATCGGACCAGGCGCGTGACTCGGACATGGGGCGAGGAACCGGCGGGACAGGACAGCGCCATCGGTGCCCCAGCGGGCGGGTTCGCGCAACCGCGTCGGCGCGCACGCGCCGCCCGGGACGCCGTGCGGGGCCCGCACGCCGTGTGGAGAACGCCCGGGAGAGCCCCAGAGACGCCAGCGGGACGCCAGCGGGACGCCCGCGCGACGTCCCCCTCAGGCGCTCCTGTCGCGGCCCGAGATCAGCCGGAGCTGCGCCGGCGGGCGCGCCGCCAGGGCGGCGGCGACCTTGCCCTCGAGTTCCCCGACGCGGAACGGCTTCAGCACGATCGCGTCGGCGCCGACGGCGCCGGCCTCGGTCAGGGCGGTGGTGTCGGCGAAGCCGGTGACGAACAGGACCGGCAGCGCCGGCCAGCGCTTCCGCACCTCCAGGGCCGTCTCGGCCCCGTTCATGCCCGGCATGGCGAAGTCCATCACGACGAGGTCGACGCCCGGATCCGCCTCCAGGGCGGCCAGGGCCTGGAGGCCCGAGGCCGCCTCGCGCACCGCGTAGCCGGCCTCGATCAGGCGGGTCGTCGTCACCTCGCGCACCTCGGCGTCGTCGTCGACCACGAGGAGCCGGGGGCCACTCCCGGGCGGGTGCGTCCGCGCGGCCTCGGCCGCGGCCGGCAGGCGGGGCATGGCGCTCTCGGGCTCGGCGGCCCGGGGCAGGTAGACCTTGATCGAGGTGCCCTCGCCCGCGACCGTGTCGATCCGGATGCCGCCGCCGGACTGCTTGACGAAGCCGTAGACCTGGGCGAGCCCGAGACCCGACCCCTTGCCGACCTCCTTGGTGGTGAAGAACGGCTCGAACACCCGGGCCAGCACGTCCGGCG
Organism: Methylobacterium sp. 13MFTsu3.1M2; assembly: GCF_900112625.1. NCBI lineage: Bacteria > Pseudomonadati > Pseudomonadota > Alphaproteobacteria > Hyphomicrobiales > Methylobacteriaceae > Methylobacterium > Methylobacterium sp. 13MFTsu3.1M2. The sequence goes on from NZ_FOMM01000015.1 coordinate 23,815, forward strand.
TCATTCCGGTGCCGGTGTCGCTCACCGCCACCATGACGTAGGCACCGGGCGCCGGCTGCTCGGGCCGGGTCGGCGCCCCGGTGACGCTGACATTGGCGGTCTCGATGGCGAGCCGGCCGCCCACCGCCATCGCGTCGCGGGCGTTGATGGCGAGGTTCAGGATCACCAGCTCGATCTGGGTGGCGTCGACCAGGGCGGGCCACAGGTCGGGCTGGAGGGTCGTCTCGATGCGGACCGCGCCGCCGATCGAGCTCTGCAGCAGGTCGCGCATCGACGCGACCGTCTGGTTGAGGCTGACCGGCGTCGGCTCCAGGCGCTGGCGCCGGGAGAAGGCGAGGAGCTGCGCGGTGAGCCGGGCGCCGCGCTCGGCGGCCCCGCGCATCATGGCGAGGCGGCGCTTCGAGCGGGTGTCGGACACGACCCTCTCGAGGAACTCGATGTTGCCGGCGATCACCGTCAGCAGGTTGTTGAAGTCGTGCGCGACGCCGCTCGTGAGCTGGCCGACCGCGTCCAGGCGCTGGGCGAGCCGCAGGGCGTCCTCCGCCCGCTCCCGCTCGACGATCTGGGCCTGGAGGGCCTCGTTCGCCGCGGCGAGTTCGCGGGTCCGCTCGGCGATGCGCACCTCCAGCGTCTCGTTGAGCGCCTGCAGGGCGGCCTCGGCCTCGCGCTTGTCGGCGCGGGCCCGCGCCTCGGCGAGCGCCCGGACGATCGTGCGCGGCATGCGGTCGAGGCGCTGCTTGACGACGTAGTCGGTGGCGCCGTTCTTCAGGGCCTCGACCGCGACGTCCTCGCCGAGCGTGCCCGAGCAGAAGATGAAGGGCGTGTCGGGGCACTGCGCCCGGGCGATGCCGAGGGCGCTCACGCCGTCGAAGGTCGGCAGGACGTAGTCGGCCAGGATCAGGTCGTGCCGGCCGGCGACCGCCGCGCGGGCGAAGGCGTCGCGGGTCATCACCCGCTCGATCGCGACCGGGTGCCCGAGGGTCTCCAGCTCGGCCTCGATCAGCTCGGCGTCGAGGTCGCTGTCCTCCAGGTGGAGGACCCGCAGCGGCCCCGCGGAAGGTCCGATCACGCGTTCGATGGCCAGCCTCCCCGGTACGGCGGCGGCTCGTTGAGGAGGGCCCAGAACACGCCGATCTCCTTGATCGCCGCGAAGAACTCCTCGAAGGCGACCGGCTTCACCACGAAGGCGTTCACCCCGAGATCGTAGGAGCGCACGAGGTCGGTCTCCTCGCGGGACGAGGTCAGCATCACCACCGGCACCTGGCGGGTGACCGGGTCGCCCTTGATCTTGGCGAGCACCTCCAGGCCGTCGACCTTCGGTAGCTTCAGGTCGAGCAGGACCACCGCGGGGTCCTGGGCCTGCCGCTTCTCGTGCGCGCCCCGCCGGTAGATGAAGTCGAGGGCCTCGGCGCCGTCGCGGCAGATGACGATCTCGTTGGCGAGCTGACTCGATTCGAGCGCCGCCAGCGTCAGCTCGATGTCGTTCGGGTTGTCCTCGACCAGGAGGATGGGCTTCAGTCCCGCCATCAGTGGGCCTCCTCCCGGATGGGCAGGGTGAAGTAGAAGGTGGCGCCCGCGCCGAGCTTGCCCTCGGCCCAGGTCCGGCCGCCGTGGCGCTCGACGATGCGCCGGACATTGGCGAGGCCGATGCCCGTGCCCTCGAACTCCTCGACCCGGTGCAGCCGCTGGAACACGCCGAACAGCTTGTCGACGTAGGCCATGTCGAACCCGGCGCCGTTGTCGCGCACGTAGTAGACCGCCTCGCCCTCCCGGGGCGGGAGGCTGCCCATCGCGATCACCGCCTCCGGGGTGCCGCGGGTGTACTTCACGGCGTTCGACAGCAGGTTCTCGATGACGAGCCGCAGCATCACCGGGTCGGCGTAGGCGCGGCCCAGGGGCGCGATCTCCCAGCGGAGGGTCCGGTCGGGGGTGACGTCGCGCAGGACCTTCCGGCGGACCTCCTCGACCAGGGCGTTCATGTCGCCCCAGACCTTGTTGAGGGCGTGCCGGCCCATCTGCGAGAAGCTCAGGAGGCTGTCGACCAGGGTGCCGGCCGAGAAGGCCGCCTCGATGATCGTCTCCACGTAGTGCCGGCCCTTGTCGGAGAGCTGGGCGCCCTCGCGGGTCTTGAGCAGGTTCGCGTAGCCGACGATGTGGCGGAACGGCGCGCGCAGGTCGTGGCTGACCGAGTACGAGAACGCCTCCAGCTCCTTGTTCGAGCGCTGCAGCTCCTCGCTCATGGCGGCGAGCTCCTCGGCCCGGCGGAGCACGATGCCGAGCACCGAGGCGCGCAGGTCCTTGGCGGCCTCCACCTCCGGGTCGGACCAGGGCAGGGAGCGGCCCTGCACGGTCTCCTTCCAGATCTCGAACGACTTGCGCGGGTGCAGCCGGTCCGGGCCGCCCTCCGGGTCGGGCCGGACGGCCTTCACGGGGTTGCCGCCCCACTTCACCGTCCGCACGACCTCGGGCCTGAACCAGAGGATGTAGCTCGCGTACTTCTTCGAGACCGAGATCGCCAGGAGGCCGCTCGCCCGGTCGGCGAAGGCGGCGGCGGCCGGGAACGCCTCCGACAGGGCCTCGGAGACGAAGACCTCCTCGGCATCCTCGCGCTCGGACAGCCACCGATAGAGGGCGCGGACCTCGCGCTCGGTCGGCGTCGCCCCGAGCAGCCGGCAGCGGTCCGCCGTGACCACCGCGGCGCCGGTCGCGTCCACCAGGGCCAGGACGTCGTCGGGGTGGTTGAGCAGGCCGTCGACGAAGCTGTCCTCCTCGGCCATGAAGGCGAGGAGGCGCGCCTGCACGGCGCCCAGCGCCAGCCGCTTCTCGGACTGGGCGCCGCGCTCGCGGGCCGAGAGCTGCAGGGCGAAGATCTGGGTGAGCACGTCGCAGGCGTTGCGCGCCTGGAGGGGCACGCGCCTGGGCGCGCGGTTGTGGCAGGAGATCAGGCCCCAGAGGGCGCCGTCGACGAGGATCGACACCGACATGGACGCCATCGTGCCCATGTTGCGCATGTACTCGACATGCACCGGCGAGACCGAGCGCAGCACCGACTGGCTGAGGTCCAGCGGCCGGCCGGAGGGCGTGGTGGCCGGCCGGATCGGCACGGGGACGTAGCCGGCATCCGGGATGATGCGCAGCCGGTTCCGGCGGTAGAGCTCGCGCGCCTGGGCGGGGATGTCGGAGGCGGGGAAGCGCAGGTCGAGGTAGGAGGGCAGGACGCCGTTGCCGGCCTCCGCCAGCACCGTGCCGTGCCAGTCGCGGTCGAACCGGTAGACCAGGGCCCGGTCGAGGCCGGTGATCTGGCGGATGTCCTCGGCGACGAACTGGCAGAGGTCCTCGACGGTGCGGGCGGTCTGCAGGCGCTCGACGAAGGCCCGCAGGCGCGGGGTGAGCACGTCGACGCCGATCTCGGCCGCGGCCGCGTCGATCTCCTCCAGCTCCAGCACGACGAGTTCGTCGACCCGGTGGGCCGCGACCTCGTAGGCCTGGCGCCCGCCGGCGGTCTCCAGCGTCACCGTCCGGAGATAGAGGGCGCCGTCCTGGGGCTCCGCCGCCTCCAGGTGGTGGCGGACGACGGCCGCGAGGTCGGGCAGGGCCGCGTCGAGGACGGTGCCGACGGAGGCCGCCGCGGGGGCGTTGGCGCTCGCCTGGACGATGGTGAGGGACCGGGCCTCGAGGCCGAGCAGGAACCCGTGCGGCTGGACGCTGCCGACGATGTGGATGGGCTCGCGATCGCACGCGGTCAGGTCGAGACGCTGGGCCGCGCCGCTTCGAAGGTTCAAGCCGGGATTCGCCCCCTCACCGGGTCGGCCACAAAATTTAACGCCTGTTAACAGCCGGACCGGGCGGCTCCTATAGGCTTAAAGCACTGGTAAGGACGGCGCGCCCCGTCCGCCCCCCGTGCCCGCGCGCGGTCGCCGCCGGGCTCAGAGGGCCGGAGCCGTTTCATCCGCTCCCCGCGCGCGACGCCAGGTCGCACGGCGGGGCTCCGGCGGTCCCGCGGGGGCGCCGAGCCTTCCGAAGGCGTGGTGGACGCCCGGAACCCGCTCCGGCGGTCCGGTAACCGGCGGCGAGGGACGCCGCGCCGTCAGCCGCGACCCAGCGCGTAGAATTCCGGGTTGGGCCGCATGTTGCTGACGTTCGCCAGCCGGTTCGACAGGCCGAAGAAGGCCGCGATGGCGGCGATGTCCCAGGCATCCGCGTCGTCGAAGCCGTGGGCCCTGAGCGCCGCGAACGCGGCCTCCCCGACCTGGTGGGCGGACTGGCTGACCAGCATGGCGAAGTCGAGCATCGCCTTCTGCCGGTCGGTGATGTCGGCCTTGCGGTAGTTGATCGCCACCTGGTCGGCGATCAGCGGGTCCTTGGCGCGGATCCGGAGGATCGCCCCGTGGGCGATCACGCAGTACTGGCACTGGTTGATGGCCGAGGTCGCCACCACGATCATCTCGCGCTCGGCCTTGGTCAGGTTGCCCGGCCTGTCCATGAGCGCGTCGTGGTAGGCGAAGAACGCCCGGAACTCGTCCGGACGGTGGGCGAGCACCAGGAACACGTTCGGGATGAAGCCGGACTTCTCCTGCACCGCCTCGATCCGCGCGCGGATGTCGTCCGGCAGCGTCTCCAGGCGGGGGATCGGGAAGCGGCCGATCGGGGCGTCTTCGGCTGGCACGGGGCGCTCCTCGCAGATCGTCGCGGATCGAGCCGGCGCCCGGGGCCGCCGGCCATCCCGGGCAGCCGATAGACCGAACGGTCGCGGCGGCGCAATCGCGCGCGGCCGCCGACGGCGGTGTCTTCTCACAGCCTCGACCTGACGCCTCGACCTGACGCCTCGACCTGACATGGCCCTCTCGGTCGGCCTCAACTCTGCCCGAAAGCTTCCATTCGGTCCGCCCGAGATTCGGCGGTGCGCGTGCGGGCGCGCCGCGGGGAGGATGGTGTGCCGCGACCGATGACGCCTTCGCCGAAGCGCTCACCGCCCTGGGGCGGCGGATCGAGGCCCGTCTCCCACCGGGACCGACGGTTGCCGAGCCCGCTCCGCGACTGAGCCGGAGGCGTGACCGGATCGTCCGAGACCCGCCCGCCGATCGCTGACCGGCGACGCGCCGGTTCTCACCCCGCCCCGCACCGACGGATCCAACCCGCGAGCCCGACAGCCGTGCGAATCCCATCCACGCCCCGCATCCCGCGCCTGACCCTGCTCCTGCCGGTGATCCTGTCGGTGATCCTGTCGGCGGCTCTGTCGTCGGCCCTGCCGCGTCCGGCCCGGGCCGACGACAGCGTCGCGACCCTCGCGACCGGCGGTCTCGTCCTGGAGAAGACGGACCGGATCGCCCTCGTCTCCGAGGACCTCTTCCTGTCCGAGAAGGCGGTGCGGATCGTCTACCGCTTTCGCAACCTGACCGACCGGGACGTCGAGACGACGATCGCGTTCCCGATGCCCGACATCTCCGGGGGTCCCGACGCGATGCTGAGCATCGCCGACCCGAAGCACGACAACTTCCTCCGCTTCACCACCGAGGTCGACGGCCGGCCGGTCGACTCGCAGGTCGAGCAGCGCGCCTTCGTCACGCCGGCCGGCAAGCCGGAGGTCGAGGTGACCGGGCGGCTGCGGAGCCTCGGCATCCCCCTCGTCCCGACGGCCGAGGCGACCGAGGCCGCGCTGGCCGCCCTGGGCGCCGATCAGCGCCGCGGCCTCGTGGCGGACGGCCTCCTGGAGCCCCAGGACATGGGCAAGGGCACGACGAGCCTGTTCCCGGTCTGGACCCTGCGGTCGAAGTTCTGGCGCCGGCAGGTCTTCCCGGCGGGCCGCGACGTCGTCGTCCGGCAGAGCTACGTTCCGGGCGTCGGCGGCCTCTCCAGCCTGTCGTTCGGGACCCCGACCGAGGGCGCCGACGAGAAGGCCGAGTACGCGCGGAAATACTGCACGGACGCGGCCTTCCTGAAGGCGGCCCAGGGGCTCGCCCGCAGGATCGCGGCGGCGGGCGGGCGGGGGGTGCAGGCCTTCGAGCAGTACCTGTCCTACGTGATCACCTCCGGCGGCAACTGGGCCGGGCCGATCGGCACGTTCAAGCTGACCGTGGACAAGGGCGATCCGACGACGCTCGTGTCGTTCTGCGCCACCGGGCTCCGCAAGACCGGCCCGACGACCTTCGAGAGCGTCGTGACGGATTACGTGCCCCGGCGCGACATCGACATCCTGATGCTCAAGACCACGACGGGCCGATGAGCGGCGGCGCGCCATCCTGCCCGGATCCGGGAGGCCCGACGGCCGATCGCGTCCAGACCGCCACAGGAGGGATATCCGTGCGTAGCCAAGCCCGTCCGGCGCGCCTGAGCCCGCGATCGTTCCCCCGATCGATCCTCCGAACAGGCCTCGTCGGCGCAGTCTGTGCGCTCGGCACCGTCGGCGCCCGGGCGGCGCCGGATTGCGCCGGGATCCGGGACAGGGTCGAGACGCTGATCTGTGCCGACCCCGCCCTGACGCGGCTGGACGAGGAACTCAGGCGCCTGTTCGACCGGATCGTGGGCGAGACGCGCGGGGTCGACGGCGAGACCGGCCAGGCGATCGACACCTTCGGCGAGGACCACGCGCGCTGGCGCGCGCGGGTCCGCGATGCCTGCCCGGACACGGCCTGCCTGACGCGGGCCTACACCGCGCGGATCGCGCAGGTCCGGCGCGACTGGAGCCGGGCGCTGCCGGACACGCCGGCGCTGCGCCACGTGGTCAACGCCCGTTTCGGCTTCTCCGTCGACGTGCCCGCCGACCTCGTCGCGGAGCCGCCGCCGGACAACGGCGACGGGCAGGCCTTCCGCTCGGCCGACGGCCACCTGCACCTGACGGTGTCGGGCCTGAACGACGTGCTCGACCAGGATCTCGACGCCGTCGTGGCCGCGGACCGGAAGACCTGCCTGCGGCAGCCGCCGGAATACGCGGCGCGCAAGCCCGGCTGGATCGTGCTCTCCTGCACGACGGCGGCCGGGATCCTGTATCGGAAGACCCTGCTGGCGGGCGGCCGCGGCGGCGCCTTCGTCACCCTGCGCGTCCGCTACCCCGCGGCCGAGCAGGCGCGCTGGCAGGCGGCCGTCACCGCGGCCGCGACCTCGCTGCGGCTGACGGAACCGGGCCGGAGCGCCCGCTGACGGGGGCCCGGACACCTCCGGACGCCCCCGGTCAGCGCGAGAAGGTCGTGGCCGTCTGCGCGGTCGACACCATCATGTTGTAGTCGTTCACGATCCAGGTCACGTCGCGCCCGGCGCCGCGCCGGGCGTCGCCCCTGGCCTTGCCGAGCTTGTCGTCGAACTCGCGCAGCTTGCCCAGGAGCGCGCGCGGCCGGCTCTCGAACACGTGGAAGGAGTTCGGGTTGGCGGCGCTGTACCCGTCCATGTCCTTCACGGCGACGGCGTAGCGCCCGAGCGCGGCGTCGAAGGCCGCCATGTCGACGACCGGCTTGGCGTCGGTGGGCAGCAGGTCCATGACCTTGCGGCAGGCGGTCATCACGTTCGCGACGTGCCAGCGCGCCTTGCGGCCCTCCCGCGCCTCGATGGCGGCGAGTTCCAGCGCGTCGCTCCTCTCCTTCTCGACCCGCAGCGCGGCGTCGACCTTGGCGCGCGCCGCCAGGAAGGCCGGCCCCGCGACGGCGAGCTTGGCGTGGAGCGCCTTGCCCTGCTCCATCTTGTCCGCGCGGTAATCCTGCCGCTCGTAGTAGCCCTCCGCCTCGGTGACCGTCGGGGCGAGCGCCTGATAGGCGGCGATGTAGGTCTTCACGGCGCCGTCGAGGTCCGGCATCGCGGGCGGCTGCGCCGTCGCGGCCTCCGCCTTCGCGATCTCGCCGCGCACGTCGTAGAGCCCGTAGAGGCCGTAGATGATCCGCTCGCGGCCGGTCGGACCGGTCTTCATGTTGACCCAGCTCTGATAGCGGCCGAGCGATTCCTGCGCCCGCAGGGTCCGGTTGAGGAGCCCGACATAGGCGTTGAGCTTGCGGATCGTCTCCTGAGCCGGATCGCTCTCGGGCTTGGTCGCCGGCCCCGCCGGTGCCGGGGCAGGGGCCTGCGCGGGGGCCTGCGCGTGGGCCGGGGCGGCGGCGAGCAGCGCCGTCAGCATCAACCAAGTCGTCGTTCTCAGGCTCGTCGCTCTCATGGGCGCTGGGGATCCTCCGGATGGTTCTGCCCCTGTAGCCGGCGTTCCGCGCGAAGACCAGACGCGGGATCGGGTCGATCGCGCCCAATAGATCTCTCGGGATCGACAGCGGCGCGTCTATCGGGGCGTTCGACGATCACATCCCCGATCATCGTCACGGGGACGATGATCTCGCGGGGCGTCGGAGCGCGAGGCCGGGAAGTCCATCGCGGGTGCCCGGAGCGTCTTCCCGGGCCTGCGGCGCGATCCGCCTCGTCCCGCGGCGGCGGATCGGGTAGAGCATCGGCCGATGCTCGACGGCCATCCCCGCATCCTGGCTGACCTGCGCGCCCGGCTGGCCGAGCCGCACCGGGTCTATCACGGCCAGGCGCATATCGACGCGCTGCTGGAGGCGTTCCGCGCCCGCCGCGGGACGGTCCGGGATCCCGACGCGGTGGAACTGGCGATCTGGTTCCACGACGCCGTCTACCGGCCGGGCGCCGCGGACAACGAGCGCCGCAGCGCCGCGCTCCTGCGGGCGCTGCCGGAGGGCGCGGTCCCGGCGCCCACGCTGGCGGCGGCCGAGACGATGATCCTGGCGACCGAGCGGCACGCCGTCCCGGACGGTCTCCCGGCCGCGCTCGCCGCGGACGTCGCGCTCTTCCTCGACCTGGACATGGCGATCCTGGGGGCGGCGCCCGCCGCCTACGATGGCTACGCCGCCGGCGTGGCGCGGGAATTCGTCCCGGTCGTGGGCGCGGCCGCCTACCGGCAGGGGCGCGCGGCCTTCCTGCGGGGGGCCCTCGCATCCGGCCGGCCGCTGTTCGTCACCGTCCGGGCCCGGGCGGAGCTGGAGGGGCCGGCGCGGTCGAACATGCGGCGGGAGCTCGCGGCGCTGGGCCGGTGAGCCGCGGCGGCGCGGGACTGGGTCACGGGTCGATGAGGTGCGGCACGAACCGGGCCCGGTCGGTCGTGATGAGGCCGTCCGACTCGCGCAGGCACAGGCCGGCGGGCCGGTCGCCGACCATCCAGCTGCCGACCAGCGCGCGGCGGCCCGCGAAGTCGGGCAGCTCCGCCAGGGCTTGCCGCACGTAGCCCTCGCCGCCGTAGGGCCCCTCGTCGCGCGCCGCGACGGCGCCGTCGCGCACGATCAGCACGTTGGCGCCCTCGCGCCCGTAGAGGGGCTTCTTCACGAAGCTCCGGCCCAGCGCGGCCTTGGCCGGGTCCTCCTCGAAATAGGTCGGCAGCAGGTTGGGATGGCCCGGCGCCATCGCCCAGAGATGGGCCAGCAGCCCCTTGTTGGAGAGCACCGCCTTCCAGGGCGGCTCCAGGAACCGGGTCGCGGCCGTGCCGACCGCGCGGCCGAACGGGTCGGCGAACATCCACTCCCACGGGTAGAGCTTGAACAGGCAGCCGATCGGGGCGCCGGCCGCGTCCACGAAGCGCCCGTCCGCGTCGAGCCCGATCGCCTCGACCGGCAGGAAGGGGGCGGGGCGGCCGGCCTGGAGCGCGCAGTCCTGGAGATAGGCCAGCGTGCCGCGATCCTCCGGCGCGTCGGGGAAACCCGCGAAGGCGACGCCCTCCGGCGGCGCTACGGCGGCGAGGCGCGCCACCAGCGCCTCGTGCAGGGTGTTGAACTGGTCGGCGCCGGCGGGGAGGCGCCCCCGCGCCAGCCCGTCCTCCAGCCAGAGCCACTGGAAGACCGCGCTCTCGTAGAGGGCGGTGGGCGTGTCGGCGTTGTACTCGAGGAGCTTGGCCGGCCCGTCGCCCCCGTAACTGAAGTCGAAGCGCCCGTAGAGGCTGGGATCGCGCCGCGCCCAGCTCGCCCGGATCGCGTCCCAGGCGTGCTCGGGGATCCGCAGCGAGGCGAGGATCGCCGCGTCCCGGACCGCCCGGTCCACGAAGGCGAGGCAGAGGTCGTGCAGCGCGGCGCTCGGCGCCTCGATGGCGTCCTCGATCTCCGCGAGGCTGAAGGCGTAGTAGGCGCTCTCGTCCCAGTAGGGGGCGCCGTCGAACGTGTGGAAGGTGAAGCCAGCCCGCGCGGCGTGCTGGCGCCAGTCGGGCCGCTCCGGGACCGGCACGCGGCGCATCAGCCGCCCCCGAACCCGCCTCCGAACCCGCCGGCGCGGCCGCCCGAGCCTCCGGAGAACGCCGTCGCCCGCCCGGTGCCGCCGAAGCCGCCGCGGCTGATCGTGCGCGGAGTCGCGCTCGCGGTGCGGGCGACCGAGGCGGGGACGTGGACCCGCGAGGCGCCGCCCGCGTAGGCGACCCGCCCGCCCGCACCGGTGCAGTAGCCGCCGCCGTGCCCGGCCGTCGCGGCCCCGGCCTCGTCGCGCTCCTCCTCGGGCGCGTGCGGGTAGAGCGGCTGGACCGGCAGGTCCTGCGCGTCCGTGCGCCCCATCATGAAGGCGGCCATCACCGGCAGGTAGCGGCCGCGTGCGGCCTCCGTGACCTGCGCGCCCGGGGTGCAGCCGCCGGTCCCGTGGTGGCGCTGGCAATCGGCCTCGGTCTCGTAGCGCGGCGCCGTCGCCGCGTAGGTCTCCTGCGCGGTCTTGTAGGCGGCGATGCAGGCCTCGGCGCCGCGCAGCTGCTGGGCGATGCAGGCGCCGAGCGTCCCGTAGACGAGCGCCTCCTCCTCGCGCTGGGACGGGTCGAGGCCGCCGAGCGTCAGGGCGGCCGCGCCGGCGCCCGCGACCAGGACCAGCGACACGGCGGCCGAGCGCTTGGAGCGGCGGGTGGCGGCGAAGCCGGCCCCGGGCCCGCCGGCGGCGTCGCCGGAGGCTGCGTCGGGACGTGGCGCGGTCTCCGTCACCGGCCCCTCAATAGGTCATCGAGGCGGCATTCACGACGCCGCCCGCCAGCGAGGCCGCGCCGAGGAGGATCGCGGCGGCGGCGCGGTCCTCCTCGATGCGCCGCGACAGGTCCGGCACCGCGAGGCGCACGAGCCAGTAGATCGCGATCTGGATCACCAGGGCGATCAGCCCCCAGATCAGGCAGTCGAGCAGCGACCGCGCGTTGTAGATCGCCACCGCCAGCGGCAGGGTGAAGCCGACCAGGCTCCCGCCCAGCGCGACGGCGGCGGCCGTCACGTCCCGGCGGATCAGCGCGAGCTCGTTGTGCGCGGTGGCGAGGGTGTAGATCAGCAGGTAGAGGCCGATCAGCCCGGTCGCGGTGCCGAGATAGAGCAGGAAATCGGGCAGTCCGGAGACGAGGGTCACGCAAGACCCGCCGTCTCGCCGGTTCCGATCGTCGCGAGCATCGGGGCCGGACAGGTCTCCCGGTCGAATCGCCCGACACGCGAAGCGGATGTCGGGGCTGATTGCTGCGCGCGGAACCGATTCACACGCGCGAATCCACGCAATTTCCCACGCGGTGTCAAGCTTGTCGGGGATTTCAGGGGGTTAGACTGGCGGCAATACGCGCAGGACCCACCTCGAAGGGCCCGCCTCGCAGGACCGGCCGCTACCAGACCAGCCGCTCGATCACCGCGTCCGGATGCACCGCCTGCCGGCCGAGCCATTCCGCCACGTCGCCCAGGCGGTGATGCGCGGCCGTGACGCCGAGTTCCTCCGCGTGGATGCCGCGGGCCACTAGCAGGCTGGCGATGCCGACGCCGCGGGCGCCGGCGATGTCGGTGCGGATCGCGTCGCCGATCGCCAGGACCCGCGCCGGGTCCACCGGGGCCCCGGCGAGCGCCGCCCCGGTGAGCGCCGCCCCCTTGGCGAGCGCCGCCTCGTAGACCGGGCGGTGGGGCTTGCCGGCGTAGACCACGGGGCCGCCGATCTCCGCGTAGGCCGCCGCGAGCAGGCCCGCGCAGGGGATCAGGCGGTTGCCGCTCTCCACGACGAGGTCGGGATTGGCGCAGATCATCGTCAGCCCGCGGGCGGCGAGGCGCTCCAGCTCCGGCCGGTAATCGTCGGGGGTCTCGCTGCGGTCGTCGAACAGGCCGGTGCAGACGACGAGGTCGGCCTCCGGCTCCGGGACGAGGCTGAGGTCGAGCCCCTGGAAGATGCCGAGGTCGCGCTCCGGCCCGAGATGCCGGATCCGCGCACCGGGGCGCGCGGCGATCAGGTCGTGGGTGAGGTCGCCCGAGGTCAGGATCGCGTCGTAGGCTTCCCGCGGCACGCCGAACCGGTCGAGGATGCGGCCGACGCCGTCGCCGGGCCGGGGCGCGTTCGAGACGAGGACGACCCGGCGCGGCCGCGCGCCCGGGAGGCCGCGGAAGCGGATCAGCGCCTCGCCGGCGGCCGTGTGGGCCGTCTGGCCGTCGTGCAGCACGCCCCAGACGTCGCAGAGGATCAGGTCGTACCGGTCGGCGACCTCGGCGAGGCCCTGGAGGGTCGGGATCGGCGCGGGGGTGGTGCTCATGGGAGGTCCTGGGGAGGTCCTGGATGCAAAAGGTCCGGGACCTTTTGTGGGAGCAGGGCAGCGCCCTGCGATATAGCAGGGCCGCGTCCTGACAACCCGCCAGAGCGCGCGGCCCTCCGGAAACCCCCTACGGGCGCCCGGCCGGGCCCAGCCGGTGCTCGGCGAAGAAGTCGAGCATCGCCCGGGACGCGTCGGGCCCCTCGGGATCCGTGTAGCTGCCGTCGGGGCGGCCCCCGGACCAGGCGTGGCCGGCGCCGCGCACCCGCCAATCCTCGACCACGACCCGGCCCGCCTCGTCCCGGTAGCGGGTGCGGGTGAAGGGGTGGCCGCGGCCCTCGAAGGTCTCCGACCGCGGCGTCAGCCCGGCGACCTTGGCCTGGGCCAGCACCTGGTCGGCGTTGCGCACGCTCACCGTGCCGTCGTCCTCGCCGTGGAAGATGATCGTCGGGACGCGGGTGGCGGGCGCCGGGGTGCCGAAGGCGGTCGGGGCGCCGAGGCCCGGGGCGCCGACCTGCATGGCCATCAGCGCCGAGCCGAGGTCCCGGGCGCAGCCGGCCGCGAGGCCCGAATGCACGCCGACGGCGGCGTAGAGATCCGGGTAGGCGCGGGCGATGTTGAGGGCGGCGGCGCCGCCGGCCGACAGGCCGGCGATGTAGACCCGGGCCGGGTCGATCGGGTGCTCCGCCATGATCGCGCGGGTGAGGCCCGCGATGATCGCCGGCTCGCCCGCGCCGCGGCCCTGGTCCCGGGGCTCGTACCAGTTCCAGCAGCGCTGGGCGTGGGCCTGGCGGCTCTGGGCCGGGTAGGCCACGAACACGCCGGCGCGCTCGGCGAGGGTGTTCATGCCGGTGCCGGCGGCGAAATCGTCCGGGTTCTGCGTGCAGCCGTGCAGCATCACGATCAGCGGCGCCGCCCGGTCCGGGTGGCTCGGGATGAACAGCTTGTACTCGCGGGTGCCGGCGGGCTCGGCATGGGTCAGGGACACGAAGCGGCCCCCGGTCCCGCCCGCCCGGTCGGCGGGCGGCGGGGCCGGCGACCGGAGCGGGTTGCCCAGGCCCTTCAGCACCGGCGCGAGCCCGCGCACGACCTGCCCCACCACCTCGCGCATCCGCGTCCCGGACTCCGCCGCGGGACTGCGCGTCTCGGCGGAAGGCGCGTCGCGGCGCGCGGGAGGCTGCGGCGCGGCCGGCGGATCGGCGGGCGGAGCCTTCTGCCCCCCGAGGCTGCGCTGGATGAGGGCGGTCGCCTCCTCGAGCCGGCCGAGGCCGGTCAGGCGGGTGGCCTCGATCATGTCGGCGAAGGGTGACGGGCCGGTCTTGTCGTCGCGCTGTCCGTCGCGACTGCCGAAATCCTCGGTCATGCGTGCGCGCCTCACTGCCTCAGCATCTCCGTCACGGCCGGATCCGGCGCGCCCGTGCCTCCCCCGAGGGAGCGCACCGGCACCGCGCGGGCCAGCCTCCGTCACCCCGCGAGAGGCTCCGTCGACGGCGTTTTGTGCATTGCAATAAACGCCCCTGTGCGATGCGGCAACAGCCGGCGGCGCGCGGCAGGCGTGCGGATCGGAGAGCGGGACGGACCAGCGATCAGGCCGGATCGTCCGCCCCGATATACTCGGCCCAGATCGCGGCAGGACCGAGGCTCGCGCGGAAGCTATCGTGCCGGGCGCGCTCTGCATCCGTGAGGCGAGACCGGTAGGGGCGGGGCGCCGCCGGAGCCGCCGACGCCAGGGCCGCCGAGCCGGCCACTGGGGCGGCCGTTGCGGCCTCCAGGAGGCCGAGGCTGGTCTGCTTGCCGCCGAGCAGCTCGACGTAGACCTCGGCCAGGATCTGCGCGTCGAGGAGTGCCCCGTGCTTGGTGCGCCGGGTGTTGTCGATGCCGTAGCGGCTGCAGAGGGCGTCGAGGTTGTTGGCCGCGCCCGGGTGCTTGCGCCGGGCCATCGGCAGGGTGTCGACGACGTCCTCCAGCTGGATCGGCGGCGGGGCGTTCGCGCCGAGCCGGGCGTATTCCATGTTGAGGAAGCCGACGTCGAAGGGCGCGTTGTGGATCACGAGCCGCCCGTCGGCCAGGAAGGCCAGCAACTCGCCGACGATCTCGGCGAAGAGCGGCTTGTCGGCGAGGAACGCGTCGGACAGGCCGTGGACGTTGAAGGCGCCCTCGGAGACCGGCCGCTGCGGGTTGCAGTAGCGGTGGAAGGTCCGGCCGGTGGGGATGTGGTTGAGGAGCTCCACCGCGCCGATCTCGATCAGCCGGTCGCCTCCCTTCGCCTCCGTGCCGGTGGTCTCGGTGTCGAGGACGATCTCGCGCAGCATGGGTCTCGCGACTCGCGGGGGGTGGGGGCGGACCCTAGCGGGATACGGCGGAGGGGTTAAGCTCCCGTGCCCCTCACCGGGACGTGTTGCGGTAGACGCAGACGGGTCCCCGGTCCTCGTAGCCGCCCGGGCAGGCGGTGACGCAGGCGCCGGCCGCGACCTTCTTCGGCGGCGGGCAGCTGGCGGCGTACTGGGCCTGCGCGGGCCCGGCCGCCAGCAGCGCGAGAAGGGTTGCGGCCCGGATGCCGCCCGACCGAATGCGATCAATCCCGCCCCAGCGCCGCGCCATCACGTCCATCCTGCCGTCCGTATTCCCCCCGGAACACAACCGCAGATATTCAATCCTCCGGGCGTTTCATCCGTCGCCGCGGTGCGGCGGCGCACGGTGCGCCGTCAGTCGCGCGACGATCCGCGCGACCGCGGCCTCGGCGGCGGCGAAACCCCGGCCCGTGTCGATGACGAAATCTGCCCGGGCGCGCTTCTCGGCGTCGGGCATCTGCTTGGCCAGGATCGCCGCGAAGGCCGCCTCGGTCATGCCGGGACGCGCGAGCACCCGGTCGCGCTGGATCTCGGGCGGGGCGCTCACCACCGCGACCGCGTCGCAGCGGCCCTCGCCGCCGGTCTCGTAGAGGAGCGGGACGTCGAGGACGACCAGCGGCGCCGCCGCGTGCCGCGCCAGGAAGTCCGTGCTGGCCGCCCGGACCAGGGGATGGACGATGGCCTCCAGCGCCGCCATCCGGTCGGGCGCGTCGAGCACCGCGGCGCGCAGACGCGACCGGTCGACGCCGCCGTCGTCGCCGAGCACGCCGGGAAAGGCCGCGCCGATCGCCGCGGCGGCCGCGCCGCCCGGCCCGTAGAGGGCGTGGACGGCGGCGTCGGCGTCGTGGACCGGGACGCCGCGCTCCGCGAACATCCGGGCCGTGGCCGACTTGCCCATGCCGATCGAGCCGGTGAGCCCGAGGATGACGGGTCCGGATCCGGCCTTCGGGGTCATCCGGCGAGGTCCGCCACGATCCGGTCGCGCAGCTTCGGGGTGACGGCGGGGCGCGGGCCGAACCACGCCGCGAAGCCCGGCACCGCCTGGTGCAGCAGCATGCCGAGCCCGTCCACGGCGGCGAGCCCCCGCCGCCGCGCCGCCGCCAGGAGCTCGGTCTCCAGGGGCGCGTAGACGATGTCGGCCACGGCCGCGTCCGCCGGCAGGGGCGACAGGTCGACGGCCAGCGGCGGCTGGCCCTTCATGCCCAGGGACGTGGTGTTGACGAGGAGGCCTGTTCCGGGAAGCGCCGCCGGCAGGTCGTCCCAGGCGAGCGCCGCGCCGACGCCCGGGGCGAGGGCCGCCACCGCCTCGGCCCGGGCCGCGGTGCGGTTGGCGACCCAGACGCGCCGCAGGCCGCGCTCGGCGAGCCCGACCACGATCGCCCGCGCCGCGCCGCCGGCGCCGAGCACCAGGGCGGTGCCGCCCGCCCGGTCCGGCCAGGCCGCGCCCAGGCTGTGGTCGAGATGGGCGCAGAAGCCCGGCGCGTCGGTGTTGTCGCCGCGGATCCGCCCGTCCGGCCCGACCACCAGGGTGTTGACCGCGCCGATGGTTTTCGCCCGCGGCGTGAGCGTGTCCACCAGCGCGAAGGCCGCCTCCTTGTGGGGGATGGTGACGTTGCCGCCCCGGTAGCCGGACGCGGGCAGGGCGCGGATGAAGTCCGGAAAGGCCTCCGGGGCCACGTCGAGCCGCTCGTAGGAGCCCGGGATCCCGTGCACGGCGAGCCAGTGGCCGTGGATCAGCGGCGAGCGCGAGTGGGCGATCGGGTGGCCGACCACGAAGGCGCGGGGCTGGGCGCCGCTCACGCCGCGCAATCCTGCGCGAGGCGGCAGGCCGGGCCGCCGGCCTCCTCAACCTGGAGGGTGGCGTGGCCGATGCCGAACCGGTCGCGCAGGCCCTCGGCGGTCTCGGCGAGGAAGCCGTTGCCGGGCTGACGGTGGGCCTGATGCCCCTCCTGCATCACGAGATGGACCGTCAGGGCGACGCTGATGGTGCTCATGGGCCAGATATGCAGGTCGTGGAGGCCGGCGACGCCCGGCCGCTCGAGGAGGAAGCCGGTCACCGCGTCCGGGGAGATCTCCGGCGGCACGGCGTCGAGGGACATGGCCACGCTGTCGCGCAGCAGGCCCCAGGTCGCCCAGACCACCAGGGCGGCGATGACGAGGCTGACCGCAGGGTCGAGCCAGGCGAGGCCGGTGAGCTGGATCACGAGGCCCGCCACCACGACCCCGGCCGAGACGGCGGCGTCGGCCACCATGTGGAGGAACGCCCCGCGGACGTTGATGTCGCCCTTGGCGCCGCTGGCGAAGAGCCACGCGGTCAGGCCGTTGACCAGGATTCCCACCGCCGCCACCACCATCACGGTCGTGCCCGCGACGGGCTCCGGGTGGACCAGCCGGACCAGCGCCTCCCAGATCACCGCCCCCATGGCGATGAGCAGGAACACGGCGTTGAACAGGGCGGCCAGGATCGAGGAGCCGCGGTAGCCGTAGGTGAAGCGCGCGCTGGCGCGGCGGCGCACCAGGATCGCGGCGATCCAGGCCGCCGCGAGGCCCAGCACGTCCGAGAGGTTGTGGCCGGCATCGGCCACCAGCGACATGGAGTTGCTGAGGTAGCCGTAGGCCGCCTCGATCACCACGAAGGCGGTGTTGAGCACGATGCCGATGGCGAAGGCCGTGCCGAAATCCTTCGGCGCGTGCGCGTGGCCGCCGAGGCCGCCATGGGCATGACCGCCCTGGGCGTGGCCGCCGTGGGAATGCCCCCCGTGGCCGCCGTGCGAATGGTCGTGTCCCGCCAAGGCGGTACTCCCTCAGAAAGCCAGAAGCCCGGCGGCGCGCAGCCGCGCGAGGAGCGGCAGAAGCGGCAGGCCCAGCACGGTGCTGTGATCGCCCGCGACCGATTCGAACAGGTGGATCCCCGGCCCCTCGAGCTGGTAGCCGCCGACGCTCGCCCGCACGCGCTCCGCGCCGGCGCAGTCCACATAGGCCGCGATCGCCCTTTCATCGAGGGGGCGCAGGGTCAGCCGCGCGGTCTCCACGAAGGCGTCCTCGACCACCCCGGCCAGGACCACGGCGGAATGAAGGGCGTGGGTGCGCCCGGACAGACGGGCGAGCTGCGCCCGGGCCGACGCGCCGTCGGCCGGCTTGTGGAACACGGTGCCGTCGAGGTCGAGCACCTGGTCGGCGCCGAGGACGAGCCGCCCGGGATGGCGCGCCGCCACCGACTCGGCCTTGGCGCGGGCGAGGTGCAGGGCGAGGTCGGGCGGGGACAGGCCGGCGCTCGCCGCCTCGAGGGCGCGCTCGTCGACGTCCGGGGCGGCGGTCTCGACCGGCAGGGCGGCGCTCTCCAGGAGGAGGCGCCGGGTCGGGCTGGTCGAGGCGAGGAGGAGCGGATCCGGACCGGTCCAGGGCGAGCGGGGCATCGCGCCAGTGTCACGGATCCGGGGATCGGTGCAAGCCGGCTGCGACGAGCCCCGCCGCCGGGATGGACCGGCCGGCGGGGCTGTCGCGGGGCCGATACGCTACCTGGCGCCCGGATGGAACCTTGGCAGAGGCCGGTTAGGAGACGGTCAACGGCCCGATCGGGCCGGAATCGCGTTTCGTGCCGCCGCGGGACAGGCGTCCCGCACGGCGGGCGCGACCCCCGTCCCATCCGCTTCCCGATCCTGAGGGACCGGAGCGCAGGGACGTGACCCAGGCCAGCGCGCGGCTTGCCGCCGTGGCGCTGCCTGGATCGCTCCGCTCGCGGGGACGGCGGCGATGCCCGCGGCCGGGGACGGCCTCAGGTATTCATCGAGTCGAAGAAGTCGCCGTTGCTCTTGGTCTGGCGCAGCTTGTCGAGCAGGAACTCGATCGCGTCGGTGACGCCCATCGGGTTGAGGATGCGGCGCAGCACGTAGGTCTTCTTGAGCGAATCCGGCGGGACCAGCAGCTCCTCCTTGCGGGTGCCCGAGCGGGTGATGTCGATCGCCGGGAAGATGCGCTTGTCGGAGACCTTGCGGTCCAGGATGATCTCGGAGTTGCCGGTGCCCTTGAACTCCTCGAAGATCACCTCGTCCATGCGCGAGCCGGTGTCGATCAGCGCCGTGGCGATGATCGAGAGCGAGCCGCCCTCCTCGATGTTGCGGGCGGCGCCGAAGAAGCGCTTGGGCCGCTGCAGGGCGTTGGCGTCGACGCCGCCGGTCAGCACCTTGCCGGAGGACGGCACCACGGTGTTGTAGGCGCGGCCGAGGCGCGTGATGGAATCCAGCAGGATCACCACATCGCGCCCGTGCTCCACGAGGCGCTTGGCCTTCTCGATCACCATCTCGGCGACCTGCACGTGGCGGGTGGCCGGCTCGTCGAAGGTCGAGGCGATGACCTCGCCCTTCACCGAGCGCTGCATGTCGGTGACCTCCTCGGGCCGCTCGTCGATGAGCAGCACGATCAGGTAGCACTCGGGGTGGTTGAGGGTGATCGACTGCGCGATGTTCTGCATCAGCACGGTCTTACCCGTGCGCGGCGGCGCCACGATCAGGGCGCGCTGGCCCTTGCCGATCGGCGCCACGATGTCGATGATCCGCGGCGAGAAATCCTTCTTGGTCGGGTTGTCCAGCTCGAGCTTGAACCGCTTCGTCGGGAAGAGCGGCGTCAGGTTGTCGAAGTGGACCTTGTGCTTGATCTTCTCCGGATTCTCGAAGTTGATCGTGTTGACCTTCAGGAGCGCGAAGTAGCGCTCGCCGTCCTTGGGGCCGCGGATCGGGCCCTCGACGGTGTCGCCGGTCCGCAGGCCGAAGCGGCGGATCTGGGTCGGCGAGATGTAGATGTCGTCCGGGCCGGGCAGGTAGTTCGAGTCGGAGGAGCGCAGGAAGCCGAAGCCGTCCTGCAGCACCTCGACGGTGCCCGAGCCGATGATCTCGACCTCCTTGGCAGCGAGCTGCTTCAGGATGGCGAACATCAACTCCTGCTTGCGCATGGTCGAGGCGTTCTCGACCTCGACCTCCTCGGCGAAGGCCGTCAGGTCGGTCGGCGTCTTCGACTTGAGGTCCTGGAGCTTGACCTCGCGGACGCCCTCGAGGGCGGCGGGCATGGTCGGCGCGTCGGCCGGCTCCGCGGTCTCGATATCGTCGGCGAGGGCGTCGGGATTTGGCGTCATGGGGGTATCTTGCAACCGACGGAGGTGGTGGGAGGGCCGGTTCAGTGCCAGGTGCCCGGGGGATGGGCACCGGAGAGCGGGCCGCGCTGCGGCGAGGGGCCCGGGGTCAGGTTGGCGAAACCGATGAGGCAGGACCCTCGCGGCTCACGGGCGCGCTGCGGCGCAGACCTTGTGATGAGGGCCCCACACAGATAACGCCTTTCTCGCCCGCACTCAAGGGCCCGGACATTGGCCCGGGACGCCGACGGGGACGCGGGCGACCGGGTGACGCGTTTACGGACCGGCGGGGCCTCGCCGGAGCGCCGCGGCGGCGCTACACGGGCCGCGTCGAACCGGGCCCGGACCCGGGTTTCGGAACCCGGCCGGTGCGCGGCCGTTCCCTGTCCCGGTGCTGCGGCGCAGCAGACCGTCGAATCGAGAGTTCCCCCAGACCGCCATGCGCGACGATGCCACCGGACGCACCCTCACCACGCACGAGCCGCGCCGGATCCCCTGGCTCGAGATCGTCTTCGGCTTCGGCCCGATGCTGCCGATCGCCGTCGGCGCCGCCGTGGCATGGTGGCTGAACGGCAAACCCCTCGACTACCTCGTGGCGCTGTTCACCCTGCTCTACGCCGCCTCGATCCTGCTGTTCCTGGCCGGCGTGCGCCGCGGCGTCAGCTTCCGGACCGAGGGCGGCCCGCAGGTGTCGCAGATCGTCACCATGCTGGTCCTCTACGGCCTCGGGCTGGGCAGCCTGTTCGCGGCGGTGATGGGCAAGGCGGTGCCGGCCCTCGCGATGCTGATCCTCGGCTACGCGGCCATCGGGATCCTCGACCCGATCGCGGCGCGCGCCGGCGAGGTGCCGCTGTCGCATGCCCGCCTGCGCCCGCTGCAGATGCCGATCGCCGTGGTGAGTCTCGCGGCGCTGCTCTGGCTCAAGCTGACGGCGCCGTACTGAGGTCTTTGGTCCGGGTGAACCGCGCCCTGTGCCGGACCGGGAGAGCGAAGCGGAACCCGATCCGGGAAAAGGCGCATGGGCGCGCGGAGTTCCGGCAGGGTTCCGCTTCACCGCTCCGGTCGATGCGCCCTTTCCGTCATCACCAGCGCAGCGACGTGACCCAGGGCGGCGCGACCTCGACAAGCGTGGCGCTGCCTGGATCGCTCGCTCCGCCCGCAAGGACGACATTGCTGGATGATCGGGCTGGATGATCGGGCTGGATGATCGGGCGGCCAGAGCGCCCGCAAACCGAATTCCCCTTTCGCCCGGCATGCTCTAGAGCCCGGCCGCAGGATCTCCGCCCGCCGGAGACGATCGAAGATTCGATGCGGGACCCGGATTCCGGGTCCGCGAGAGCGAATGCGCCCATGTCCAAGCCCGAGACCCCGAAGGCCGAGAAGGCCGAGACCCTGAAGCCCCGCCTGCCACGCGGCTTCGTCGACCGCCGCGCCGGCGAGATCGCCGCGCAGGGGCGGATGCTGGAGACGATCCGCAGGAGCTTCGAGCTCTACGGGTTCGAGGCCCTGGAGACGCCGTTCGTCGAGTACACCGAGGCCCTGGGCAAGTTCCTGCCCGACCTCGACCGTCCGAACGCCGGCGTGTTCTCGTTCCAGGACGACGACGAGGCGTGGCTGTCGCTCCGCTACGACCTGACGGCGCCGCTGGCCCGGTTTGTGGCCGAAAACTACGACGGGCTGCCCAAGCCCTATCGCAGCTACCGGGCCGGCTACGTGTTCCGCAACGAGAAACCGGGGCCGGGCCGCTTCCGCCAGTTCATGCAGTTCGACGCCGACATCGTCGGGGCCGGCAGCGTCGCGGCCGATGCCGAGACCTGCATGCTGATGGCCGACACGCTGAACCGCCTCGGGCTCGGCGGCCAGTACGTGGTCAAGGTCAACAACCGGAAGGTGCTCGACGGCGTCATGGAGGCGATCGGGCTCGCCGGTCCCGACAAGGCCGGCCAGCGCCTCACGGTCCTGCGGGCGATCGACAAGCTCGACCGGCTCGGCGTCGACGGGGTGCGCGACCTGCTCGGCGGCGGCCGCAAGGACGAGAGCGGCGACTTCACCAAGGGCGCCGGCCTCGACGCCACGGCGATCGGCCGGATCCTCGCCTACGTGTCGTTCCAGGCCGATGCCGGCGACGGCGCCGACAAGGTGGCGTTCTGGGAGAAGTTCTTCGCCGGCTGGCACGAGGCGGTCGGCGATTCGGAGACCGGCCGCGAGGGCATCGCCGAGCTGCACGCGATCATGCGCCTCTGCGCCGCCGCCGGCTACGGCCACGACGTGATCCGGGCCGATCCGAGCGTGGTGCGCGGCCTCGAGTACTATACCGGCCCGGTCTACGAGGCCGAGCTGACCTTCCCGGTCACCAACGAGGACGGCCAGACCGTGCGCTTCGGCTCGGTGGCGGGCGGCGGGCGCTACGACGGCCTCGTCGGGCGGTTCCGGGCCGAGCCGGTCCCGGCCACCGGCTTCTCGATCGGCGTCTCTCGGCTGTTCTCGGCGCTCCAGCTCGTGGGCAGCCCTCTGATCGCCGGCGCCGAGGCCCCCGGGCCGGTGGTGGTGCTGGTCCTCGACCGGGAGAACATGGCCGATTACCAGCGGCTCGTCGCGCTCCTGCGCGCCGACGGCATCCGGGCCGAGCTCTACCTCGGCGCCGCCGGCATGAAGGCGCAGATGAAGTACGCCGACCGCCGCCGCGCGCCCGTGGCGGTGATCCAGGGCTCGAACGAGCGCCTGGCCGGCGAGGTCCAGATCAAGGACCTGATCGAGGGCGCCCGGGCGGCCGAGTCCATCGCCAGCAACGCCGAGTGGAAGGCCGCGCGGCCCGCGCAATTCTCGTGTCCCGAGGCCGACCTGGTGGCGCAGGTCCGCGCCGTGCTGGCCCGGCATTTTCCGTCAACGGAGATCTGAGACACTCGCGCATCGAACCGTAAGTCGAACCGCACGTCGAACGCAGAGGCTCCGGCGGCGTTGTCGTCGGTCGGTGCCGCGGAGATGTCGGGATGCGCGCGAAGATCCTCGTCCTGTCCTTCGGCCTGGTCTGCGCCGGCGCGGGACCCGTCTGGGCCGCCCGGCCGGTCCTCGGCCGGCTGCCCAGCGCCGTCGCGCAGGCCACGCCCGGGACCGGCAGCGCGCCGATCCTGAGCGCCGGGATGGCGGGGGCGCCCGCCCTGACCGTGCTCGCCCGCCGCAAGCCGGTCCGGCGCCCGCGCGGCGCGCGCCTCGGCAGCCTCCGGCCGCTCTGAGCTGCTCTGAGCCGGTCCGATCACTGACGCCGTAGCGGAATCCGGCCGCGGCGCGGGGTCTGCGCAGTCCTGCGCGGCGCGCCGGCCCCACGCTTTCCGGGTGCGTGTCGCCAAGTCCGGTCGCGGTTGCTACAGAGCGCCCGCGAGGTGGATTGCCCCGCGAGGTGGATCGCGATGACACGACCGGAGGCGGGCGAGACGGGGGCGGGGGACGCGGCGCGCGCGCGGCTCTCCGCGCATCTGGCGGCGGCGGGCTACCGGCCGGTGACGCCGCCGGTGCTGCAGCCGCTGGAGCCGTTCCTCGAACTCTCGGGCGAGGATATCCGCCGGCGGATCTTCGTCACCCAGGATGCGGGCGGCGCCGAGCTGTGCCTGCGGCCCGAATTCACCATCCCGGTCTGCCGCCTGCACCGGGCGGAGGCCGACGGGCAGGCGGCCGATTACAGCTATTGCGGCCCGGTCTTCCGGCTCGCCGCCGACGAGCCCGACGAGTTCTTCCAGGCCGGCATCGAGTCGATCGGGCGGACCGACACGCCGGCGGCCGACGCCGAGGTGCTGGGCCTCGCCCTGGAGGGCCTCGCCCTGTTCGGCCGGACCGACCCGGCGGTGCGGCTCGGCGATATGGGCCTGACCGTGGCGCTCCTCGACGGGCTCGCGGTCCCGCCCGCCGCCAAGCGCCGGACGCTCCGGGCGCTGGCCGCCGGGCGCTCGCTGGACGCCGTCACCAACGGCGCCGAGGGCACCCGTCCCGAGGATCCCCACGCGGGCCTGCTGGCGGCGATCCAGGGCCAGGACCCGCGGGGCGTGCGCGCCTTCGTGGAGGACGTGCTGGCGATCGCCGGGATCTCGGCGGTGGGCGGGCGCAGCGCCGGCGAGATCGCCGAGCGCTTCCTCGCCAAGGCCGCCGCGCAGGCCCATGGCGGCGCCGGGCTCAACACCGAGAACCGCGCGCTCCTCGACCGCTACCGGGCGATCGCCGGCCATCCGGACGCCGCCGCCCGCGACCTGCGGGCGCTCGTCGCCGACGCGGGCCTGCGGCACGACGCCCTCGCGGCCGCCCTCGACCTGTTCGAGGAGCGCACCGGCTTCATCGCGGCCCGCGGCCTGCCGATCGA
Organism: Methylobacterium sp. 13MFTsu3.1M2; assembly: GCF_900112625.1. Taxonomy (NCBI): domain Bacteria; kingdom Pseudomonadati; phylum Pseudomonadota; class Alphaproteobacteria; order Hyphomicrobiales; family Methylobacteriaceae; genus Methylobacterium; species Methylobacterium sp. 13MFTsu3.1M2. The sequence continues at coordinate 48,117 of NZ_FOMM01000015.1, forward strand.
GCGCTTCCGCTTCCAGGGCGGCTTCGCCCGCAACCTCGACTACTACACCGGCTTCATCTTCGAGGTGACCGAGCGGGACGGCCCGACCCTGGTCGGCGGCGGCCGCTACGACGGCCTGCTCGGCCATCTCGGCAGCCCGGCGCCGTTGCCGGCGGTGGGATGCACCTTCTGGATCGAGCGCGTGGCGGGAGCCGGCCGATGAGTGCCTCGGACGCGGCCGCCATGCCGCTGATCCTCGCCGTCCCGTCCAAGGGCCGCCTGCAGGAGAATGCCAGCGCGTTCTTCGGCCGGGCCGGGCTGAAGCTCGCGCAGGGCGCGGGCGCCCGCGACTACCGGGGCAAGCTCATCGGCGTGCCCGACGTCGAGGTGCGCTACCTCTCGGCCTCCGAGATCGCCGCGCAGCTCGCCTCGGGCGCCGCCCATCTCGGCGTCACCGGCGAGGACCTGATCCGCGAGACCCTGCCGGACGTGCGCGACCAGGTCGAGCTGCTGACGCCGCTCGGCTTCGGCAACGCCACCGTGGTGGTGGCCGTGCCCCAGGCCTGGATCGACGTGCGCGACATGTCCGACCTCGACGAGGTCGCGGCCGGCATGCGGACCCGCCACGGCCGGCGCCTGCGGGTCGCCACCAAGTACGTGAACCTGACCCGCCGGTTCTTCGCCGAGAAGGGCGTCGCCGATTACCGGATCGTCGAGAGCCTGGGCGCCACTGAGGGAGCGCCGGCGGCGGGCTCGTCCGAGATCGTGGTCGACATCACCACCACGGGGGCGACGCTCTCGGCCAACGCCCTGAAGGTGCTGGACGACGGCATCATCCTGCGCTCGGAGGCGAACCTCGTCGCCTCGCTGAAGGCCCCCTGGGGCGAGGGCCAGCGGGCCGCGCTCCGCACGGTGCTCGGCCGCATCGCCGCCGAGGAGCGCGCCCGGACCACCCGCGAGGTGCGCGCCGCCCTGCCGGAGAGCGGTACGATCGACCTCGCCACCCTGGCGGGCCTGCACGAGGCCGAATTGCCCTACGGCGCGCCGCGGGGGCCGGAGGGCGAGATCGTCCTGCGCTGCCGCGAGGCCGCGGTGTTCGAGCTCGCCGGCGCCCTGGTCGAGGCCGGCGCGCGGGCCGTCACGGTGCGGCGGGTCGACTACGCCTTCGCGGCCGAGAACCCGCTGGCGGAGCGGCTCCTGGCGCGGCTCTGAGACCGCCGCGCGATGGAGCCGAGATGGAGCTGAAATGGCTCGAGGACTTCCTGAGCCTCGCGCGCACCGGCAGCTTCTCGCGCTCGGCGGTCGAGCGCCACGTCACCCAGCCGGCCTTCGGCCGCCGCATCCGGGCGCTCGAGGGCTGGCTCGGCGTCGCGCTGGTCGACCGCAGCACCTACCCGACGGCCCTGACGCCGGAGGGCCGGCTGTTCCTGGAGACCGCCGAGGAGACCGTGCGGCGGCTCCACGGCAGCCGCGACGCGCTCCGCGCCCGGATCCGGCCGCCGCCGCGGACCGTTTCGGTGGCGGCGCTCCACACCCTGGCGCTGACCGTCTTCCCGGGCTGGTTCCGCGACGTCGAGGCCCGCACCGGGCCGCTCGGCAGCCGGCTCCTGCCGGACGATTTCCACGCCTGCGTGCAGGCGCTGGCCGAGGGCGGCTACGACCTGCTGCTGACCTACCACCATCCCCTGGTGCCGATCCCCCTCGACCCGGCCGCCTTCCCGCACTTGACCATCGGCCGGGACAGCCTCGTGCCGGTGCACCGGCCGGGGCCGGCCGCGGACCGGCCCGGACTCGGCTACCCCCGGGACTCGTTCCTGGGCCGGGTCGCGGCGCTCGCCGGTGACGGGGCGGCGGCCGCCCACGTCAACGAGAACGCCATGGCAGAGGCCCTGAAGTTCATGGTCCTCGCGGGCCACGGCCGCGCGTGGCTGCCCGAGAGCCTCGTCGCCCGCGAGCTCGCCGACGGCAGCCTCGTGGCGGCCGGGCCGGGCACGCCGCTGGAGATCCGGCTCTATCGCAGGGCCGGGCGCGGCGGCGCGGTCGCGGCGGTCTGGGCCGCGGCCGCCGCCCTGGCGGCCGAACTCTAGGAACCGGTGCCAGATCGGCATGGCCGGTGCCGACACGGCATTGGATTCCTGCCCCGCCGCGGCCCATCACGGCGGCCGCGACGGTCGGAGGCGGCGATGCTCGGTGTACTCGGCGGGATGGGCCCGATGGCCACGGTGGATTTCCTGGCCAAGCTCGTGCGGGCGACGCCCGCGGGGCGCGATCAGGACCACATCCCGACCCTGGTCTGCTCGGCCGTCGACATCCCCGACCGCGCCGACGCGATCCTGGGCACCGGCCCGGACCCGCTGCCGGCGCTCCGCGCCGCCCTGGCGCGGCTCGAGGCCGGCGGCGCCACCCGGATCGCGATCCCCTGCAACACCGCCCATCACTGGCACGCGGCGCTGCAGGCCGCGACCGCCCTGCCGATCCTCCACATCGTCGACGCGGTGGCCGAGACCCTGGCCGAGACCCTGGCGCGGACCGGGAGCGGCGGCCGGATCGGCCTGCTCGCCACCGACGGCACCCTGCGGTCCGGGCTCTACCCGGAGCGGCTGGCGCGGCACGGGCTCGCGTGCCGCGCACCCGATGAGGCGGGTCAGGCCGCGGTGTCGGCGGCGATCCGGCTGGTGAAGGCGCACCGGGTGGCCGAGGCGACGCCGCTGCTGGAGGCGCAGGTCCGGGCGCTGGCCGAGGCCGGCTGCGACCGGGTGGTGATGGCCTGCACGGAGATCCCGCTCGCGCTCGCCGGGAGCGACCCGTCGGGCCTGCTGGTCGACGCCACCGAGGCGCTGGCGCGCGCCTGCGTGGCGGCGTGCCGGCCGGATTGCCGCGTCGACGCCGCGGCCCTGCCGCGCGCGGCCTGAGCGCGGGACCTCACGGGCCCTGCTTGGCGAATTCCGCCAGGACCCCGCGCAGGACCTTCAGCCGGGCGTCGTAGGCGGCCGTCAGGCAGCCGACGTCGCCGCCGCAGGCGCGACGCTCCGTCAGCCACGCCTCCTGGTCGTCGCGCAGCTTGGCCTGGCCGCCCATCGGAAGCACGCTCTTCAGGATCTCGAACCGGGTCGCCATCTCGACGTCCCGGTCGTTGAGGGGGAGATGGGCGCAGATCGCCTTCTCGTCGGGGGCCTCGGCCCTGTCGCACGGGAAGCTCGCGGCCCGGGCGGGGGACGCGGTGATCGCGCCGGCGACCGGGCCCGCGAGGGCGGCCAGCGCGAGGGCGAGGACGAGAGGCTTCGACATGGCCTCCCAACGGGCCGGCCGCGGAAAGGCTCCGGCCGGGATCACAGGATCGCGGGATCGCGGGATCAGAGGCCCGGCTTGACGATCGCCAGGATGACGATGCCGATCATCAGCAGCGTCGGCACCTCGTTGAGCACCCGGTAGAACTTGTGCCCGCGGGTGTTCCGGTCGGCGGCGAAATCCTTGACCATCCGGGCGAGCCAGCCGTGGATGCCCGACATCGCGAGCACCAGCGCGAACTTCGCCTGCAGCCAGACGCTCGCGTAGAAGCCGCTCATCCAGGCGAGCGCCAGCCCGAACACCCAGGTGGCGATCATGGCGGGGTTCATGATCGCCTTGAGCAGGCGGCGCTCCATCACCTTGAAGGTCGCTGACTGCGCCTCCGCGCCGGGCGGCAGGCTCGCGTGGTAGACGAACAGCCGGGGCAGGTAGAGCATCCCGGCCATCCAGGCGATCAGGCTGATGACGTGGAGGGCCTTGATCCAGTCGTACAGCACGCGCGGCCTCAGCTCTGGCCGCGCAGCCGCGCGAGCATCCGCTCGACATGGGCCACCGGCGTCTGCGGCGTGATGCCGTGGCCGAGGTTGAAGATGTGCGGCAGGCCGGCGGTCGCCTCGAGCACCGCGTCCACCGCCGCATCGAGGGCCACGCCGCCCGCGATCAGCGTGTCGGGATGCAGGTTGCCCTGCGTGACCGACGCGGCCGGCACCGTCTGCCGCAGGGCCTTCAGGTCCACGCCCCAGTCGACGCCGACCGCGTCGGCGCCGGTCTCCGGCACCACCCGGGCGTGGCCGTCGAGGCCCGAGCCGCGGGCGAACACGATGATCTTCGCCCCCGGCACCCGGGCGCGGACGCCCGCCACCATGCGGGCGATCGGCCGCAGCGACCAGCGGGTGAGGGCATCGGAGGCAGGTGCGCCCGGCAAGGCGCTCTCGGCGACGTCGCCGACGGGCTCGACCGTGCCGCCCGAGGCCGGAACGGCAGAGGGCACGGCGCGCGGCAGGGTGCCGGCGTGGGACTCGAAGATCTGCACCGCGTCGGCGCCGGCCTCGAGCTGGCGCACGAGGTACTCGGTCTGCACGGCGACGAGGCGGTCGATCAGGGTGTCGACCAGGGCGGTGTCGCCCTCGGCGAGCGCCCGCGCGGGGGCGAGGTCCGGCGTGCCGCGGCCGCCGATCATGTAGCTCGCCACCGTCCAGGGCGCGCCGCAGAAGCCGAGCAGCGTGGTCTCGCCCGGCAATTCGGCCCGCAGCCGCGTCACCGTCTCGAAGACCGGCGCGAGGTGGGTCATGATCGCCGGGTCGCCGGCCTCCCGCAGGCGCGCGAACGCGTCCCGACCGTCGAGCGGGTCGAGGCGCGGTCCCTCGCCCTCCACGAAGCGCACGTCCTGGCCGAGCGCGTGGGGGACGACCAGGATGTCGGAGAACAGGATCGCCGCGTCGAAGCCGAAGCGCCGGATCGGCTGGAGCGTCACCTCGACGGCGAAGTCCGGGCTGTAGCAGAGGTCGAGGAACGAGCCGGCCTCGGCCCGGGTCGCCCGGTATTCCGGCAGGTAGCGCCCGGCCTGGCGCATCATCCAGGCGGGGGGCGGCCCGATCGCCTCGCCCTCGAGGACCCGCAGCACCTTGCGCTCGGACGTCGTCCCCGACGTCGTCTGCCCGGGCTCGCGCTCCGTCCCCGTCATGGTCGCTCCCATCCCGTATCCCTCACCCCGCATGCCCGTCGGCGGGCGTCCTGTCGAGTCGAGGCGCGCCGATCCCCACACAGGCCCCTTCGAAAAGATAAGAGAGAATCTTGGAGTCTGTTTTTTCTTCTGGGGGGCCGAATCTCGGGGGCACAAAAGCGTCCACAGGCGGTCCCCGCCGCCGCGCCGTTAACGGGGCTTTAAAGGATTTCCGCCAACTTGCGAGAACCGGATGGTCCGACAGCGCCTTGGCAACGCCGAGTCGTGTACGGGCGCCGGATTCGCGGCCGATTCGTCCAGAGAGCCGGATTCGGCGCGTCCCGATCATCTGCCTGTGAACGGCGGAGTCGACAGCGCGCACCGGGATCGCCCTGGACCGGCCCGGCGGGGCATCCTATCCACACTCATCGACTCCCCTGGCGGCCGGCGGTGGACAACGTGGGCGCCGCGCGAGGCGACCGCAAAGTCGGCTGCGAGGTCGACCGCAGAGGCGATCGGAATGGGCCGCAGCTACTTCCACCTCCACCTCGTCTCCGACTCCACGGGCGAGACGCTGATCAATGTCGGGCGCGCGGCCGCCGCCCAGTACGAGGGCGTGTCGGCGATCGAGCACGTCTACCCGCTGGTGCGCTCGGCCGCGCAGCTCGACCGGGTGATCTCGGAGATCCGGGCCGCGCCGGGCCTCGTCCTCTACACGCTGGTGGGGGGCGACCTCGGCGAGCGGCTGGAGGAGGTCGCCCGGGAGACCGGCTCGCCGTGCCTGTCGGTGCTGCGGCCGGTCCACGACCTGCTGCGCGCGTATCTCGGCGCCGAGACCACGGCGCGGCCCGGCGCCCAGCACATGCTGAACGCCGAGTACTTCAAGCGCATCGACGCGATGAACTTCACGCTGGCCCACGACGACGGCAACCTGCCGGACAATCTGGAGGAGGCCGACGTGATCCTGCTCGGCGTCAGCCGGACGTCGAAGACGCCGACCTCGATCTACCTCGCCAATCGCGGGCTCAAGACCACCAACCTGCCGCTGGTGCCGGGCATGCCGCTGCCGCCGGCGATCGAGCGGGCCCGCAAGCCCCTCGTGGTCGGCCTGTTCGCGTCGCCAGAGCGCATCGTGCAGATCCGGCAGAACCGGCTGTCGAGCCTCAACGCCGACGAATCGTCCCTCTACGTCGACCGCTCAGCGGTGGCGGACGAGATCACCATGTCCCGCCGGCTGTTCACCAAGAACCGCTGGCCGACGATCGACGTCACCCGCCGGTCCATCGAGGAGACCGCCGCGGCGATCGTCGACCTCTACCGCGACCACCGGCTGAAGTTCATCGCCGACTGAGGCGGGGCCTCCGAAGGGCCCAGCCCTTCGGCGGGGTCCGGCCGTCCCCCCGAGGACGGGGGCGGGCCGGCGGATGCAGGCGGCGCGCGGATCGGTTCGCGCCGCCGCTGGCGTCAGCGCGCGTAGGCGAAGTGGCTGCGCTGCTCGATCTGGGCCGCGTAGAAGTCCTCGACGACCTCGCGGACCACCTCGGCCAGCTCGTCGCCCCGGTGCTCGTCGAGCTGGATGTCGCTGCCGACCGTCCGGCCGATGGAGCAGCTCGCCGCCCCCGGCACGAGGCGCTCGTTGTAGCGCTGGTTCAGGCCCGAGACCGAGATGTAGTTGCTGCCGCCGAGTTCCGGACCGTACTTGATCTTGATCTTCTGCTCGGACTCGGTGCCGCGCAGCTGCGCGCACAGGCTGATGAAGTTGTCCTGATCGATCTTCGCCTCGAGGCCGGTGATGCTGCCGTGGACGTTGTCCTCCTCGTTGAGGACCTCGGCCATCAGGTTCAGCACGCCCATGACGGGCTGGAGCGCCCGGGACCCGTCCTCGAGCAGCTTCCGCCGGAAGTCGTTGCTGCGCTCGTCGGCCGCCTGCAGCCGCGCGCGAAACCTGTCCTTGACCTCGTTGGCGCGTGCCATCGCGCTCCTCCCTGGTGGTTCACCCGATGCTTTACCGCTCGGATAACCGAAACCTACGAGGCCAATTCAGATGACGCAAGATAGTGCAAAATATTGATGCCTGCTCAGAACGTGAGCCGTTGCACAGGAATAATACTTGCTCATGAACTGTGCAACGGCGGCAGCTCCGGGAGGCGCGCTTACTTCAGGAGCTGAAGGAGGCTGCGCCCCGCCGGAGTCTTGAGCTCCTCGGCGTCGAGGGTGCCGTCGTTGTCGGGATCGGCCGCCTTGAAGCGCTGCTCGACCAGGGCGAGGTATTCCTTGCGGTCGAGGGTGCCGTCGGAATCGGTGTCGGCGGTCTTCAGGTCCTTCTTGCTGAGCCGGCCCTTCAGCTCCCTGGCGTCGACGGTGCCGTCCTTGTCGGTCTCGGCGGCGTCGAAGACCTTGCCGGCGGCGGCCTGGGCCTCGGCCAGGTCGATCGTGCCGTCGTGGTCGGTGTCGACCATCTTCAGCGCGCGCTCGGTGCCGGAGGACCGGGCGAGGGCCGCCGACGGCAGCGCGGCCGGCAGGACCAGGAGGGTCACGAGGGCGGTGGCGAGGGCGACGGTCGGGGCGCCCATGGTCGGGCGGCGCGTGGCGGCGCGGGCGGATCGGTGCGGGGTCGCGGGCATGGGGCTCTCCGGTGCCGGTCGGTTCCGGCAGCCCAAATCCCGGTCCCGGCTTGCGTTCCCGCGCCCGCCTTCACGAGATGCGGAGCCGCGCCGCGCCGCGCTCAGCGGACCGGGCCGTCGAGCGGTGCGAGCCGGTCCGCCGCGGGGGCCGCGGCTTCCCCAGGCGCGGCGCGCGACAGGGCTTGGGCCAGGGCCCGGAGATCCGGGACGGGCGCGCCCGCCGCGCCGAAGACCGCCCGGTCGAGGGCCGCGAAGGCGGCCGCGAGGTCGGGCCGCGCCCGCCAGGTCCGGGCGAGGTCGGGGGCGTCCCGCTGGGCCGCGTCGAGGGCCGCGCGGAACCCGGCCGGGTCGCCGGCCCGGGCCGCCGCGCGTAAGGAGCGCCGCGCCGCGCCGGAGAGGCGCAGGCGCGGCCGCCCGAGGCCGAAGCCGATCAGCGCGAGGCCCAGCCCGAAGGCGGCGAGCGCCGAGGCGGCGACGACGAGGGGCGAGGGGATCGCGGGGGGCGCCCGCTCGGTCTCGCGGTCGGGCAGGCCGCCGCCGATCTGCCGGGCCGGGATCTCGGTCTCGCGCATCGTGCGGGTGTTGGTGTCGAACCACGGGATCGCGATGGCGTCGAGGGGGATGATCTCCGGCACGCCGGGCTTCACGTCCCACTGGTAGGTGGCCCGCGCCACGGGTCCCGAGGGCGTCAGCAGCGTCTCGCGGGTGACAGGGCCCGCGAAGGTGATGATGCCGCGGGTGCGCATGACCGGCCGGGGCGGCAGGCCTTCGGCGACCATGCCCTGGGCCTCCAGGGTGACGATCCGGCGGGTGGTCTCGCCGACCTTGATGGTCTCCGGGTCCGGGCTCCAGGAATCGGTGATCGCCACGTCCTTGGCGGGCAGCCACCAGGGCTCCTTGGCGTCGGGGCCGCCGGTGGGCTCGGTCCAGGGTGCGACCGGGAAGGGGATCGGCTTCGAGCGGACCTCGACGACCCGCCGCTCGCCGACATCGTTGACGGTGAGCTTGTGGACGAACGGCTCGATGGTGAACTGGCCGGCATGGTGCGGGAAGACCGCCACGGTGCGGTCGAACGCGATGGCGCTCTGGCCGTCGGGGAGCTTGGTCCGGCTCCAGTGGTCGCGGCCGAGCTGCGTCCACGAGAAGTTGGCGAGGGAGGGCTGCACCACCTCCTCGAGCAGGATCGGCTGCTTGTAGACCCCGTGGATCTTCAGCAGCACCATCTCGCGGGGGAAGGGGGCGCTGTTGCCGTTGAGCTCCGCGGTCACCGTCAGCGTGAGGTCGCCCGGCTCGATCTCGGCCCGGGCGGGCAGGGGGCCTAGGAAGGGCGCGAGGAGGATGAGGGCGCGGGTCAGGGCGCGGGTCAGGGCGCGCCGCTCGGAAACGCCGAAAACACTTACCACGGGTTGCTCCCGGCGGGGATCGCGGTGCCGGCCTCGACCCGGCGGGTCTGCTCGGCGCGCAGGCGCAGCTTGAGATAGCGGCCGGGATCGTCCGGCAGGGTCTGGAGCCAGAGCCGGTCCGGGCGGATCTCGTGGGCCTCGAAGCTCTTGGTCACCCGGCGGACCTCGCGCTCGGGCGCCTCGGCCACCATGGCTGAGCCGCCGCCGGTCCGGCCGCGGCCGGCGGCGTCGCCGGCCGAGCCCCGGGCCTGGCCCTTGCCGGCGTCGATCGACTGCTGCTCGGCCTTGCCGCGGCGGGCGACCTTGCTGTTGCCGGGCAGCGACGCGCTGGCGTTCGATTCCTTGTTGCCGGCGAGACCCTCGCCGCTGGAGGCGGCGTTGATGTCGTTGTTCTGGTCCTGGTTGGCGGTGTTGTTGTAGCGGGCGCCGTACTGGGCGGTGCCGTTGGCGATGCCGCCGCCGGGCCCGCGGTCGATCACCTCGGCTCGCATCCGGGCGATCAGCGAGCGGTTGGCCTGGGCGTCGGCGTCGCGGGGGTTGAAGCGCAGGGCCTCGTCGTAGGCCGCGAGCGCCCCGTCGAGGTCGCCGGCCCTGGCCAGAGCGTTGCCGAGATTGTAGCTCGCCCGCCGCCCGCCGGCACGGAACAGCGCGACCGCCTCCTCGTAGCGGCCGGCCTCGTAGAGCGCGGCGGCGCGCCAGGCCGGATCGACGAACACGTCCGCGGCTAGGCCCGGCAGGCCGAGACCCATCAGCAGCCGCCCGAAGCCGGTGCGGGGCTGCGAGACCGCGAGCAGCGCCAGGAGGCCGATCCCGGCGAGGGCGAGGCCGGCGATCCGGGCGAGCCGCCGCCAGCGCGGCGGCAGGCCGGCCCGGAGCGGGGCGGCGAGGCCGGTCTCGGGAAGGGTCAGCCGCATCACGCGCTCCTGCGGAACAGCAGCAGCGCCGGCAGCGCCGCCAGCAGCAGCAGCCAGCGCCCGAGATCCGCGTAGGCCAGGACGCCGTAGCCGCCCGCCGCGAGGTGCTGGGCGAGGCCGGCCCCGACCGCGTCGAGCACCGGGCCCGGGGTCGCGATGTCGGCGGCCGTGCCGCCGCCGGCCCGGGCGAGGGCGTCGAGGGCGGTCCGGTCGGGCTTCGGCGCGCCGGGCGGCAGCGGCTTGTCGGCCGGGACGTAGAGGGCCTGGAGCCGCCAGCCGTGCTCGGCGATGGCGCGGGCCTCGCGGGTGGCGGCCTCGCCGATGCCGTCGCCGTCGCTGATCAGCACCACGTCGGCCGCCACCACGCTGGCCTCCGCGAGGGTGCGGCGGGCCAGCGCCAGCCCGCGCTCGGGGTGCGAGCCGCGGTCCGGCACCGTGTCGGCGTCGAGGGCGAACAGGGTGGTGCCGAGGCTGTCGCGGTCCGTGGTCGGGGAGGCGGCGAGGTAGGCGTCGCCCGCGTAGACCACGAGGGCGACCGCCCGGGTGCCGGCGGCCTCCGCCACGGCGGCGGCGGCCTGCCGGACGCCCTGGAGGTTGCCGCCCTCGGTGACCGACCGCGACAGGTCGACGACGAGCACGGTCTCGTCGAGGTTGCGGAAGGTCCGCCCGTCCGCCCGCTCCACCGCGGGGCCGGTCAGCGCCAGGGCGATCAGCCCGGCCGCCAGCGCGGCGGCGAGGTTCGCCTGCCGCCGGCCGCCGAGGACCGCGCCGGCCCGGGCGAGATGGGCCATCAGCGCCGGGTCGACGGCCCGGGCCCAGTCGCCCAGCGGCGCCGAGCGCCACGCGGCGCGAAGGGCCAGCAGGACCACGACCGGGATCGCCAGGAACCACCAGGGGCGCAGGAGGGCGACGGCGTCGAGGGCGCTCATCGGGCGGACCCTCCGACCCGCATTCCCGCCCCCGAGGCCGGCGCCGCGCCCCGGCACCGCGGGACGCGGGGGAGGGTCGGGGGCGCGGGGTATCGTACCATCACGCGCCCCTCCGGCTGGCCAGCAGGAGCGCGGCGCTGAGGAAAGCCAGGGCGGCCGGCCAGGGCCAGAGGTCCCGGCGGAGCGGCAGGGGCGGGGCGAGGGCGCGGCCGCCCTCCAGCCGGTCGATGGCGTCGGCGACCCGGACCAGATCCTCGGTGGTGCGCACCCGGAACGCCTCGCCGCCGCTCGCCCGCGCCATGTCGCGCAGGGTCTCGGTGTCGACCACGTCCTGCTCGCCGTCGGCGTCGGCCATGTCGCGGGGCCCCAGGGCGATCGTGTAGACCTTGATGCCGAGTTCCTTGGCGAGCTCCGCCACGTCCTTGGGGGCGGTCTGGCCGGCATTGTTGGCGCCGTCCGACAGCAGGATCACGGCCTTCTCGCCCGGCCTGGCCCCGGCGGCGTCGCCCCCGGCGTCCCGCGGGTCCAGCCGGCGCAGGGCGAGCCCGAGGCCGTCGCCGATCCCGGTGGAGCGGCCGCTGATGCCGATCGTGGCCTCGTCCAGCGCCCGGGCGACCGCCGCGGTGTCGAAGCTCGGCGCCGCCGCCACGTAGGCCTGGTCGGCGAAGATCACGAGGCCGATCCGGTCCCCGGCCCGGCGCCGGATGAAGTCGGTGCCGACGCGCTTGACCGCGGTGAGCCGGTTCACGGTCTCGCCGTCGAGGGCGAAGTCGCGCCGCTCCATCGAGCCCGACAGGTCCATGGCGATCATGATCTCGCGGCCCGAGGCCGGGAGGGCGGCCGCCGGCATGACGAGGCGCGGGCCCGACAGCGCCGCCACCAGGGCGATCCACAGCGTCCAGGTGAGCAGCGCCCGCCGCCGGCCCCGGGCCGCGCGGTCGGCGCCGGCGCGCGCGCCGGCCACCAGGGTGGCGGGCACGCGCAGGGCGCCGCTGCCGCCCTCCGGCTCCGCCGGGATCAGGCGCGCGGCCAGCAGCGGCAGGGGCAGCGCCAGCAGCGCCCAGGGCGCGGCGAGGTCGAAGGCCGACAGGAGCGCGCTGAGCCACGCGGGCAGGAATCCGCTCATGCCCGCAGCCGCCCGATCAGGCGGGCGAGCTCGGCGTCCAGGGCGTCGAGGTCGGGATCCTGTCGCCGGTACAGCCCGTCGGCGAGCACCCGGCCGGCGCCCCGGGTGAAGAAGTCGGTCCGGAACAGCCCGTCCAGCCGGGCCGCCCAGGCCGCGCCCGCCGCCCGGGTTCCGAGCCCTGCCCCGGCCTCGCCGGACCGGTCGAGGGTTCGGTCGAGTCTGCGCAGCAGCCGGGCCTGGGCGACGAGGCGCGCCTCCGGGTTGAGGCCACGGCTCCGGGCGAGCTCGGCGAGCGCCGCCCGGCGCAGGGTGGCCCGCGCCCGGCCGCGCGCGTAGCGCACGAGCCCGACCAGCAGGGCGGCGAGGAAGCCCAGGGCGGCCGCGGCCACGACCTCGCCCTGCACGGCGCCGGCGGCGCCTCCGGGCAGGTGCAGGCCCCGGAGCTGGTCGAGGGACAGGGGGATCTCGGCGGGCGCGACGGGATTCATCGGGTCGCGCCGCGGATCAGGTCGCCGGGGATCGCGCCGCCGGGTCCGGCCTCACAGCACGGCATCGAGGCGCTCCATGAGCGGCGCGTAGGCCTCCGGGCCGGTCTCGACGTCGAGGCGCACGCCCGCGATGCCGCGGCGGGCGTAGTCGGCGAGCCGGGCCTCGGCGGACGCGTCCGCCTGTTCTCCCGCGGTCGGCAGCGCGGTCCCGCGGCGGCCGTCCGCGAGGGCGAAGGGGTAGTAGCCGGGCGGCCGGGCGCGCTCGAAGGCGTCGCTCACCAGGATCAGCCGGATGGCGATCCGCTCGGCGAGCAGCGTCAGGAGCTCGTCGAAGCCCGGGCCGGGATCGTCCAGGGCGCTGGCGATGACGAGGTGGCCGCCGGCCGGCAGCAGGCTGCGGGCGAGGCCGAGCGTCGCCTCCAGCGGCGGCTCCGCGCGGGCCGGCGCGCCGGATTCGGCCGCCAGCGCGTCGGCATGGGCCTGGGCGAGGGCGCCGGTGACCGCGATCATGGCGCGCTCGCCGCCCGCCGGCCGCAGCACGGTCGGCGCCCCGGCCGCGGCGACCGCGAGGCCGACCCGGCCGCCGTCGGCGGCGACCCGCCAGCCGAGCAGCGCCAGGGCCTCGGCGGCCGCCACCGAGCGCAGGGCCCGGCGGGTGCCGAACAGCATCCCGGGCCGGAAATCGGCGAGCAGCACCACGGCGCGGTCGCGCTCGTCGTGGTGGGTGCGGACGTGCAGCTGCCCGGTGCGGGCCGTGGCGTTGCGGTCGATGAAGCGGCGGTCGTCGCCCTCGGACCAGAGGCGGACGTCCTCCGGCTCCGACCCGCGCCCGCGGCGCCGGGTGACGATGCCGCCCGGCAGGCCCGCCAGCGTCCGGGTGGCGGGCGCGGAGCCCCGCCGGGCGAGGTGGCGCAGGCCCATCAGGGCCTCGCCCGAGAGGTGGATGCCGTGCTCGGCGCGGTCTCGCCCCGCCTCTCGGGCGGGGAAGGGGCCCCCGGCGGTCGGGCCGACCGCCCCCGCGGCGGGGAGAGGGGATCTGCGCCGCGCCTGCCCGAACCCGAACACCGTCAGAGCGCCCGCACCCGCTGCACCAGCTCGCCGACGAGGCCGCGCGCCGTCCGGCCCTCGGCGGCCGCCCGCCAGGTCAGGCCGATCCGGTGGGAGAGGGCGTCGCGGGCCAGCTCCGCGACGTCCTCGGGCGTGACGTGGTCGCGCCCCCGCAGCCAGGCCCGGGCCTTGCCGGCCATCATCAGCGCCAGGGTGCCGCGGGGGGAGGCCGGGTGCTCGATCATGGCGCGCAGGTCCGGGGCGGCCGCATCGGTGCGGGTCGCCGCCACCAGCCGGACGAGGTAGTCCTTGAGGGCCGGCGACACGTAGGTGGCGAGCGCCGCCTCCCGGGCGGCGCGCACGTCCGCCAGCGACAGCCGCACGGTCATCGCGTCGACGTGGTGGGTGATCTCGCCCTCCACGAGGTCGAGGATCGCCCGCTCGGTGGCCTCGTCGGGCATGTCGACCACGACGTGGAGGAGGAAGCGGTCGAGCTGCGCCTCCGGCAGCGGGAAGGTGCCGGCATGCTCGATCGGGTTCTGGGTCGCCACGACCATGAACGGGTCGGACAGGCGGTGCGTCGTCCCCGAGACCGTCACCTGCCCTTCGGCCATGGATTCGAGGAGCGCCGACTGCACCTTCGGAGGGGCGCGGTTGACCTCGTCCACCAGCACGAGGGCGTGGAACAGCGGCCCGGGCAGGAACTCGAAGGTGCCGCTGTCCTGACGCCAGACGGTGGTGCCGGTGAGGTCGGCCGGCATCAGGTCCGGGGTGCACTGGATGCGCGCGAAGGAACCGTCGAGGCCGTCGGCGAGGCGCTTGACCGCGCGGGTCTTGGCGAGCCCCGGCGCGCCCTCGATCAGCAGGTGCCCGCCGGTGAGGAGCCCGATCAGCAGGCGCTCCACGAGGCCGGCGCTACCGATCAGGCCGCGCTCCAGCCCCTCGCGCAGCGCCATGACGCGGCCGTGCAGGGCGGTGTCGGGCGTGCTGCTGGGCCCTTTGTCGGGTGCGGTGTCGGGCCTGCGTTCGGCGAGGGCGCCGCTTGTGGCGCCGCTCATGCGGAGAACGATCCGGCGCGGAGCGGATCCGCCCGTCGGGCCATGTCCCGGGCCATGTTCCGGGCCTTGTCCTGGGCCTTGTCCTGGGCCGTGTGCTGCATCCTGCACGTCTCCTCGGCCGGGTCCCGGATTCTTAAGGGATCCTCAGGCTCTTGCCGGTGTGCCCGCTGCCCGGTGCGGCCGTCAATCCCGCTCCGGACACGCTTTCCGGTTGGGACCGGGCCATGGTGTCACGGTTCCGTCACCTCCCCGCTTTCATGAGACGGTGGATGACCAGCTACGCCGCCCTCCCCGAAGAACTGAAATCCGCGATCGGCCTGCTCGTGGCCTTCGTGCTGGGCACGATCATCGGGGCCGAGCGGCAGTACCGGCAGCGCACCGCGGGCCTGCGCACGGCGGTGCTGGTCGCGGTCGGGGCCTCGGCCTTCGTAGATCTCGGCATGCGGCTGACCGGGCCGGACGGGGGCGTCCGCACGGTGGCCTACGTGATCTCGGGCATCGGCTTCCTCGGCGCCGGCGTGATCATGAAGGAGGGGATGAACGTCCGCGGCCTCAACACGGCCGCGACCCTGTGGTGCTCGGCCGCGGTCGGGGCCTTCTGCGGCGCCGACCTGCCCCTGGAGGCGGTGTTCGTGATGGTGACGGTGCTCGCCTGCAACACGGCGCTCCGGCCGCTGGTGAACGCCATCAACCGCGCGCCGATCCGGGAATCCGCCACCGAGGCGACCTACGAGGTCCAGGTCACCACGGCGCCCGGCGAGGCCGGGCCGGCCCAGGACATGCTGGTGGAGCGCCTGGAGGCGGCGAACTACCCGGTCGGCAGCGTCGAGATCGAGGAGCGCGGCGAGAGCGCGGTCGACGTGGTGGCGACGCTCACGGCCAGCGCCGTCAAGGCGGAGGAACTCGACGCCGTGACCAACGAGCTGGCCCGCATGCCCGGCATCCGCCACGCCACGTGGTCGGTGCAGACCGCCGACTGAGCGCGGCGCGCGGGCGGGGCGGCGATCCCGAGGGCGCGCCCTCCGGCAGGTGACCCGGGCCGTCAGCGACGCGGGTCGAGGGGCCGGCTGCGGCGCTCGATCACCACGGTCGGGCGCGTGCGGCGCTCCACCACCACGGTGCGCGGGGCCCGGCTCGGGCTCGCCTGGGTCAGGATCCGCTCGGGGGTGCGCTCCGGCTTGGCCTTCTTGGCCGCCAGGACGTGGGGGCGGACCTCGTCGGCCGGCAGGCCCATCAGGCCGGCGGCGATCTCGACCTGCTGCTCCACGTCGTCCGCGAGATCCTGCGCGGCGGCGACCGCCTCGCTCACGGTGGGCGGCTCGCGGCGGACGCGGATCGGTGGCAGGTCGGCGAAGCTCTTCTGCGTCTTCTTCACGGGGCGACTCGCGGTCTTCATGCACCAGACATAGCGCCTTCCGGGCAGGTTGTGCAGTGCATCAAAAACGTGTGATGGGCGCCTCCCGCACATGTCTCGCCGGCGGGTGACGCAGAGGTGACGCGCGGATGATGCGCAGGTGACCCGGATGTGATGCCGGCTGCCGCACGCTTGGGCAGCCCCGGACCGCTTCGGGCACCCGGTGCCCGATCTGCCGGACTTTCGGGCGACCCCGCGGGCCAGTGCCGGCTGCTCCGGTCCGGAGACGCGCCTCCGTGCGTCATAGTGGCGCGGTCCGGCGGGCCCGCGCTTACCCGCGCTTCAACTCAGCATGGTAGGGTCCGCGGATGACCGAGAGCCTCGATCCCCGGCTGACCCCGGCCCGGCCGCACGTCGCCGATCTCCGCCTGCGGGACCGCGTCGCGGCGGCGCGCTACGTTGCCGGCACGCCGCGGCGGGTGACATCGCCGTCGGCGCCGCTGCGCCGCGCGCCCGCCGCCGACGCGGGGCTCGACACCGAGGCGCTGCTCGGCGACGCGGTCGATCTCTACGACACGGCGGACGGCTTCGCCTTCGTGCAGCTCGCCCGCGACGGCTACGTCGGCTACCTGCCGGCCGAAAGCCTCGGTCCGGCCGATCCGGAGCCGACGCACCGCGTCACCGCCCTGCGCACCTTCCTGTATCCCGAGCCGGACCTGAAGCGGCCGGTCCTCGGCCATCTCAGCCTCGGCGCACGCCTCGCCGCGACGGGGGAGGCGGGCGCCTACCTGGAGACGCCGGGCGGCTACGTGTTCGCCCGCCACTGCGCGCCCGTCGACGCGCGCGAGCCGGACTACGCCGCGACGGCCGCGCGGCTCGCCGGGACCCCCTATCTCTGGGGCGGCCGCACCAGCCTCGGGCTCGACTGCTCCGGCCTCGTGCAGCTCTGCCTCGACGCGGCGGGGCTGCCCTGCCCGCGCGACGCCGACATGCAGGAGCGGGCCCTCGGGCAGGCGCTGACGTTCGACCCCGCGCGCCCGGAGGTCGCGGGCCTGCGCCGGGGCGACTTCGTCTTCTGGCGCGGCCATGTCGGGCTGATGGTCGATCCCGAGACGCTGATCCACGCCAACGGCCACCACATGGCGGTCGCCGCGGAGCCGCTCGCCGGGGCGGTCGCCCGCATCGCGGCGCACAGCTTCGGCGCCGTGACGGGAATCCGGCGGCTCTGAGGGAGCCGGCGCGGGTCCCATTCCCGCGGCAATCGTGCTACAGAGGGGCCACGGAGCGGTTCCGCTTCCCTCTTCCCGCCCGGTTCCTGGGCCAGTCCTGTTGACAGGACAGCCCCGCCCTCGCCACATCCCCCGCATGACCGCCGATATCGCGACCCCCGAGCCCGTCCCGGGCACCGCCGGCAAGCCGCCGCTGGAGATCCTGCTCTGCGCCCCGCGCGGCTTCTGCGCCGGCGTGGTGCGGGCCATCGACGTCGTGGAGCGGGCGCTCGCCATCTACGGGCCGCCCGTCTACGTCCGCCACGAGATCGTGCACAACAAGTACGTCGTGGAGAGCCTGAAGCGGAAGGGCGCGGTGTTCGTCCGCGAGCTCGACGAGGTGCCGGACGGCGGCGCCCCGGTGATCTTCTCCGCCCACGGCGTGGCCAAGACCGTGCCGGCCAACGCTGATTCGCGCGGGCTGACGACGATCGACGCCACCTGCCCGCTGGTGACCAAGGTCCACCGCGAGGCCGAGATCCACCACAAGCGCGGCCGCCACGTCCTGCTGGTCGGCCATTCCGGCCATCCCGAGGTGGTGGGCACGATGGGCCAGCTGCCCAAGGGCTCGATCACCCTCGTGGAGGATCTCGAGCAGATCGCGGCCCTGACCCCGGACAATCCCGACAACCTCGCCTGGGTCACCCAGACGACCCTGTCGGTGGACGACACCCGGCACATCGTCGACGCCCTGAAGAAGAAGTTCCCGAACATCACCGGGCCGCACAAGGACGACATCTGCTACGCCACCACCAACCGCCAGGAGGCGGTGAAGCAGGTGGCGCCGCTGGTCGACGCCCTGATCGTGGTCGGCTCGTCGAACTCGTCGAACTCGCAGCGCCTGCGCGAGGTCGCCGAGCGCGTCGGCTGCCCGATCACCCGCCTCGTGCTCCGCGCCGAGGAGATCGACTGGCCGGCCTTCGAGGGCATCCGCAAGCTCGGCCTCACGGCCGGCGCCTCGGCCCCCGAAGTCCTGGTCGAGGAGATCATCGACGCCTTCGCGGCCCGCTACGACGTGATGGTCGACACGGTCTCGACCGTGATCGAGGACATGGTCTTCCCGCTGCCGCGAGAGCTGCGCAGCGAGGCCGCCGAGTAGGCGGTCCGGTCCGACAGCGCCGACGCCCCGGGCTCGGGGCGCGCGGCAGGCTTTATGCGGGGGCGCTTCGGCGCCCCTTGCCGTATCGAACTTCCGACATCAGAGCGCAGACACGTGGCCGTCTACACCGAGGTATCCGACGCGGCGCTCGCCGAGTTCCTGTCCGCCTACGCGATCGGCAGCCTGCTCTCCTTCAAGGGCATCGCGGAGGGCGTCGAGAACTCGAATTTCTTCCTGCACACGACCGAGGGCGCCTACATCCTGACGCTCTACGAGAAGCGCGTCCGGGAACAGGACCTGCCGTTCTTCATCGGGCTGATGGAGCACCTCTCGGCCCGCGGCCTCGCCTGCCCGCAGCCCGTGCGCGACCGGGCTGGCCAGGCCCTTGGCCAGCTCTGCGGCCGGCCCGCCGCCATCGTGAGCTTCCTGGAGGGGGTCTCGGTCAAGGCGCCGGGCGTCGAGCATTGCCGGGAACTTGGCCGGGCCCTCGCGGAGCTGCACGCCGCCGGCCGGGACTTCCCGATGGTGCGGGACAACAATCTCTCGGTGTCCGCGTGGCGCCCGCTCTTCGCGCAGGCCGAGGCCCAGGCCGATTCGGTCGAGTCCGGCCTCGCGGCGCGCACCCGGTCGGACCTCGCCGTCCTGGAGGCGCACTGGCCCCGGGACCTGCCGAGCGGCGTGATCCACGCGGACCTGTTCACCGACAACGTCTTCTTCATCGGCGACGCGCTGTCGGGCCTGATCGACTTCTACTTCGCCTGCACGGACGCCTTCGCGTACGACCTCGCGGTCTGCCTGAACGCGTGGTGCTTCGACCCCGACGGCACCTTCCACCGCGACATGGCCGCCGCGCTGATCGCCGGCTACGAGGCCGTGCGGCCCCTGGAGGCCGCCGAGGTCGCGGCCCTGCCGATCCTGTGCCGGGGCGCCGCGCTCCGCTTCATGCTCACCCGGCTGGTCGACTGGCTGAACGTGCCCCCGGGCGCCCTGGTGAAGCCGAAGGACCCGCGGGAATTCGATCGCCGGCTCACCTTTCACCGCCAGGCGCGGGACGCCCGCGATTACGGCCGGGCGGGCTGAGACGCGGATGAGCCGGCGACCCGCTGGACAACCGGGTCGATCCATCCGCCACGACCGGTTTGACAGGGCCGAACCCCGTCACCGCGAGCGCAGCGCCGTGGTCCAAGGTAGCGCGACGCTCGTCGCCGTGGCGCTGCCCTGGATCGCTTCGCTGCACGCGCACTGACGGCTGGGGCGCAGGGGGCGGCAGGCAGCCGCACCGCTTCGGGAAGGGGCGAAACCGCCGACCCTCGCGTTCGAACGAATCGTCGGGCCGCTCAGTCGGTCTCGCCGTCCAGACCCAGCCAGTGGCGGCCGTCGCGGGCGAGCAGCGCGTCGGCCTCCATCGGGCCGGCGCTGCCCGCGGGGTAGAAGTTCACCTCCGCCTGCGGCCAGCCCTTGAGCAGGGAATCGACCGCGGCCCAGCCGGCCTCGATGTTGTCGGCGCGCTGGAACAGCGTCGCGTCGCCGGTCATGCAATCGTAGAGCAGCGTCTCGTAGCCGACATTCGGCCGGTCGGCGAAGAAGTCCTTGTAGCGGAAGCCGGAGCGCACCCGGCCGATCTTCATCTGCGGCCCCGGCACCTTGACGTTGAACTCGGTGCTCACCCCGTGATCGGGATCGATCTGGATCCGCATCACGGTGGGCGCGAGGTCGGCCGTGGGCGTGTCCTCGAACATCTTGAACGGCGCCGGCTTGAACAGCACGGCGATCTCGGTGCGCCGCCCGGTCATGCGCTTGCCGGTGCGGACGTAGAACGGCACCCCGGCCCAGCGCCAGTTCTCGATGTTGAGCTTCAACGCGATGTAGGTCTCGGTGACCGAGTCCTTCGCCACGTGCGGCTCGTCCCGGTAGGCGGGCACGTCGCGCCCCTCCGAGGTGCCGGCCGTGTACTGGCCGCGCACCGCGTCCTCGGGCGGGATCGGCTTCACGGCCTCGGCGAGCTTGGCCTTCTCGGTGCGCACGGCCTCCGCGTCGAAGGAGTTCGGCGGCTCCATGGCGACCATGCAGAGCAGCTGGAACATGTGGTTCGGCACCATGTCGCGCAGCGCCCCGGTCGGCTCGTAGAAGCCGCCCCGCTCCTCGACGCCCACGGTCTCGGCCGCCGTGATCTGGATGCTGTCGATGTATTCCCGCCGCCAGACCGGCTCCAGCAGGCCGTTGGCGAAGCGGAACGCCATGATCGACTGCACGGTTTCCTTACCCAGGAAGTGGTCGATCCGGTAGAACTGGCTCTCGTCGCCCTGGCGCAGGATGCGGGCGTTCAGCTCCCGGGCCGAGGCGAGGTCGGACCCGAACGGCTTCTCGATGACCACGCGGCGGAAGGTGTCGCCCTCCTGCTTGAGCAGACCGGCCTGGCCGAGCCCGTCCACGATCGTCCCGAAGAAGCGCGCCGCCACCGCGCAGTAGAACACCGCGCTGCCGGTGACCCGCTGCTTCACGGCCGCGTAGGTCTCGGGCTTCTCGAAATCGCCCTTGAGGTAGTGGAGCCGGTCCCGGATGAAGCCCCAGCTCTTCGAGTCGATGTGGTCGGCGTGGAACTCCGAGGTCGGGTCCTTGCTGAACGCCTCCAGGGTCTGGGTGAGATTCTCGCGGAGCGATTCGTCCGTCCCGTCATTGTGATCGATGCCGAGGATCGAGAAGCCCTCGGACAGCAGGCCGGCGCCGGCGAGGTTGTAGAGCGAGGGCATCAGCAGGCGCTTGGTGAGGTCGCCGCCGGCCCCGAAGATCACCAGCGTGCAGGGCGGCGCCGGCTGCGTGCCGCAGGCTGCCGTGTCCTTGAGGGCTGTCGTCGGCTCGGCCATCCCTGACTCCCGTGTGGCTGCACTGCACCAAACCGGCCTGACAACCCGCCGCGGCGAGGCCCGTTCCGGTACCCGCTGGGCTATGCTGCGCCGAGGCTAGGATCAAGGAACCCCGCATGCATACCCATTCCCTCGAGCCCTGGGCCCACAGCCACGTCTTCCTGGGCGACCGGCACGATCGGCACGCCCGCCGGACCTGGGCGGTGGTCGCGCTCACGGCCGTCACGATGGTGGCGGAGGTCGCCGGCGGCACGTGGCTCGGCTCGATGGCGCTGGTCGCCGACGGCTGGCACATGTCGACCCACGCGGCGGCCCTGGGCGTCGCGGCGCTCGCCTACCACTTCGCCCGGCGCCACGCGGACGACCCCCGCTTCACCTTCGGCACCGGCAAGTTCGGCGACCTCGCGGCCTTCGCCAGCGCGCTGCTGCTCGGCCTGATCGCCCTGCTGATCGGCGCCGAGAGCCTCGACCGGCTGCTGCATCCGGTGGCGATCGGCTTCGGTCAGGCGATCCCGATCGCCGTGCTGGGGCTCGCCGTGAACCTCGCGAGCGTCTGGCTGCTGCACGACGACCACGACGATCACGGCCACGACGACCACGCTCACCATCACGGAGGCCACGCGCACGGCGGCCACGCGCACGCGGGCCACGCGCATGGCGGCCACGGCGGCCACGACACGAACTTCCGGGCCGCCTACGTCCACGTCCTGGCCGACACGCTGACGTCGGTCCTGGCCATCGTGGCGCTGCTCGGCGGGCGCTATCTCGGCCTCGCCTGGCTCGACCCGGCCATGGGCCTCGTCGGCACCGCCGTGATCCTGGCGTGGTCGTGGAGCCTGCTGCGGACGGCCGCCCTCGTGCTCCTCGACGCACGGCCCTCGCCGGCGGCCACCCGAGAGATCCGGGAGCGCCTGGAGATCGGCGGCGACCGGGTCAGCGACCTGCATCTCTGGCGGGTCGGGCCGGGCCACCGGGCCGCCGTGATCGCCCTCGTCAGCGACGATCCGCAGCCGCCCGCCCACTACAAGGCGCGCCTCGCCGGGGTGAAGGGCCTGAGCCACGTCACCGTCGAGGTCCAGCCCTGCGGGGGGCACGCGGCGGCGGCCTGAAGGTCCCGCGCGGGCGCTCCGCCCGGCGGCCGCTACTCGTCGGGGCGGACCGCCTGGCCGCCCCGGTCGATCGGCAGGCTCGGGCCCTTCAGCTCGGAATCGCTCGGCAGGGCGCGCACGTCCCAGCCGCCGCCGAGCGCCCGGATCAGCGTGACCGCCGCGGTGAAGCGGTTCAGTCGCACCTGAAGGGCGTTGACCTCGTTGTTCACGAGCAGGTTCTGCGCGGTCACCACCGTGGTGAAGTTCTGGGTGCCGGCCCGGTACTCGTTGAGGGTGATCTCCACGGCCCTGCGCGACAGGTCCACGGCGGTGTCCTGCGCCCCCTGCTGCTGGCCGAGGATGCGCAAAGCCGCCATCTGGTTCTCGACCTCCGCGAAGGCGGCCAGCACCACCTGCCGGTAATTGGCCACCGCCGCGTCGTAGCCGGCCTCGGCCGAGCGCAGCGCCGCGGTGCGGGCGCCGCCGTCGAACAGCACCTCGCTGCCGGAGGCCGCCACCGACCAGACCTGGTTGGCCGCCGAGAGCAGGCCGTTGCGGGTCGCCCCCGAGATGCCGCCCTGGGCCGAGATCGTCACGGTCGGGAAGAAGGCCGCCACCGCCACGCCGATGCGCTCGCTCTGCGCCTGGACGAGGCGCTCGGCCTGGGCCACATCCGGCCGCCGCTCCAGCAGATCGCCCGGGATCCCGACCGGCACCCCGGGGGGATTGCGCCCGATGCCGGATACCGGGATCGACACCTCGGAGGGGGGCCGCCCGATCAAGGTGGCGATGGCGTTGACGAACTGCACCCGGGTCAGGCGCACCGCGATGGCCTGGGCCTGGATGGTCTGGACCTGGGTCTGCGCGGTGATCACGTCGGAGCGCGCCGCGACCCCGGCGGCGTACTGGTTCTCGGTGATCGCCAGGGTCCTCTTGAAGTTCTCGACGTTCTCATCGAGCACCTTCTGGAGGGAATCGGCGTAGCGCACCGTCAGGTAGTCGGCCGCGATCTCCGCCTGGATGCTCAGGCGAGTCAGCGCGATCGTGGCGGCGTCGGACTGCGCCAGGGCCGCCTCGCTCTCGATGGTGCGGCGCGTGCCGCCGAACAGGTCGAGCTCCCAGCTCGCCTGGCCCAGAAGCGCCACGTTGGTGCGCGTGGCGGTGCCGCTGCCGGTCCGGGTGATGCTCGGCGCGCCGATCACCGTCGGGTACAGGGCCGCCTGCGCGGAGGCGACGAGCGCCCGCGCCTGCCGGTAATTCGCCACCGCCTGCCGGAGGGACTGGTTGTCGACGTCGACGAGGCGGATCAGCCGGTCGAGGGTCGGGTCCTTGAACACCCGCCACCAGTCGCCGCGCTCGACCGCGTCGCTGGGCCGGGCCTCGCGCCAGCCCTTCTTCCGCGCCGCGACGTAGGCCGGGCTGTCCTCCCGGACACCGCCCTGCTTGTAGGCCAGCGGCGTCTCCACGGAGGGCCGGGTGTAGTCCGGGCCGACCACGCAGCCGGCGAGGAGCGGGGCGGCGAGGAGCAGGGATGCGAGGGTGCGGAGCCGTTGATGGGTAAAAAGCGCACCTCCCACCCTGAACCTCATCCTGAGGTGCCGGAGCGTAGCGGAGGCCTCGAAGGAGCCCTCCAGGAATCGCGCGCCTGGCTGGAGCCCTCCTTCGAGGCTGCTGCGCGGCACCTCAGGACGAGGAGGTGGGTTGGAGGAACCCCCGCGCGCGATCGCGGCCGCCGCTGTTTCACGTGAAACCTTAACCATCACTCTCCGGCCGGCAGCGCCGCTTCTCCGCTCCGCCCGCCGCGCCTGCGCCGGTTGAGCACCCTGTGCCGGAGGCGATCGAGGGTGAGGTAGACGACAGGGGTGGTGTAGAGGGTCAGGATCTGGCTCACAATCAGCCCGCCGACGATGGCGATGCCCAGCGGGCGGCGCAGCTCCGCGCCCTCGCCGTTGGCCAGGATCAGCGGCACGGCGCCGAGCATGGCGGCCAGCGTCGTCATCATGATCGGCCGGAAGCGCAGGAGACAGGCCTCGCGGATCGCGTCCACGGGATTCGCGGCCCGGGTCCGCTCCGCGTCGATCGCCACGTCGATCATCATGATCGCGTTCTTCTTCACGATGCCGATGAGCAGGAACACCGCGATCAGCGCGATGATGGTGAAGTCGGTGCCCGTCACCAGCAGGGCCAGCACCGCGCCGACGCCGGCCGAGGGCAGGGTCGAGAGGATCGTCAGCGGGTGCACGAAGCTCTCGTAGAGGATCCCCAGCACCGCGTAGACCGCCAGGATCGCCGCCAGGATCAGCAGCGGCTGGCGCGACGCGGAGGCGACGTAGTTCTTGGCCGCGCCGGCATACTCGCCGTGGATCGTGGCGGGCAGCTGCAGGGAGGCCATGGCCCGGTCGATGGCGTCCGTGGCGTCCGACAGGCTCTTGCCCGGGGCGAGGTTGAACGAGATCGTGGTCGCCACGAACAGGCCCTGGTGGCTCACCTGCACGGGGGCGCTGCCGGGCTCGATCCGCGCGAAGGCCGAGAGCGGCACCATCGTCTCCTTGGCGGCGGAGACCGGCGCGCTCGACGAGGCGCCGCCCTTGCTCGCCGCGATGGCGTTGGCGGAGGCGTTGCGGGCCGAGTCGGACGCGATGGCGGCGGCGTTCGAGGCGGTGTCGGCCGTGCTGGCGGAAGCGGCGGCGGCCGCCGCCGCGACGGCGCCCGCGGTGCCCGAGCCGCCGACGGCGCCGGAGCCCGTGGCGACGCCGGTCGCGGCGCTCGCCGACGACCCGCTGCCCGGGCTGCTGGTGCCGGTCGCCGCGTTGGTGTTGACGGTCCCGCCCGCCGCCACCGTGCCGGCGACCGCGTTGGTGGTGGCCGAGCCCGGCGCGTTGCCGCCCGAGGTCGAGACGTAGATCTGCTTGAGCGTCTCCGGCGTTTCCAGGTAGCGCGGCGCGATCTCCATCACGACGTGGTACTGGTTCAGCGGGTTGTAGATCGTCGAGACCTGGCGCTGGCCGAAGGCGTCGTAGAGGGTGTTGTCGATCTTGTTCGGCGTGATGCCGTAGCGGAACGCGGTCGCCCGGTCGATCACGACCCGGCTCTCCAACCCGCCCTCCTGCTGGTCCGAGGTCACGTCCGCGAAGGTCGGGTCCTTCTGCAGGGCCGCCACCAGCTTCGGGGCGGCAGCGAACAGCTCCTCGGCCGTGTCGCCCTGGAGGGTGTACTGGTACTGGGCGAAGCTCTGGCGGCCGCCCATCTGCAGGTCCTGGCGGGGGAAGACGTAGAGGCGCGCGCCCGCGACCTGCGCGAGCTTCGGCCGCAGCCGCGCCATCACGGCCGAGATCGGCGCCCGCTCGTTGAGCGGCTTCAGGCCGACGAAGACGTTGGCCGAGTTGGTGCCGCGGCCGCCCGTGAAGCCGACGACGCTCTCGACCGCCGGATCCGCCCCGACGATCGCGGTCGCCTGCGTGAGCTTCTTCTCCATCGACTGGAACGAGATGCGCTGGTCGGCCTGGATGCCGCCCATCATCTGCCCGGTATCCTGCTCGGGGAAGAAGCCCTTCGGGACGATGATGTAGAGGTAGACGTTGAGCCCGACCGTGGCGAGCAGGCTCAGCAGGACGAGGCGCGGATGGGCGAGCGCCACCTCCAGCGTCCGCGCGTAGGCCCCGAGCAGCCGGGCGAAGCCGCCCTCCAAAATCCGGATCAGCAGGTTCGGCCGGCGGCCGGCCGGCGGTTCGCCATTGGGGCCATGCCCCTCGGCCCGGAGCAGCCGGGCACACATCATCGGCGTGGTCGTGAGCGAGAGCACCAAGGAAATCAGGATCGACAGCGACAGGGTGACGGAGAATTCCTGGAAGATGCGGCCGACGAGGCCGCCCATCAGCAGGATCGGCAGGAACACCGCGATGAGTGACAAGCTCATCGAGATCACCGTGAACCCGACCTCCCGCGCGCCGATCAGCGCCGCCTGGAGCCGGGGCTTGCCCTCCTCGATGTGCCGCTGGACGTTCTCCAGCACCACGATGGCGTCGTCGACCACGAAGCCGGTGCCGATGATCAGCGCGGTCAGCGACAGGATGTTGAGCGAGTAGCCGAGCAGGTACATCGCCGAGAAGGTGCCGACGATCGAGATCGGCACGGCGACCGCCGGGATCAGCGTGGCCCGCCAGGAGCGCAGGAAGCCGTACACCACCAGGATGACGAGGCCGACCGCCACCAGCAGCGTCTCCTCGGTGGCCGCGAGGGAGGCGCGGATCGTGGCGCTGCGATCGCCGGTGAGCTTGATGTCGATGCCGCCGGGCAGGGAGGCGGTGATCTGCGGCAGCGCCTCCTTCACGGCGTTGATGGTCTCGACCACGTTGGCGCCGGGCTGCTTGTAGACGAACAGCAGCACGCCCGGCTTGCCGTTGACGATGCCGAGGTTGCGCTTGTCCTCGACCCCGTCGAGCACCTGCCCGACATCGGTGAGCTTCACCGCGGCGCCGTTGCGGTAGGCCACGATGATGTCGCGGTAATCGGCGGCCTTGCGGCCCTGGTCGTTGGCGTAGAGCTGGTAGCGGCGGTCGCCCGCGTCGATCTCGCCCTTGGGCGAGTTCGCGTTCGCGGAGGCGAGCGCGGCCCGGATGCCCTCGAGGCCGATGCCGTAGTTGAACAGGGCCGTGGGATCGAGCTCGACCCGCACCGCCGGCAGGGACGAGCCGCCGATATCGACGTTGCCGACGCCCGGCAGCTGGGACAGCTTCTGCTGCACCACGGTGGCGGCGGAATCGTAGACCTGGCCGCGGGTCAGCGTCTCCGAGGTCATGCCGAGGATGATGATCGGCGTGTCGGCGGGGTTGAACTTCCGGTAGGTCGGGTTCTGCCGGAGCGAGGCGGGCAGGTCGGCGCGCGCCGCGTTGATGGCGGCCTGGACGTCGCGGGCCGCGCCGTCGATGTCGCGGTTGAGGCCGAACAGCAGCACGATCCGGGTCGAGCCGAGGGAGTTCGTGGACGTCATCTCGTTGACGTCCGCGATGGCGCCGAGCCGCCGCTCCAGGGGCGCCGCCACGGTGGTGGCCATGGTGTCGGGCGAGGCGCCAGCCATCTGGGCCTGGACGAGGATCACCGGGAAGTCGATCTGCGGCAGCGGCGCCACCGGCAGCTTCAGGAAGGCGAACAGCCCGGCGAGCAGCACGCCGATCGTGAGCAGCGTGGTCGCCACCGGCCGCCGGATGAACGGCTCGGAGATGTTCACGGCAGCGCCTCGCCGGGCGCGAGATCCGGCCCCCGCCGCCCCGAGATCCGCCGCTCCAGCCGGTCGAAGGCCAGGTAGATCACCGGCGTGGTGAACAGCGTCAGCACCTGGCTGACGATCAGGCCGCCCGCGATGCAGATGCCGAGCGGCTGGCGCAGCTCGGAGCCGACGCCGGTGCCGAGGATCAGCGGCACCGCCGCGAAGAGCGCCGCCAGCGTCGTCATCAGGATCGGCCGGAAGCGCAGCAGGCAGGCCTGGAAGATCGCCTCGCGGGGCTCGAGCCCGTCCTCGCGCTCCGCCTGGAGCGCGAAGTCGATCATCATGATGGCGTTCTTCTTCACGATGCCGATCAGCAGCACGATGCCGATCACCGCGATGATGTCGAGCGACAGGCCGAACAGCATCAGGCCGAGCAGCGCCCCGATCCCCGCCGACGGCAGGGTCGAGAGGATCGTGATCGGGTGGATGAAGCTCTCGTAGAGCACGCCCAGCACGATGTAGACGGTCACGATCGCCGCCAGGACCAGGAACAGCTCGTTGCCGAGCGCCGACTGGAAGGCGAAGACCGAGCCCTGCGGCACCACCCGGAACGAGGGCGGCAGGCCGATCTCGGCCTTGACCTTGTCGATCGCCTCGACCGCTTGCCCCAGCGCCGCGCCGGGGGCGAGGTTGAACGACACGGTGGTGGCCGGGAACTGGCCGAGATGGGAGATCAGCAGCGGCGCCCGCCGCTCGCTGATCCGCGCGACCGCCGAGAGCGGCACCTGCCCGTTGGTCGCCGTGGAGGAGGGCAGGTAGATCGCGTCGAGGCTGCGGAGCGTCGTGTGCAGCTTCGGGTCGGCCTCCAGGATCACCCGGTACTGGTTGGACTGGGTGAAGATCGTCGAGATGATCCGCTGGCCGAAGGCGTCGTAGAGGGCGTTGTCGATCGTCGCCGGGGTGATGCCGTAGCGGCCGGCGGTCGGCCGGTCGATGGTCACGTAGGCGGCGAGCCCCTGGCCCTGGTGGTCGCTCGCCACGTCGGTGACCACGGGCGACTTCGCCAGCGCCTCGGTGAAGCGCGGCACCCAGGTCTCGAAATCGTCGATGTTCGGGCTCTCCAGGATCACTTGGTACTGGGTCGCCGAGACCGCCGTGTCGATGGTCAGGTCCTGGACCGGCTGCATGTAGAGCCGCATGCCGGGCTGGTTGGCCGCCGCCGCCGAGATCCGCCGGATGATCGCGCTGGCCGTCGCGGTGCGCGCGTCCCGGGGCTTCAGGTTGATCAGCATCCGGCCGGAATTGAGCGTGACGTTCTGGCCGTCGACCCCGATGAACGACGACAGGCTCGCCACGTCCGGGTCCTTGAGGACGATCTCGGCCATCCGCTGCTGGCGCTCGGCCATGGCGGCGTAGGAGACCGACTGGTCGGCCTGGGTGATGCCCTGGATCACGCCCGTGTCCTGCACGGGGAAGAAGCCCTTCGGGATCACCGCGAACAGGTAGATCGTGAGCCCGAGCGTGCCGAGCGCCACCAGCAGCGTCAGGCCCTGGTGGTTGAGGACGACCCGCAGGGAGCGGCCGTAGGACTCGATCGTGCCGTCGATGGCGCGCCGGCCCAGGCGGGAGAGGACGCCCTCCCGGCGGCGGTGGCCGGCTTCCGGGACGTGCTTCAGGAGCCGCGCGCACAGCATCGGCACCAGCGTCAGCGAGACCACCGCCGAGATGATGATCGTGGCCGCCAGCGTGATGGCGAATTCGTGGAACAGCCGCCCGACCACGTCGCCCATGAACAGGAGCGGGATCAGCACGGCGATCAGCGAGACGGTCAGCGAGATGATGGTGAAGCCGATCTCGCGGGAGCCCTTGAGCGCCGCCTCCAGGGGCGAGTCGCCGGCCTCCACGTGCCGGGCGATGTTCTCGATCACCACGATGGCGTCGTCGACCACGAAGCCGGTGGCGATGGTGAGCGCCATCAGCGACAGGTTGTCGAGGGAGAAGCCGTAGAGGTCCATGACCGACAGGGCGCCGACCAGCGACAGCGGCACCGACAGGCTCGGGATCAGGGTCGCCGACAGGCTGCGCAGGAACAGGAAGATCACCAGCACCACGAGCGCGATGGCGAGGCCGAGCTCGAACTGCACGTCCTCCACGGAGGCGCGGATCGTGGTGGTCCGGTCGGTGAGCGGCGCCACCGCGACGGCGGCCGGCAGGCTCGCCTGGAGCTGCGGCAGCAGCGACTTGATCTTGTCGACGGTCGCGATGACGTTGGCGCCGGGCTGGCGCTGGATGTTCAGGATCACCGCCGGCGTCGCGTCCGCCCAGGCGCCGAGCTTGGTGTTCTCCGGCCCCTCGACCACGTCGGCCACCTCCGAGAGCATCACCGGGGCGCCGTTGCGGTAGGCGATGATCGCCGCGTCGTAGGCCTTCGGGTCGCGGATCTGGTCGTTGGCGTTGATCGCGTAGGACTGCTTCGGCCCGTCGATCGTGCCCTTCGGCGTGTTGACGTTGAGGTTGGTGATGGTGGTGCGCAGGTCGTCGATGTTGAGCCCGTAGGCGGCGAGCGCCCGCGCGTTGAACCGCACCCGCACGGCCGGGCGCTGGCCGCCCGAGATGCTCACGAGGCCGACGCCCGCCACCTGGCTGATCTTCTGCGCGAGGCGCGACTCGGCGAGGTCGCGCACCTGGGTCAGCGGCAGGGTCTTGGAGGTGAGCGCCAGCGTCAGGACCGGCGCGTCGGCCGGGTTGACCTTGGCGTAGATCGGCGGCGCCGGCAGGTCGGAGGGCAGGAGGTTGCCGGCGGCGTTGATCGCCGCCTGGACCTGCTGCTCGGCGATGTCCAGCGGCAGGTCCAGGCTGAACTGCAGGGTGATGACCGAGGCGCCCGCGGAGGATTGCGAGGTCATCTGGTTGAGGTTGGCGAGCTGGCCGAACTGCCGCTCCAGCGGCGCCGTCACCGAGGAGGTCATCACCTCGGGGCTGGCGCCGGGATAGAAGGTCTGAACCTGGATCGTCGGGTAATCGACCGCCGGCAGCGCCGAGACGGGCAGGTTCAGGTACGACACGCCGCCGACGATCAGGATCGCCAGCATCAGCAGCGTCGTGGCCACCGGCCGCAGGATGAACAGGCGGGACGGGTTCATGACGCGCTCCCGTTATCCCTTCCCCCGCGGAGGGGGGAGAGGAAGCGTCGCGCCAGAGCCGTCCTCACTGCGCCTGACGGCGCCGGTGCCGACGACCGCCCTCCGCTGTCCCTTGGGAATCCGCCGCCGCGTCGGCGGGCGCGGCGGGCTTCACCTCCCCCTTACCGTCAGCCTTGCCGTCCGGCTTCGCCGCCGCGGCCTTGCCGTCGCCGGCGGCCGCCGGCGCGCCCTCGGTGATGCGCACCGGCGCGCCGTCCTTCAGCCGGTCGGTGCCGTCCGTGACGACGCGGTCACCCGGGTTCAGCCCGGAGACCACCACCGTGTGGGTCCCGTCAGTCTCGCCGGTCTTGATCGGCCGGACCGTGACCTTGCTGTCCCCGTCCATCAGGTAGACGTAGGTGCCGGGCGTGCCCTGGAGCAGGCTGGAATTCGGCACCAGCGTCGCGCCCCGCACCGTGTCGACGGTCAGCTTGGCGTTGACGAACTGGTTCGGGAACAGCTCCTCGTCGGAATTGTCGAACAGCGCGCGCAGCTTCACCGTGCCGGTGGTCGTGTCGATCTGGTTGTCGACCGTGTCGAGGCGGCCGGTGGCGATCTCGTGGGCGTCGCCGCGGTCGTAGGCCCGCACGGTGAGCTTCGCGCCCGCCCGCACCTGCCGCATCACCCGCGACACGTCGTCCTCCGGCAGGGTGAACACCACCGAGATCGGGTGGAGCTGGGTCACCACCACGATCGCCGTGGAGGCGGCCGAGATGTAGTTGCCCTGGTCGACCTGGCGCAGGCCGACGCGGCCGTCCACCGGCGAGACGATGTGCGTGTAGGCGATGTTGAGCTTCTGCTGGTCGACGAGCGCCTGGTCAGCCGCGACCGTGCCCTCGTTCTGCTTCACCAGGGCGGCCTGCGTGTCGACGTTCTGCTTCGAGATCGAGTCCTGCCGGTTCAGCGTCTGGTAGCGCTGCAGGTCGAGCTTCGAGTTCTGGAGCAGCGCCTGGTCGCGGGCGAGCTGGCCCTGGTACTGCGCGAGCAGCGCCTCGTAGGGGCGGGAATCGATCCGGGCGAGCTCGTCGCCCGCCTTCACGTTCTGGCCCTCCCGGAACTGCACCTGCGTGAGGTAGCCGCTGATCTGCGACTTCACCGTCACGGTGGCGAGCGGCGTCACGGTGCCGAGGCCCTGAAGCACCACCGGCATGTCGCCGGTCGTGGCGCTGGCGATGCCCACCGCCTGCGGCATGTCGGCCCCGCCGCGCCGGCCGCCGTGGCCGCCGGTGTGATGCGCCGTCGCCGGCTCGGCGCCCTTGCCGGTGCGGGCCTCGTACCAGCGGTGGCCGATCGCCCCGGCGCCGGCGAGCAGCACCAGGAACACGAGCCAGCGGATCGGGCGGAAGCGCCGCGTCCGGACCTCGCGCGCGGGCGCCTCGCCGGGCTGGTAGGCGCGGGCCGTGTCGGTCCGGATCGGTGAACTCTCGTTCATGCCTGACTAGAGCACAGGACGGTCGTCTGCGCGACCGGCGGCACCCTATCCCTCGCTGTCCAAGCCCCCATGCCGCCCCCGGAACGCCGCGTCCCGGAAGCCCGTCCTGAAGCCGCCGGGTCCCGCGGGACCCGACGGCTCCGATCCCGTGTACGGGAGCGTAAGCCCATAAAGCTGTCCGGGCCCCGAACGGCTCCTTACCGCGGCGTCATGGACACCCGCGGCCGCGCCGCTCGCGCACCTCGCGGCGCCCTCCACCGGTGCCCGGCCAATGCGCCGTCACTAGGGCGGCGACGTTTCACTCGTGTTGCTGGGGCCCGCCGGACGCGTCCGGTACCGCATAAGCGCGCAGCACCGCCCGGAACGCGGGATCGACCGGGGTGACGGCCACGGCGCGGCGCAGGCCGAGTCCGAGGCCGCCGACCAGCAGCGCCAGCACCAGGCAGCCGAGGAACGCGCGTGAGGAGGGCCGCATCGTCGTATCCGGTGGCCGACCCAGCGAGCGGGGCGTGAGCGGGTGCGGCCGCGTCCGGACATGCCGAAAGGGCCACCGACCCGCAAGTCGATGGCCCTTCTGGAGACCGGAGCGGCGCCCCGCTGACGGAGCGAGGGGGCGAAGCTCCGTCGGCGTGTGCGCCGCTCCGGCCGTGATCCGAACCTAAGAGACGGGTGATGATTGTCAACATTCGTCAGCCGGCCCCGGCGCGCCGGAGACCGGGTCTGTGCGACCGCGCACATTCCGCAACGCGCGACGGCCATGTTACAGGCCGGCGATGCCGAGACCCGCCATGCCGACTTTCTCGATGCCCGGCGCCGCGTGCCGTACCCCGTGCCGCGCCGCATGAGGTCCGCCGTCATCAACCCCGTCTTCGACGCGCTGCCCACGACCGTGTTCGAGACCATGTCGCGTCTCGCGCGGGTCCACGGTGCGATCAATCTCGGCCAGGGATTCCCGGACGATGCCGGGCCGACGGATGTCCGCGAGCGGGGCGCGCGGGCGCTCCTGGACGGCTGGAACCAGTATCCGCCGATGATGGGCCTGCCGGCCCTGCGCGAGGCGGTCGCCGCCCATTACGCGCAGCACCAGGGCCTCGTCCTCGACCCGGAGACCGAGGTGATGGTCACCTCCGGGGCGACCGAGGCCCTGGCCGGCGCGCTCCTGGCGCTGATCGAGCCCGGCGACGAGGTCGTGCTGTTCGCGCCCATGTACGACGCCTACCTACCCCTGGTCCGGCGGGCGGGCGGCGTGCCGCGGATCGTGGCGCTCCGGCCCCCGGACTTCCGCCTCGACGAGGCCGCGCTCGCGGAGGCTTTCGGGGCGCGGACCCGGGTCGTGGTGCTGAACAACCCCCTCAACCCGAGCGCCACCCTGTTCGCGCCCGAGGACCTCGACCTGCTCGCCCGCTACTGCCAGCGCTTCGACGTGACCGCCCTCTGCGACGAGGTCTGGGAGCACGTGGTGTTCGACGGCGCGCGCCACCGGCCGCTGATGGCGCTGCCCGGGATGCGGGAGCGGACCGTCAAGATCGGCTCGGCCGGCAAGATCTTCTCCCTCACCGGCTGGAAGGTCGGCTTCGTGATGGCCGATGCTCGGCTGATGCGCGGGCTCGCCAAGGCGCACCAGTTCCTGACCTTCACGACGCCCCCGAACCTCCAGGAGGCGGTGGCCTACGGGCTGGGCAAGCCGGCCCCGTGGTTCGAGGCGATGCGGGGCGGCTACGCCCGGTCCCGCGACCGGCTCGCGGACGGCCTGCGCGGCCTCGGCTTCACCGTGCTGCCGGCCCGGGCCACGTGGTTCCTCAACATCGACATCGCCGCCCGCGGCCACGCCGACGACGTGGCCTTCTGCGAGGCCCTCGTCACCCGTCACGGCGTCGCGGCGATCCCCGTGAGCGCCTTCTACCCGGACGCCTCCGTGCGCGGCCTCGTCCGGCTCTGCTTCGCCAAGGACGACGCGACCCTGGATGCGGCGCTCGACCGCATGCGCGGGCTTCCGGGGGCCGGGACATGAGGGTCGGCTCGAGGGACGGCATGACGGGCATCACGAGGGACCGCGCGCGCCGAGCGGGCGCCGTCCTTGCGGGGATCCGGGCGGGGGGCCACATCGTTGGGGACGATGGCTTCCCGACGGATCCCGACCATGGACTTCACCCAGGCTGCCCAGGCCGGGCGTTTCGCCCGTGCCGAGACCTTCCCCGGAGGCGAGACCCGCGCCGGCACCCGGCCCCCCTACCTGTCGGCGGATCTCGGCCGGGAGGCGAGCCTCGCCCGGCTGGAGACGCTGGCCCACCTGATGGACACCGCCTTCGTCATCCCGGGCATCAACCGGCGGGTCGGGTTCGACGCGCTGATCGGCCTCGTGCCGGTGATCGGCGACCTGGCCGGCATGGTGATCTCGTCCTTCATCGTCTACGAGGCGAAGCGCCTCGGGGCGCCGCGCTGGCTGGTGGCCCGGATGGGCCTGAACGTGGCCTTCGACGGGCTGATCGGCGCCGTGCCGGTGGCGGGCGACCTGTTCGACGCCGCCTTCAAGGCCAACCGCCGCAACGTCCGGCTGCTGCGCCGCTGGCTGGAGCGCAGCGGCAACCTGCGTCCCACCGAGATCGACGGCACCGCGACCCGGCTCGACGGCTGAGCGTTCCCGGCCTCCGTCCCGCGGCCGACCGGTCGCGGGGCCGCCCGGATATCGGGGCGGCCGGCGCGCGCGCGACGCGGCTCGGGAGACAGCACGGATGAACGAGGTCACGCGTCCCGGCGACAGCGAGGTCGTGCCCGCGCCGATGCCCGGCGCCCAGCCGCTGGTCCTGCGGCCGGACGAGGGCGCGCCGCCGCCGGTCCTGCCCGGGGCCGCAGGCCGGCGCGTCCGGCTGTCGCCGCTCAACCGGCGCCGCCTCGACAATTTCCGCCGCAACCGGCTCGGCTACGGGTCGTTCGTGATCTTCACGGTCCTGTTCGTGCTCAGCCTGTTCGCGGAGTTCATCGCCAACGACCGCCCGATCGTGATGTCCTACAAGGGCGAGTGGCTGGTCCCGGTCCTGGTCGACTATCCGGAGGAGAAGTTCGGCGGCTTCCTCGCCACGACCGACTACCGCTCCCCCGAGATCCGCCGGGAGATCGCGGCGAACGGCTGGGCGCTGTGGCCGCCGATCCCGTACGCGTACGACACGATCAACGAGGACCTGCCGACGCCGTCGCCGTCGCCGCCGACCTGGATGCTCACGGACGCGCAGTGCAAGCCCGTCGCCGAGAAGCTCGGCGGCTCGACCTGCGCGGACATTCCCCAGCACTGGCTCGGCACCGACAACACCACGCGGGACGTGCTGGCGCGGGTGATCTACGGCTTCCGCATCTCGGTCCTGTTCGGCCTGATCCTGGCCGCGGTCTCGTCGGTGATCGGCGTCGTCGCGGGGGCCGTGCAGGGCTATTTCGGCGGCTGGGTCGATCTCGCCTTCCAGCGCTTCATCGAGGTCTGGGGCGGCATCCCGACCCTCTACCTGATCATCATCATCTCGGCCTTCATCGCCCCGGGCTTCTTCGTCCTGCTCGGGATCATGCTGCTGTTCTCCTGGGTCGCGCTGGTGAGCGTGGTGCGCGCCGAGTTCCTGCGGGCGCGGAACTTCGAGTATGTCCGGGCCGCCCGGGCGCTGGGCCTGTCGAATATCCGGATCATGACGGTCCACCTGCTGCCGAACGCCATGGTGGCGACGCTGACCTTCCTGCCGTTCATCCTGAACGGCTCGATCACCACCCTGACCTCGCTCGACTTCCTCGGCTTCGGCCTGCCGCCGGGCTCGCCGTCCCTCGGAGAGCTTCTCGCGCAGGGCAAGGACAATCTGACCGCGCCGTGGCTCGGATTGACCGGTTTCCTGGTCATCGCCGTGATGTTGAGCCTGCTCGTCTTCGCCGGCGAGGCCGTGCGGGACGCCTTCGATCCGCGCAAGACTTTCGCCTGAGGCCGCGCGGGTTGCGAAAATGACGCAGGGCCTCGCCCCGCGCCCGCACAACTGTACGAAGATTGCGCATTGTGCCCGCACGACCGGGCGGCAATCGTATACGACCGTCTAGAGCCGGCCCCTGACCCGGGGGTAAAGGTCTCTGCCGGTTGCGAAAACCCGCTTCGAGGAAGCGACTAGCATTCGCCGAACGGACACCGATAAAGCCTCTCAGAAGTGTCCATTAAGTGGCGCCAATGCAACCATACCCTGTAAGCCGCGCCGCGTGATGCAGAGTTAGACTTCGGTCTCATCACAGATAATTGTATGGCGCGGCTTGCATTTTTCGGACGCTGACTTAACTCGCGAAAGTGGGGATCCCATCAGGCATTTGTGCCGAGGAACGAGAGAATGTCAGAAGCTGCGCCGACATCGCAATTGGATTTCATCGAGCGGACCGTGGACGTCGTCGCGGCCTACGTTTCCAACAACTCGCTGCCCTCGGCCGAATTGCCGGCCCTGATCGCGAGCATCCACGAGGCGCTGAACACGATCGGGGCCGGCCCCGTCGCTCCGGCGACCGAGAGCGTTGAGCGGCCGACGCCCGCCCAGATCCGCAAGTCGATCCGCCCCGACGGGCTGGTCAGCTTCATCGACGGGAAGTCGTACAAGACGCTGAAGCGTCACCTGACCAAGCACGGTCTCGATCCGCAGACCTACCGCGAGCGCTACGGCCTGCCGGCCGATTACCCGACCACTTCGGCGAACTACTCGGCGCAGCGCTCGGCGCTCGCCAAGAGCCTCGGCCTCGGCCAGCCGGGCCGGTCCCCGGCGTCCGACAAGGCCGCCGCCGAGGAGGAGGCTGCCGCCCCCGCCTCCGCCCCTGCCTCCGGTCGCCGCAAGACCGCCGCGAGCAAGACCCGGGCGAGCCGCAAGGTCGAGGCCGCCTGAGCGCGGCCGCGAGGCCCGGACGGGGGCGGGCGATCGGAGACGATCGCACCCGCACCGGTCCGGACTTGTTCGCCAGACCTCTTGGCCGGGCTCTCGGCCAAGCTCTCGGCCGGACCCCGCGCGCGGCGCGGCTCAGGCCGCGAGGCGCCCGTCCAGCGGGAACACCTTGGCGGGGTTCAGCATCCAGTCCGGATCGAACACCGCCTTGACCCGCATCTGCTGCTCGAGATCGACCTGGTCGTACTGGAAGCGCATCAACTCACGCTTCTCGATGCCGACCCCGTGCTCGCCGGTGAGGCAGCCGCCGACCTCGACGCAGAGCTTCAGGATCTCGTCGCCCGCGGCCTCGGCCTTCTGCAATTCGCCGGGCGTGTTGATGTCGAACAGGATCAGCGGGTGCAGGTTGCCGTCGCCCGCGTGGAACACGTTGGCGACGCGCAGGCCCTTCTCGGCGCAGATGGCGCCGATCCGCTCCAGCACCGGCCCGAGCTGGCCGGTGGGGATCGTCCCGTCCATGCAGATGTAGTCGGAGATCCGGCCGGTGGCGCCGAAGGCCGACTTGCGGCCCTTCCAGATCGCGGCCGATTCCGCCTCCGAGCGCGAGACGCGCAGGCTGGTCGGGCGGAAATCCCGGGCGATCGTCTCGATCCGGGCCAGCATCGCGTCGCACTCGGCGTCCGAGCCCTCGACCTCGATGATCAGCATCGCCTCGGCGTCGCGCGGGTAGCCGGCCTGGGCGAAGTCCTCGGTGATGAGGATCGCCTCGCGGTCCATGTACTCGATCGCCACCGGGATGATCCCGGCCGCGATGATCGCCGCGACGCAGTCGCCCGCATCCTCGACCTTCGAGAAGCCGACCAGCACCGGGCGCGCGCCCTCGGCGGCGCGCAGGATCCGCACGGTCGCCTCGGTGACGATGCCGAGCTGCCCCTCCGAGCCGCAGACGAGGCCGAGCAGGTCGTAGCCGCCGCTGTCGAGGTGCTGGCCGCCGATCTCCACCACGGTGCCGTCATTGAGCACCAGGGTGACGCCGAGCAGGTTGTTGGTGGTCACGCCGTATTTCAGGCAGTGCGCGCCGCCCGAATTCATCGCGATGTTTCCGGCGATCGTGCAGGCGAGCTGGCTCGACGGGTCGGGAGCGTAGAAGAAGCCCTCGTGGCTGACCGCCCCGGAGATCGCCAGGTTGGTGATGCCGCTCTGCACCCGGGCCGTGCGGTTGGCGAAGTCCATGTCGAGGACCTGGGTCATCTTGCCGACGCCGAGGATGATCGCGTCGGCCTGCGCGATGGCGCCGCCCGCGAGCGAGGTGCCGGCGCCCCGGGGCACGACCCGCACGCCGTTGGCGTGGCAGTAGGCCATCACGGCGGCGACCTCCGCGGTGGTGGAGGGCAGCACCACGGCGAGCGGCATCTGCCGGTAGGCGGTGAGCCCGTCGGTCTCGAAGGCCCGGCGCTCGTCCTCGCTGACCACCAGCGCCTCCGGCGCGACCAGGGGCGCGAGGCCGGCTAGGATCGCCTCGCGGCGGGCGAGGATCGCGGGATCGGGGTCGGGGAAGCGGATGGTCATGGGGCTCTTGCCCTCCTGGGGCCCGCGGCGCGGGACGGCGCGCGGGATGGCGTGCCGGGAGCATGGACCCCGGCGGCCGCGCCTTCAACCGGCGTGCGGCGCTGCGTCGTCCCCGCGTCACATTTCAACCACGACGGCTGCCTAGCGTCGCCGGAGACGCCTCGCTGCGCCGCTCCCCGATTCCGGCCCCCGGTGCCGGATCCGGTCGACGGGTCAAGAACGGACACGATGAACGCTCCCGCCTCCAGCGCCCTGCGCGACGACCGCTACGACGCGCCGTCGGCGCATCTCGCCACCACCCGCGACCTCGGGATCCGCAGCCTCCAACTCGGCATCGCGGCCCTGCAGGAGGCGAGCGCCGCCTTCCAGGGCCGGCTCGGCGCGGCCTTCGAGGAGGCGGTGCAGACCATCCTGCAGAGCAAGGGCCGCGTCATCGTCAGCGGCATCGGCAAGAGCGGGCATGTCGGGCGCAAGATCGCCGCGACGCTGGCCTCCACTGGCACGCACGCCTTCTTCGTCCACCCGACCGAGGCGAGCCACGGCGACCTCGGGATGATCGCCCGGGACGACGTCATCATCGCGCTGTCGTGGTCGGGGGAGACCGCGGAACTGTCCGACCTGGTCGGCTTCAGCCGCCGGTTCTCGATCCCTCTGGTGGCGATCACCCGCAACGGCGAGAGCACCCTGGGCAAGGCCGCCGACGTGCTGCTGGAACTGCCCCGCGTGCGGGAATCCTGCCCGCACGACCTCGCGCCGACCTCCTCCAGCCTGATCCAGCTGGCGCTGGGCGACGCCCTGGCGGTGGCGCTCCTGGAGCGGCGCGGCTTCACCTCGGCGCGCTTCCACACCCTGCATCCGGGCGGCACCCTCGCGGCCCGCCTCAGGACCGTGCAGCAGGTGATGCACGGCCCCCAGGACATGCCGCTGGTGCACGAGTCCGCCCTCATGTCCGAGGTGATGATCGAGATCGCGGCGCGGCGCTACGGCTGCGTCGGCGTCACGGACGCGGCCGGCCGCCTCGTCGGCATCGTCACGGACGGCGACCTGCGCCGCCACATGGGTCCGGCGCTCCTCGACACGCCGGTCTCGACCGTCATGACCCGCGACCCGGTGACCGTGGAGCCGCACAAGCTGGCCCAGGCCGCGCTGGAACTGATGAACCGCCGGCTGATCACGGCGGTCTTCGCCGTCACCGACGGCCGGCCGGTCGGCATCGTGCACGTCCACGACCTGCTGCGCGTCGGCATCGCCTGAGGCCGTCCGGACCCGGCAGGGTCCGATCCGCGCCCGCATCCCGCGAGGCCTCCGCGCTTCGGGACGGGGCCGGCGGGTACGGCGACCGGGCGCCCCTCACAGCCGGGCCAGCAGCTCCGTCTTCTTGGTCGCGAACTCCGCCTCGGTGAGCACGCCGCGCGCGTGAAGGTCGGCCAGCCGCTCGATGGTCGCGAGGATCGCGTCCGGAGACGACCGGTCCGGGGCCGCCGAAGGGGCAGCCGCAGCGGCCGGCGAAGCGGCGGGGGCGGCCTTCGCCGGGATCTCGGCCGGGTCCGCTCGGC
Organism: Methylobacterium sp. 13MFTsu3.1M2; assembly: GCF_900112625.1. Lineage (NCBI taxonomy): Bacteria > Pseudomonadati > Pseudomonadota > Alphaproteobacteria > Hyphomicrobiales > Methylobacteriaceae > Methylobacterium > Methylobacterium sp. 13MFTsu3.1M2. The sequence continues at coordinate 88,134 of NZ_FOMM01000015.1, forward strand.
CCGGGTCCGCTTGGCGCGGCGCCGCGACCTCCGCCTCGATCCGACGCAGGCGGTCGAGGGCGACGGCCCCGGACGGTCCCGTGAAGCCGAGGCTGCCGTTCGCCTGGGAAACTCCGGTGATGCGGTGCTCGCCGGTATCGTACAGCGCGACCCCGGACCCCGCGTCGACGGCGAGCCGCCGGCTGTCCGGGAAATAGGCGTAGCGCAGCCCGTCCTGCGCGCCGGTGCTGGCCGGATCCCCGAGGCCGGCCGGCCACCACTCGCCGCCGCCGCGCCGCGCCGCGGGCGCGGCCTCCGAGAAGCCCCCCGCGGGGAGCGCCCCGGCCAGCTCGGTGCAGAGCGCGTCGACCCGCGCCTTCAGCGCGTCGTCGAACATCCGGCCGACCATCACCATCCCGCCGGAAAACCACTGCCCCATCCCGCCGAGATCGGGATGGTCGAACTGCGCCATCGTGCCGTGGCCACGCTCGAGGGCCCGGACCAGGTGGCGCACCGCGTCCGGGCTGACCCCGTGGCGGTCGGCGACGGTCTGCAGCCCGGGGACGGGGTCGAACGGCCCGTCATCCCGGAACGGGTCGGACGCGGCGGTGTCGGACGGATCCATGAGCCAGCTCCCGAAGCGTCGGAGGGCGGACAGGAGGCGCGGGGCGGTGGCCCCCTGCCGGCCCGGGTCGAGCCCGTGGGCCTGCGCCCACGGACCTGCGACGGCGTCGCGATGCGGAGCCAATCCCCGGCCGTCCGAGCGGGTTCCGGCCCGTCTCAGCCGGCGGCCTGCGGGAACGGTCCCGCGATGGTGAAGTCGGTGATCGGCCGGCGGCCGTTCGGGGTCTCGCGGGGCCGCTGCTCCTCGGTGAGGTCCGCCTCGGGCGTCTTGCGGCCGACCGCGAAGGCGGCCTCGATCCGGTGGTTCTCGGGCAGACGCAGCACCGCGGGCGCGCGGACGTGGTCGAACCCGACCATGCCGTGGGCGTGCCAGCCCTGGTGGATCGCCTGGAGCTGGAAGGCCAGCGAGGCGGTGCCGGCGTCGAAGGAGTGGCTGTAGGAGGGCTTCAGCTCGTCGCCGACCTTCATGAGTCCGTTCGAGACGAGGAACAGGATCGCGCCGGTGCCGGACACCCATTTCTGATTGCCGGGCACCAGCAAGTCGAAGAACGTGTCCCAGTGGGCGTCGCCCCGGAGCGCGTAGAGGAAGCGCCAGGGCTGCGAGTTGTAGGCGGAGGGCGACCAGCGCGCCGCCTCGATCATCCGCATCAGCTCGGATTCGGGCACGGCCTCGCCCGTGAAGGCGCGGGGCGAGTGCCGCTTCACGAAGACCGGATCGATGTCGTGGTCGGCGCGGCGGGGCGGGGGCAGGCTCAAGGGATTCGTCTCCGATAGGCGCGAGCGCCCGGGCGGCCGAGCTTGCCCGAAAGGCCGGGCTGGAGGCAAACGCGGGATCGCCCCGGCCGCCGGGACGGTCGCGAAGGGCTCGAGCGGTTGCCCGGCGGGATCTTCGGAGCGCTGCCGTCTTTGCGAGCGGAGCGAAGCAATCCAGGCAGCGCCACGACTGTCGATGTCGCGTCGCCCTGGGTCACTTCGCTACGCTCGTGAAGACGATGCAGGCCGCCCGATGGCCGCGGCCGCTCCGGTGACGATCTCGGCCCCCCGTCACGCCACGCTGCGCTCGATCTCCTCCTCGTCGCAGATCACGCCGGCATTGCCCTCGAACTCGGCCGCGAGGTCGACGGGGGCGTGGGTCGGCGCTGGCGAGACCCGGTCGCGGGCGAAGGTCGCCAGGAACAGGCGCATGACGTGGCGCACGCCCGCGTCGTTGATGGTGCGCTGGTCCTCGTTGTAGTAGCGCCCGGCATTCACGTTGCTCGTGACGATGTCGTAGGCGGGGAAGTAGACCGCCCGCGGGTCGCCGCGGCCGACCACCTCGCCGGCCGCCACCCGCAGCACCGACTTGGAGTAGCTGTTCGACTCCATCACGTGCCGGTCCATGTAGGTGGCGATCATGGGCACCGGCGAGACCGTGAAGATCACCCGCGCCTTCGGGTTCACGCTCCAGAGCCGGTCGAGGAAGCCGTTGAGGTCACCGAGCACCTCGCCCGCGCCGGCATTCACGCACTCGTAGAGCGCGGGGTCGAACGTGCCGCCCGCGACGCCGGGGGCGAGCGGTAGCGCCGCGCCGTCGGCCCGCCAGCGCCAGCCCTCGGTGAGGCCGAGCGTCAGCACGAACACGTCGAGCGTCTCGAACAGGCGGCGCACCTCGGCGAGGTGCGCGTCGCGCGCCGCGACCACCTCGGCCTCGCTGGCGAAGCCCGCCGGCTCGACGGTCGGGCGGAACGGGTCGACGTAGCGGCCGTCGTCGCGCAGCCACGCCTTCAGCTCCGGCTCGAACGTGCCGTAGGCCCGGTCGAACAGCTGCACGAACTGGCGCGTGTAGTAGAGGTTGCCGTAGCGCGCCGAGAACGTGCCGAACTGGCGGGCATTGGCCTCCTCGGCGCTCATGCCGGGGGTCGGCGGCTCGGTCAGGTAGTAGTTGAACCCGGCGCCGCGCACCGCCTCGGCCACCCGCTGGGCGAAGCACGAGCCGCCGGTGGCGACCTTGTCGGTCGGCCCGATCACGAACGTGTCCTTCGGGTGCGGATTGACCGCGAAGGGCGGCACGTTGGTGACGACCTTGCGCCAGAATCGCTCGGCCGGTAGACCCGTATACGGATTCAACGCCATCTTCGAACCCTCTTCTTCACGACGGCGGCAGGCCCTCGGGGGCGCTGTTCCGTCCGCTGACACCGGCACGCGACGTGGCCCTGAACGACCTGCCCCGGCGCGCCCGCAGCGCGTTCACCCGCTCGGCGACCGATTGGACGCCTACCCGTTGGGCCCCCACCTGGGCGACACCATGGCGGAACCGCGCCCGCACCGCCACGACCCGTGACGGGCCGAGCATCGCGGTGCTGGGCAATTGCCAGGCCCGGGGCATCGCCCGGGCCATGCGCCTGCTCGCGCCGAAGAGCCCGGTCCGTTACCTGCCCATGGGCTCGCTGAAGCGAGACCACGGCCATGTCGACGGCTTGATCCGGACCCTGCGCGCCCACGACCACGTCTTCTCGCAGGCCTTCCCGGCCGGGCTGATCCCCGGCGGCGACGCCGCCACTGTGCGCGCGGCCGACCCGCGGCTCAAGCTGTTCCCGTCGATCGTGTTCTCGGCCTTCCACCCGGACATGGTCTATGTCGGGCAGGCCTCGGACCTCGCCGCGCTGAAGCTGACGCCGTCGCCGCTGGGCCAGTACCACTCGGCGATCGTCGTCACCGCCCACCGGCTCGGCCTCGATGCCGGCCGGACCGTCGGCCTGTTCCGCGAGGACGTGTTCGCCCGCCTGGGCTACCTCGACCACTGGGACCCGGCCGTGCGCGAGCTCGTCGGCGCGGCCGACGCCCTGGGCTTCGGCCTGGAGCGCGAGGTGACCCGCTGGGCGCGCCGCGGCGCCTTCATGCACCTGATGAACCATCCCAAGGTCCACGTCCTCGGCGACATCGCGCGGCGGCTGCTGCGGGAGAACGGGCTCGCGCCCGAGCCCGTGGAGATCGAGGATTACCTCGGCGACGAGCTCGCCCAGGACGTGGTCTGGCCGATCTACCCGCCCATCGCCGAGCATTTCGGCCTGACCGGCTCGTACCTGTTCAAGACCAAGCCGCGGGGCGACGACTTCCCGGTGCTCTACGACCTGCCGGGCTTCGTCGCGGCGAGCTACGCCCTCTACGACGCGATGCCCCCCGGGGATCTCGCCTGCCCGCGGGTCGAGGCGTGGCTCGCCGCGCCCGAGATCGTCGCGCTGTTCCGGGCGGGCTGAGGCGGCCGCGGACCCGCGGCGCCGCTCAGCCCGCCGCGCAGAGCCGGCTGTCGGCGCCGGCCTCGCCGAGGCCCTCGACCATCATCCGGACCAGGCGGTTGACCTCCTGCATCTGGAAGGGCTTGCGCAGGAACAGGCTGCCCGGCACGCCGCTGCGGCCGTGCGTGTCGGTCGAGGTGTAGACCACCGGCCGGTCCGGGTGGATCGCCCGGAAGGCGTGGGCCACCGTCCAGCCGTCGATCAGCCCGGGCAGGTGGATGTCGGTGAACAGCCAGTCGATCGCCGCGCCCCGGTCGCGCAGGACGGTCAGCGCGGCCTCGCCCGTGGAGGCTTCGACCACCCGGATGCCGTGCGTCTCGCACAGGCTCGCGACGATCTCGAGGAGCAGGTAGCTGTCCTCGACGATGAGGACGCTCTGGGCGGGGCGCATGCGGGAGGTCCGGTGTTCGGCCCGCCGATTAGGGACCGATAGGGTTGAGGATCTCTTAAAGCCCGGCCCGCGACCGTTACCGGCGGAGGCCCGGCGCCTGTTGCAGCGCCGCAACCGGGGCGGCCGAAATGGCGCGTCGCGGCCCGCCGCCCCGCCGCCGCCGCATTCCGGGCGCGTCCGGGTGCGTCAGCGCACGCCGTCGATCGGTGCGGACCGTCACCACGCCCCCGCGCCGCCCGGCGGAACCGTCGCTTAACCAACCCCGCCTACCAACGGCGCCAGGATTACGCGGACCCGCCTCGAAGACCAGCAGCCGGCCTTCGGCACCGCTCGAGGAGTTTTTCAGACCATGCCCCAGCGTTTCCGCGCCGCCGCCCTCGGCCTCGCACTCGTGGCCGCCCTCGGCCTGGGCGCCTGCAGCAACGACAAGGACCTCGCCGACGCCTCCGCGTTCGGGGCGGGCGCCGCCACCCCGGGCAGCGCGCAGGACTTCGTCGTCAATATCGGCGACCGGGTCTTCTTCGAGTCGGACTCCACCGACCTGACGCCGACCGCGACCGCGACCCTCGACAAGCAGGCCGCGTGGCTGCAGCGCTACCCGCGCTACACCTTCATCATCGAGGGCCACGCCGACGAGCGCGGCACCCGCGAGTACAACTTCTCCCTCGGCGCCCGCCGGGCCCAGGCGGTGAACGACTACCTCGCCACCCGCGGCATCGCGGCGAGCCGGATGCGGACTGTGTCGTACGGCAAGGAGCGGCCGGTGGCGGTGTGCAACGACATCTCCTGCTGGTCGCAGAACCGCCGCGCGGTGATCGTCCTCGACCGCGGCGCCGGCGCGTAGGCCGCCGCGCGAACGAGTCCGGAGGCGGCATGCGGCCGCCTCCGCGCCGCAGTTTTGCCGCGGTGCGGCGCATCTGTTAGGGCCTCGCGCCGACACCGGACCGCAGCCGAACCATGCCCGCCCACCTTCGCACCCGCCTCGCCCTCGCCACCGCCCTCGGTGCCGCGCTCCTCGGCCACCCGGCCGCCGCGCAGGACGCCTCGGAACTGGTGGTGCGCCTCGGCCGCATCGAGAACCAGTCCCGGATGATGGCGGGACAGATCGAGACCCTCCAGTACGAGAACCGCCAGCTCAAGGAGCAGCTGCGCAAGTTCCAGGAGGACGTCGAGTACCGCCTGAACGAGGGCAAGGGCGGCAAACCCGCGGCCGCGCCCGCGCCGTCGGGGCCCGTCAACGGCGGCAATCCGGGCGCCGGCCGCCCCGGGAAGCGCGGCGACGCCTTCGACCCGTCGCAGGCCCCCGGCGCCCCGGGCGCCCCGGTGCAGCTCGGCAGCACGCAGCCCTCGGCGCCGCTGCCGCCCCGCGAGGCTGAGGAGGCCGCCGAGGCGGCGCCCCGGCCGCAGCGCCTGCCCCAGGGCGCGCTCAACGAGTCCGGCGAGGACGACGCGGAGGCCGGGAGCTCCGGCTACGACGAGCCCGTGGACCTGCGGCCGCCGGCCCGGACCGGGGCGATCCCGGCGCGGCCCTCCGAGAGCGTGGCGGCGACCCGGACCGGCGATCCGGCCGCCGATTTCGACGCCGCGGTCGAGCTGTACCGCGCCAAGCAGTACGAGCAGGCCGAGATGGGCCTGCGCCAGTTCATCCAGTCGCACCCGCGCGACAACCGGGTCGCCGGCGCGACCTACTGGCTCGGCGAGAGCTACCTCGCCCGCGGCCGCAACCGCGAGGCCGCCGAGCAGTTCCTGAAGGTCTCCACCGACTACGCCCGCTCCGCCCAGGCCCCCGACGCCATGCTGAAGCTCGGCGTCACGCTCAACGCGCTCGGCGCCCGCGAGCAGGCCTGCGCGACCCTGGCCGAGCTGGACCGGAAGTTCCCGAATGCCGGCACCGGCGTCCGCCAGGGCGTCGCCCGCGAGCAGAAGCGCGCCCGCTGCGGCGCCTGAGCGTCTCGGGCGCTCTGAGCGACTTGGGCGACTCGGGCGACTCGGGCGACCCGGTCCTCGGCGCCCTCCGCCCCTGGCTCGACCGGGCCGCGCGCGGCGGGCGGGGCGTGCTCCTCGCCGTCTCGGGCGGTCCCGATTCGAGCGCCCTGATGCACGCCGCCGCGCGCCTGCGCGACGCGACCGGCGCGTCCCTGCGCGTGGCGACCGTCGATCACGGCCTGCGGCCGGAATCCGGCGCGGAGGCCGAGGGCGTCGGCCGCGCCGCCCGGGCGCTTGACCTGCCCCACGCGACCCTGACCTGGACGGGCGCGAAGCCCGGCACCGGCCTGCAGGACGCGGCCCGCACCGCCCGCTACGCACTCCTCGCCGCCCATGCCGGGGCGGTCGGCGCCGGGCTCGTGCTGACGGGCCACACGCGGGATGACCAGGCCGAGACGGTGCTGATCCGGCTCGCGGCCGGCAGCGGCCCCGCGGGGCTCGCCGGCATGCGCGCCGAGCGGGACCTCGGTCCCGGCCTCGCCCTCGGGCGCCCGTTCCTGCACCTGCCGAAGGCGAGCCTGGAGGCGTGGTGCGCGGCGCGCGGCATCGGGTATCTGCGCGATCCCGCCAACGGCGATCCGCGCTTCGCCCGCGGCCGCCTGCGCGCGGCCTGGCCGGCCCTGGAGCGCGAGGGCCTGACCCGGGCGCGCCTCGCCCGGCTCGCCGAGCGCGCCGCCCGCGACGAGGCCGCGCTCCGGGGCGCGGCCGAGCAGGCCCTCGATGGGGCGCTCCGGCCCGGGTCGGAGACGGGCGCGGGCCTGCGCCTCGACGGGCGCGCCCTGGTGGCCCTGCCGGACGCCGTGGCCCTGCGCTGCCTGGATCTCGCCCTGGCCCGGGCTGGCGCGGCGCCGCGCCGCCTCGAGCGCCTCGAGACCCTCGTCCTCGAATCGCTCCTGCCGGCCCTGCGCCGCCGGGAGCCGGTCCGCCGCACCCTCGCGGGGATCCTCGTCGCCGCCGACGCGGGCGGGGGCGTGAACCTCGCCCCGGCGCCGCCGCGCCGGCACGGGCCCGCGGGTGCTGCCCTCGCCGCAGGGTCTCCCGACTTACTTGGCAAGGGAGAGCCCCCCGCCTACATTGGCGGAGTGTGCACGGATGGACCGGAATAGCCGCGTGGCGGGTCCGTCCTGGGGGTCGCACGCGCCAGGGATTGATCGATGAACCCGAATTTTCGCAACTTTGCCTTGTGGGTCGTCATCTTCCTGCTGGTGCTGGCCCTCGTCACCCTGTTCCAGAACCCGGGTCACCGGGGCGGCGGCAGCGAGATCGCCTACAGCCAGCTCCTGAACGACGCCGATGCCGGCAAGATCCAGTCGGTGGTGATCTCCGGGCAGGACGTGTCCGGCACCTACGTGGGAGGCGGCAACTTCACGAGCTACGCGCCCAACGACCCGAGCCTGGTCTCCAAGCTGCAGGGCAAGGGCGTGACGATCACCGCCCGCCCGCCGTCCGACAACACTCCGTGGTTCATCCAGCTGCTGGTGAGCTGGCTGCCGATCCTCGTCTTCATCGGCGCCTGGATCTTCCTCTCGCGCCAGATGCAGTCCGGCGCCGGCCGCGCCATGGGCTTCGGCAAGTCGAAGGCCAAGCTCCTGAACGAGGCCCACGGCCGCGTGTCGTTCGACGACGTCGCCGGCGTCGAGGAGGCGAAGGAGGATCTCCAGGAGATCGTCGAGTTCCTGCGCGACCCGCAGAAGTTCCAGCGGCTCGGCGGCCGGATCCCGCGCGGCGTGCTGCTCGTCGGCCCGCCCGGCACCGGTAAGACCCTGATCGCCCGGGCGGTCGCGGGCGAGGCCAACGTGCCGTTCTTCACCATCTCGGGCTCCGACTTCGTCGAGATGTTCGTGGGCGTCGGCGCCAGCCGCGTGCGCGACATGTTCGAGCAGGCCAAGAAGAACGCGCCCTGCATCATCTTCATCGACGAGATCGACGCGGTCGGCCGCCACCGCGGCGCCGGCCTCGGCGGCGGCAACGACGAGCGCGAGCAGACCCTGAACCAGCTCCTCGTGGAGATGGACGGGTTCGAGGCCAACGAGGGCGTCATCATCATCGCGGCGACCAACCGCCCCGACGTGCTCGACCCGGCGCTGCTGCGTCCCGGCCGCTTCGACCGCCAGATCATGGTGCCGAACCCGGACGTCACCGGCCGCGAGCGCATCCTGCGCGTCCACGTCCGCAAGGTGCCGCTGGCCCCCGACGTCGACCTCAAGACCATCGCGCGCGGCACCCCGGGCTTCTCGGGCGCCGACCTGATGAACCTCGTCAACGAATCGGCGCTCCTCGCCGCTCGACGCGGAAAACGCATCGTGACGATGCACGAGTTCGAGGACGCCAAGGACAAGGTCATGATGGGCGCCGAGCGGCGCACCCTCGTGATGACCGAGGACGAGAAGCGGCTCACCGCCTACCACGAGGGCGGCCACGCCATCGTGGCGCTGAACGTCCCGGCCACTGACCCGGTGCACAAGGCGACCATCATCCCGCGCGGTCGGGCGCTGGGCATGGTCATGCAGCTGCCCGAGCGCGACAAGCTCTCCATGAGCTTCGAGCAGATGACCTCGCGGCTGGCGATCATGATGGGCGGCCGCATCGCCGAGGAGATGATCTTCGGGCGCGAGAAGGTAACCTCGGGCGCGCAGTCGGACATCGAGCAGGCGACGCGGCTCGCCAAGATGATGGTGACCCGCTGGGGCTTCAGCCCCGAGCTCGGCACCGTCGCGTACGGCGACAACAACGACGAGGTCTTCCTCGGCATGTCGATGGGCCGGCAGCAGTCGGTCTCCGAGTCGACCGCCCAGAAGATCGACGCCGAGGTCCGCCGCCTCGTGGAGACCGGCCTGGAGGAGGCGCGCCGCATCCTGGCCGAGCACAAGGACGACCTGGAGGCCCTGGCCCAGGGGCTCCTCGAGTACGAGACCCTCTCGGGCGAGGAGATCCGCAACCTGCTCAAGGGCCAGCCCCCGATCCGCGACGGCGGCGACGTGCCGCCGACCCCGGCCCGGGGCTCCTCGGTCCCCTCGGCGGGCCGCGGCCGGCCGAAGGAGAGCGACGGCGGCCTGGAGCCGCAGCCGCAGGCCTGAGACCGCACGGTCGGACGAGCGAAGGGGGCGCCGCGAGGCGCCCTTTTTCGTGCCGTGCAGCCTCCTCCGACGCACGTGCAGCGTCGACGCCGCCGTCGGCGGCGCGCTGTCGGGACCGGGCGCGGCTCCCGTCTCCCGCACGGGAGAGGGGGCGCGTCGCGCTCCCTCATCAGCGGCGGTGTCCGCCCGCCACGCGGGATCATCGTCGCATCCCCCGTGACAAACCGGCCCTCCTGTCGGCGGATCGACGGCGTCAGCTTGGCCGCAGGCTCGGCGTCGTCCGCCGAATCGGAAACACAGAACCCTCCCGCGGGCCGCAGTTGGATCCCGATGCCGGTCTCGACCTACCTCGTCGTCGCCCTCGGCGCCGTCGTCGCCGGCTTCGTGCAGGGCCTGTCGGGCTTCGGCTTCGGGCTCACGGCCCTGTCGTTCTGGGCCTGGGTGATCGACCCGCAGCTCGCCGCCGTGCTGGCCGTCTCCGGCGCCTTCACGGGCCAGGTCATCGCGGCGGTCTCGGTCCGGCGCGGGTTCGAGACCAGGCGCCTCGCGCCCTTCGTCCTCGGCGGCCTCGCCGGCATCCCCCTCGGCGTCCTGCTGCTGCCGCGGCTCGACGCCGACTGGTTCAAGACGCTCCTCGGCCTGCTGCTGATCGTCTGGTGCCCGGCCATGCTGTTCGCCCGGAACCTGCCGCGGATCGCGGCCGGCGGCCGGCTCGCCGACGCCGCGGTGGGCCTCGGCGGCGGGATGATGGGCGGGCTCGGCGGCTTCACGGGCGTGCTGCCGACCCTCTGGTGCACCCTGCGCCGCTACGAGCGCGACGTGCAGCGCTCGGTGATCCAGAACTTCAACCTCGCGATGCTCAGCGTCACCCTGGCGACCTACCTCGCCGCGGGGCTCGTCACCCGGGCGACGCTGCCGATCCTGGCGGTGGTCCTGCCGGCGATGCTGGTCCCGACGCTGCTCGGCACCCGGATCTATCTCGGCCTCAGCGAGGTCGCCTTCCGCCGGCTCGTGCTCGGCCTGCTGACCGTCTCGGGCCTCGCGCTGGTCTCGGCCTCGGCGCCGCGGCTCCTGCAGCGCGCCGGGCGCCCCATTTCGACCGCCTTTGTCGGGGAGCACCCCGTTGACTCTGCCGGCCGGTGAGCCGCCGGCGGGCGCGATAATCTGCTAAGCTGTGCCGGGTCCGCGAGACCGGGCGCCGGAGACGTGATGGTGCGCAAGTATTTCGGAACCGACGGCATCCGGGGTCGGGCCAACGGCGTGATCACGCCGGAGCTCGCCCTCAAGGTCGGTCAGGCCGCCGGCCTCGTGTTCCAGCGCGGCGACCACCGCCACCGGGTGGTGATCGGCAAGGACACCCGCCTCTCGGGCTACATGATCGAGACCGCGCTCGTCGCCGGCTTCACCTCGGTGGGCATGGACGTGCTCCTGCTCGGGCCGGTGCCGACGCCGGCCGTGGCGATGCTGACCCGCTCGATGCGGGCCGATCTCGGCGTGATGATCTCGGCCTCGCACAACCCGTTCGAGGACAACGGTATCAAGCTGTTCGGGCCCGACGGCTTCAAGCTCAACGACGCGATCGAGCACGAGATCGAGGGGCTGATCGACGCCGACATGCACAAGCGCCTCTCCGGCTCGAACGACCTCGGCCGGGCCAAGCGCATCGAGAGCGTGCACGCCCGCTACATCGAGTTCGCCAAGCGCACCCTCCCGCGGCAGGTGACGCTGGACGGGCTGCGGGTCGTGGTCGACTGCGCCAACGGCGCGGCCTACCGGGTCGCCCCCGAGACCCTGTGGGAGCTCGGCGCCGAGGTGATCGCCATCGGCACCGAGCCGGACGGGTTCAACATCAACCGGGATGTCGGCTCGACCGCGCCCGCGGCCCTGATCGACATGGTGCGCGAGCGCCGGGCCGATATCGGCATCGCGCTGGACGGCGACGCCGACCGGGTGCTGATCGTGGACGAGAAGGGCCAGGTGGTCGACGGTGACCAGCTCATGGCCGTCGTGGCGCGCTCCTGGAAGGAGGACGAGCGCCTGACGCAGCCGGGCGTGGTCGCGACGATCATGTCGAATCTCGGCCTGGAGCGGTTCCTCGGCGGCCTCGGCCTGACCCTGGCCCGCACGGCGGTGGGGGACCGCTACGTCCTCGAGCACATGCGGGCGCACGGCTACAACCTCGGCGGCGAGCAGTCCGGCCACATCATCATGTCGGACTACACGACCACCGGCGACGGCCTCGTGGCCGCCCTGCAGCTGCTGAGCGTGGTGCAGCGGCAGAACCGGCCCGTGAGCGAGGTCTGCCACTGCTTCGACCCGCTGCCGCAGATCCTCAAGAACGTCCGCTACCGGAGCGGCGAGCCCCTGCGCGAGGACAGCGTGGTCAGCGCCATCGAGCACGCCCGCGAGCGGCTCGGCAATGCCGGCCGCCTCGTGATCCGCCCGTCGGGCACCGAGCCGGTGATCCGCGTCATGGCCGAGGGCGACGACCGCGGCCTCGTCAACGCGGTGGTTGACGAGGTGGTCGACGCCGTCACCCGCGCGGCGGCCTGAGGCCGGAGCCCCGGAGGGGCGCGGCTCGACTCCGAAGGGGGCAGCCCGAGTCAGCCCAGATCGGCGTAGGCGGCGCGCAGCTCCGCGGGTGCGGTCATCCGCCACGCCGCCAGCAGCGCCGCCCGCAGAACCTCCTCCGCGCACGGGTCGAGGTCGAGATTGGTCCAGCCCCGCCGCCCCCAGGCGCCGTCGAGCGGCGCGAACAGGTCCGGTTCGGCCTCGCAGAGGGCGGCCTGATCGGCGGGCGCGAGGCGCAGCACGACCCGCGCTTCCTCGACCCAGAGGGTCGCGAAGACCCGGCCGCCGACCCGGAAATCCGGGTTGCCGCTGTGGGCGCCCGCTACCGCCTCGGGCAGCATCAGCGCCAGGATGCGCACGTCGTCGGGTCCCATGCGGCCTCAGCCCCCGCGCCGTCCGGCCCCCACAGAAGAACTGCGCTGACCCCGGCGGCGCAGCGCAGCCGAAACAAGCAAGTCTCGCCCGGATATCCGTTTCGACAGTTCGGCAACGGATACGCAAGCCTAACATTTAACGTTAAGCCGGATTTAAGACGTTCCTTCCATCCTGCCCTCGTACCCCGGGACCGCGCGCCGCGCGTCCGGCTCACGAGTCCAGTGAAGGAATCCTCATGGCCCGCTCCAAGCTGAACGCTTTGGTGCGTAGCCTGACGCTCGCGGCGAGCGTCGGTGCGCCCTGCCTCGCCGCGGCCGCGGATCTGATGCTGCCGCCGCCCCCGCCCCCGCCGCCCCCGCCGATCGAGGTCGGCGGCGGCTGGTACCTGCGTGGCGACGTGGGCGCGAGCATCTACACCCGTCCGCGCTACAGCGACGCCTACGACTACACCGGCTACGCCGAGTCCAACCGCGCCTTCGGCAACGCGGTCGGCGGCGGCGGTTTCGCGGGCGTCGGCGTCGGCTACCAGTTCACCCCGTTCCTGCGCGGCGACATCACCGGTGAGTACCGCTACTCCACCGGCCTGCGCGGCAGCGAGTACTACAAGGGCCCGGATTTCGACAACGGGCTCGGCTCGTACGGCGTGAACAAGTCGAGCGGCAACTTCGACTCCGCGGTGGTGCTGGCCAACGCCTATTTCGACCTCGGCACGTGGTACGGCATCACGCCGTTCATCGGCGGCGGCGTCGGCTACGCGTTCAACCACGTCTCGAGCTACTCGACCAACCAGCAGTTCACCAGCCCGACCTACGCGTACGATTACACCAATGCCGGCTGCGGCTGCATCCCGTACGCACCGGTCTACGACCCGAACGGCAATCCGGTCTACAACACCAACAGCGGCAGCAAGTTCTACAAGGACAAGACCAGCGGCAGCTTCGCCTGGGCGCTCCACGCCGGTCTCGCCTACAACGTGACCGACGCGCTGAAGATCGAACTCGCCTACCGCTACCTGAACCTTGGCAAGGCCGAGACCGGCCCGGGCTTCGTCCCGTGCTGCACCGGCAGCCTGCAGGCGATCAAGATCAAGGACATCGAGGCGCACGACGTGAAGATCGGCCTGCGCTACTACCTCGGCGGCTTCGTGGCGGCCCCGCTGCCGCCGCTGATGCCGGAGCCGATCCCCGGCCCGCTGGTGCGCAAGTACTGATCGCGCCTCGACCGCGATTCCCCGGACGGACGACGACGGCGCGGAGGCTCTCCGCGCCGTTTCGCGTTTCGGCGCCCGTCACGACGCGCCGGGACCGGTCTCCCCGGATCGGGACTGACCTGTCGCAGTCGAGCAACGGAGAATTAAGGTTACTGGTCTATCACCGTGTCGAGGCTCGATCCGCCGTCCGTCTCTTTCCGTCCCAGGACGATCCCGATGCGTACCGTCACTTTCCCGCTGCTGGCGGTTCTCGGTCTCTGCGGCGTGAACACCGCGCGCGCCGCGGATCTCGATTACGATTACCTCCGTGGCGCCGAGTACGAAACGGCCCCAGTCGTGCAGACGGAGTCGGTCTCCGCAGAACTCTTCATGGGTTACGTGGCCGGTCGGGCCCATGAATACGTCAACGCTGTCGGTGGCCAAGGCCGGCTCAGCCAGCTGAACTGGGACACTAACTCCCTCGCCATCGGCGGCCGAGTCGCCTTCAGCCCCTTCGACGGCGTTACCATCCGCGGTCGCGGATGGACCTCCGTATTCTCGGGTGGGACGATGGAGGATTACGACTGGCTTAACGGTTACAAAGGCGCAAGCAGCTGGACCCATTACTCCCAGAGCCCCAACGCCAAGCCCGCCACCATGTGGCAGGCTGATGCCAGTGCGGCCGTGACGTTCTACAGCGACGAGGACACAGCGTTATACGCGATCGGCGGCTACCGATACTTCACCTTTAAATCGAATGCCCGGGGTGGGGCATACATCTACTCGTCGCCATCCGGATTCCGAAATGAGATGGGCATGTTCCCAGGAGGCCAGCTCGGCATCGCCTACCAGCAGGAATGGCAGACGCCCTATCTCGGAATCGGCGGCAAGATGGCGTTCGGTGACTGGACGGCCTCGGGCGAGTTGATCGGCAGCCCGGTGTCGATCGGAAACGCGAAGGACCATCATGCCCTACGCTACCTCGTCTACAAGGATTCAATGAGCCCCACCGGCATGGTCGGATTCGACGCCGCGCTGGAATACCGGGTGACGCCGGTGCTCTCCGTTGTCGGGCGCGCCGAGTACCAAAACTACCTCGAGGCGGCCGGTAGCGAGAAAATCTACGCGGGCGGAGTCCTCGCCACGGCCCTTCCAAAGCCTATGGTCGGCGCTTCGATGGAGACGTTGCTGCTCTCCCTGGGCGTCAAGGCCAAGCTCTGAGTCTGCCCGGAACGCGGCGCAGCTTCAACCGTGCTCCCCCGTTGCCCGACAGGCCCGACGCCATGCTGAGGAACAACCGAACCATGACGTCTCGCCCGCGCCGCGGGATCGTCCTCGCGGCCGGTGCCGCGCTCGCGCTCAGCCTAGGACCGGCCCTGGCCGCCGACCGGGCCGGACCGCCCTTCGACCCGGCCCTGTCGCCTGGGAATCCCGGGTTCGTGCACGGCCATCCTGTGCACCGCCGCCACCCACCGCGGCACCGCATCGTCGAGCGGGTGCCGGTGATCGGACCGCCGGTCCGGGGACCTCATTTCTGGGGCTACCTGCCGCGCAACCACAACGTCCCGATGTACAACGAGCCGCCCCGCCGCGAGCCGGCCTGGTGAGGCCTCCGCTCAGCTGTCAGCTCTCCAGCTCGCTGTCCCAGTACAGGTAGTCGAGCCAGGTGTGATGGTACTGGCGGTGGTCGAACTCGGGCTGCCGGTGGTGCAGCTCGTAGCGCGTCGGCCGCCGCGGCTCGGTCATCAGCGGCATGTCCGCCTCGTCCGGCGTGCGGTTGGCCTTGCGCAGGTTGCAGGGCGAGCAGGCCGCCACGACGTTCTCCCAGCTCGACAGGCCGCCCCGGGAGCGCGGCACCACGTGGTCGAAGGTTAGGCCGCCCGAGGGCAGCCGCAGGCCGCAATACTGGCAGCTGAAACCGTCGCGCAGGTAGATGTTGTAGCGGGTGAAGGCCGGGCTGCGGGCCAGCGCCACGTAGTTCTTCAGCGCCACGACGCTCGGCACCCGCAGGGCGCGCGAGGGCGAGCGCGCCTCGACGTCGTAGCTCGCCACCAGGGTGACGCGGTCGAGGAACAGGGCCGTGAAGGCGTCCTTCCACGACCAGAGGGAGAGCGGATTGTACGAGAGCGGCCGATAATCCGCGTTGAGGACGAGGGTTTGGAGATCCATCATCGGCGCGACTCTTCGGACTAGCTCTGGCGCGTGAGACGCGCGGGACCATGCCGCCGCCCCGCCGGCCCGTCCGAACCGGCCCGGGGCCGATGCAGGACGAGCCGGCGCGCGGAGCGACGGCTTGACGGGAGAGACGGAGGGAACAACAGGGCGGCGGGCCGGCGCGCGGGGGCGCCGGTCGATGCGGTAGCATCCGGAACGCGGCCGGGCCGGGCCGGTATCGCCACCGGCCGCGCCCTTTCGCGTAGCAACGAAAAGGCCCTGTCCATCAGGTGTTCATCTAATCCCAGCGTGACACCCTTGTGAAGCTTTTCCGGATGAGCCCCGGGGACGCACCCACAGCGGGCTCGCGGGGGCGGGACCCGGCGCGGGATCCGGCCCGGGGTGGGCAGCGGCACGGTTTCGCCCTATTGCTCGCCCAGAGCGCCCGGCCGCCAGGAGGCCCGCCCGGTCCCCGATCGCCGCCGATTCGCCGATGCCGGACTCCGGCCGGCCGCCGCGCGCCCGACGAGAGGTTGCTCATGCATCGTATCCCAGCGCGGACCCGGAAGCCGGAGGGCGCGCCGCGCCCGTCCCGCGCACTCGCCCTGCTCGCCGCGCTGGTGTTCGCAACCCCGGCGGCCCTGACCCTGCCGGCCTTCGCCCAGGATCCGGCGCCCGCCGCCAAGTCTTCCGATCAGAAGCCCGCCGATCAGAAGCCCGCCGATCACAAGTCCGCGCCCGACGCCAAGCCCGCGGACGGCAAGGCGCCCGACGCGAAGGCGCCCGACGCGAAGGCGCCCGACGCGAAACCCGCCGAAGCGAAGCCCGCGCCCCCGCCGGCCGCCAAGGCCGAGGTTCCCGAGCAGTTCAAGAAGGTCCGAGCCAAGCTCGACGCCGCCAAGACCGAGCTCGACGCCCGCGAGAAGCAACTCGGCCACACGGAGCTGACGGTGGCCGACCTCACCGCCATCCGCGACAGCGCCGTGACGGTCACCGACGAGATCCGCACCCTGGTCACCCGGCTCGACGCGCCGCTGGAGGCCGCGCGCGAGCGCCTGGCCCAGCTCGGGCCGAAACCCAAGGATACCCAGGAGAGCGCCGACGTCGCCGCCGAGCGCGCCGAGCGCGAGGCCGCCGTCACCCGCATCGACGAGACCCAGCGCCTCGCCCGCTCCCTGGTGGTGCAGGGCGACCAGATCGTCGACCGTGTCTCGAATCGCCGCCGCGAATCGTTCACCCGCGACCTGCTCCAGCGCTCCCAGCCGCTGGTCGGCCCCGGTCTCTGGACCAAGGTGATGGGCGACGTCCCCCGGGACACGCGCGCCCTGCAGAGCGCCGTGTCGGATATCGGGCTGCTGTTTTCCCGCAACGGCAACCTCGCCAACCTGCTGTTCCTGGGGCTCGCCTTCGGGATCTCGGTGGCGCTGTATTTCGGCCGGCGCAACATCGCCCCCAAGGGCGCCCGCCGGGACGCCACCAAGACCGACCCGTCGCGGCGCGCCGTGATGCTCGCCGCCTGGCGGGTGATCCTGCTCGGCACGGTGCCGGCGGTGGCCGGATCCTACGCGGTCTACTACGCCCTCGATTCCACCAACCTGCTGCCGTCCCGGCTCCTGCCGGTCGCCGCCGCGATCCTCGGGGGGCTGGCCTTCATCGCCTTCGTGGAGGCCCTGTGCGACGGGCTGCTCAGCCCCGAGAAGCCGGCTTGGCGGCCCGCCCCGGTGAGCGACGCGGCGGCCACGCGCCTGACCCGGCTCGCCGTCGGCATCGCCACGGTGATCACCGTGGTGAAGTCCGTCGAGGCCCTGAATTCCGGGATCTCGGCGGCCCTGCCGATCTCCATCGCCACGCGGGGCCTCGGGGCGGTCGCCACCGCGCTGATCCTCGCGGTCGGCCTCCACCGCTTCGCCGACACCGAGCAGGAGGAGGAGGCCTGCTTCGGCCCCTACGTGCCGACCAAGACCACGACGGGCATCGGCGGGCCGGCGCGGCTCCTGGGCTGGGCCGCGGTGGCGCTGATCGGGCTCGGCGCGCTGGTGGGCTACGTGGCCTTCGCGGCCTTCCTGATCGACCAGCTGATCTGGGACGCGGCCGTCCTCGTGCTGCTCTACCTGCTGGTCCAGAGCGTCGATATCTTCGTCGGCCGCGCCCTCAGCGACGAGACGCGGCTCGCCACCACGCTCCAGGCCAATACCGGCCTGCGCAAGCGCTCGCTCAACCAGATCTCGGTCCTGACGACCGGCGCGACCCGGCTCATCCTGTTCCTAGCGGCGGCGGTCCTCGTGCTGGCGCCCTGGGGGCTCGATTCCACCGACATCGTCTCGTCGGTCCGGCAGGCCTTCTTCGGCTTCAAGGTCGGCGACGTCACGATCTCGCTCTCGAGCATCGCCTTCGGGATCGGCATCTTGGTGGTCGGCGTGTTCATCACCCGCGGGGTGCAGCGCTGGCTGGAGAACACCTACCTGCCGGCCACCGACCTCGACGCGGGCCTGCGCAACTCGATCACCACGGTGGCAGGCTATTGCGGCTTCCTGATCGCGCTGGCGCTCGCCTTCTCGTATCTCGGCCTGAGCCTGGAGAAGCTCACCATCGTGGCCGGCGCCCTGTCGGTCGGTATCGGTTTCGGCCTCCAGTCGATCGTCAACAATTTCGTCTCCGGCCTGCTGCTCCTGTGGGAGCGCCCGATCCGGGTCGGCGACCAGGTGGTGATCGGCGATTCCGAGGGCATCGTGAAGCGGATCTCGGTGCGCTCCACCGAGATCCAGACCTTCGACCGCTCGGCCGTGATCGTGCCGAACTCGAACCTGATCTCCGGGGTGGTGAAGAACCGGGTGCGGGGCGACCGGACCGGGCGCGTCAGCATCACGGTGAGCGTCCTGCGCAACCAGGACCCGGTGCGCGCCGCCGAGATGATCACGGCCTGCGCGCAGAGCCACTCCGACATCCTGAAGGAGCCCCCGCCCCGGGTGGTGTTCAAGAAGATCGGCGACCCGTTCCTGGAATTCGAGCTGCTCGTCTGGATCGTGGACGTGAGCCTCGGCCAGAAGGTGGTGACCGACCTGAACTTCTCGGTGTTCGCGACCCTCTCGGAGGCGGGCTTCATCCCGCCGCTCGGGCCCGGCTCCAGCATCGTCACCGTGCAGGGCCTCGACACGATGCAGAGCGCCATGGGCGAGATCGCCAGCCGCTTCATCCAGCCGGCCGCGGTTCCCGAGGGCGGCGAATCAGCCCGCCCCCAGCGCGACCGCGGGCTGCGCAGCGCCGGTGCCTGACCGGCCGCCGCCGAGGACGATCCGGACGGCGTTCCCGCCCGCGTCCTTGGCGGCGTAGAGCGCCGCGTCCGCCCGGTCGAACAGCCGGGCGCGGCCCCCGCGCCCGCTGGACATCCCCGCGGCGTCTCCCACCGCGATCCCCACGGAGGAGCCGATCCGCAACTCCCGGCCGCGATACGGGATCGGCCGGCTCAGGGCGGCGACGACGCGCCGGCCGCGCTCCACCAGCGCGAGCGGGTCGACGGGCGCCCGCAGGAGCACGGCGAACTCGTCGCCGCCGATGCGGGCCACGAGGGCCGCATCCCGGCAGACGGCGGCGAGCCGCGCGGCCGAGCGCCGGAGGCACAGGTCGCCCGCCGCGTGGCCGTGGACGTCGTTGACCGGCTTGAACCCGTCGAGGTCGATCAGCAGCAGGGCGGCGAGGGGATCCGGACCGGCGCCGTCCGTCCCGGCCTCGAACCGCGCCTCGAATCCGCGGCGGTTCGCCAGCCCGGTGAGCGGGTCGCGCTCGGCGCGCCGGCTCAGCTCGGCCAGCCGGGCGATCTCCTCGGTGACGTCCTGCTTGGTTCCAAACAGGCGGGCGGGGCGCCCGTCCTCGGCCTCGACCGCGGCGCGGATCCGGATCCAGCGCCGCCGGCCCCCGGCCTGGATCTCGGCGTCGAGCACGAAGGCGCCGCTCCCGGCGATCGCCCGGTGCCGGAGCGCCTCCAGCAGGCGCCGCGAGGTCGGCTCGTAGAGGTCCAGGATCCGGGGCCGGTGCAGCGCTGCGCCCCGGGGGACGCCGAACAGGTCGTGGACGCCCCCGGACCAGTCGAGGGCGCCGTCGCGCAGGCGGCAGGACCAGAGGCCCATCCCGGCGGCCGCCAGGGCACGCTCCTGTCGCGCCAGCAGGCCGGCCTGCTGGCGGAGGATCGCCCGCTGGAGGGCGCGCGCGGCCGCGGCCTCCGACGCCGCCTCAGACGCTGCCGACGGGTCCGCGCACCCGCCGACGGGTCGGTCGCGGGGTGGATCCACCGGGGTCAGGGAACGCGCGGTCGTCATCGGTGTGCAATTTTAGACGGAGGGCCTTTGAGGAAGCCCTAACCGTCCGATGCGCGGCCGAGCGGCAGCCCCTATATGGCGGCTGGGCGGTGGGGCCGTCGCAGGGATGGGTGAAACGTGACGAGACGCGATCGGGACGGTCGACATGCGGGGCGCGGGCGCGCCCGGATCAGGACCGGAGCCCGGATGGTCGGTCCGGCCGCGCTGGCGGTGGCGCTGCTCGGCGGCTGCGCCGCCCAACCGCCGAGCAGCGCCGGGCTGCCGAGCATCTACCTGCCGCTCGCCAGCAACAGCGCGCATATCGACGTCGAGGCGGCCCGCGACATGATCTCGTCCTACCGCCGCAACCGCGGCGCGCCGCCGCTGACGGTCGATCCCGAACTGCAGCGCCTCGCCGAGGCCGAGGCGGCCGCCATGGCGCTCGCCGACCGGCCGAGCCGGGCCCAGACCGTCAAGGCCGCCGTCGAGCGGCTCGGCTACGCGAGCGTCAACGCCAACCTCTCGGCGGGCTACCACACCCTGGCCGAGGCCTTCTCGGGCTGGCGCGAGAGCCCGCCCCACGACGCCACCATGCTGGCGCCCGGGGCGACCCGGATGGGGATCGCCACTGCCTACGCCCCGGGCTCGAAGTACAAGGTCTACTGGGCCCTCCTCACCGCGAAGTAGCGGCACCCCGCCGGTCGGCCGGCATGGAGGGGACCTCGCCGGCGGGAGGCGAATCGGTCGTCCGGACAGCCGGCCGACGTCGATCATGAACGGCGCGAACGCCGCCTCGACGCCGCCGAGCCGTCGGGCACCGCCCGCGCGTCCGGGACGCGGCGGGTCCGGGCTAAGCTTCGGGAAACTTTGCTGAAGCAACCGTAAAGGCGACTGTTTCGAACCTGTATCGGCCCGTCATCGCCCGTTCAGGCAGGCGCTGGCATACCCGTTTCGTACGAGGGGTTTGACGCGGATCCGGCACGCATGCCGGCCGCGCGGACCTCCTCGGTGAAGGCGTGAGACCCGGGTCACACGGGCCGCGCCAGGGGTGGCGGAGCGGTACGATGGTTCGTCTGTACGGGCGGGTCCTGGGATTTCTGAAGGCGGAGCGGCGGCTGGCGATAGGCCTAGCCGTCACCAACGTGGTCCTGGCGATCGCGGCCTTCGCCGAGCCCCTGCTGATGGGCCGGATCATCGACCAGCTGACCCATCTCAAGCGCGGCGGCGACGCCATGGGCACGATGCTGCCCCTGCTCGCCGCCTGGGTGGCGTTCGGCTTCTTCACCATCGCGGCGGGCGTGTTCATCGCGCTCCACGCCGACCGGCTCGCGCACCGCAACCGCCTGTCGTCGATGGCGAGCTACTTCGAGCACGTCCTCGACCTGCCGCTCGCCTTCCACTCGGCCAACCATTCCGGCCGCGTCCTGAAGGCGATGCTGGAGGGCACGAACGGCATGGCGTGGCTGTGGCTCGGCTTCTTCCGCGATCACCTCGTCGCCCTGGTCTCGCTCGGCGTGCTCCTGCCGATGACCCTGTTCATCAACTGGCAGCTCGGCGCGATCCTGGTGGTGCTGGTGCTGGCCTTCACGGCGCTCACCACCTTCGTGATGCGCCGGACCGAGGCGCTCCAGGGCCAGGTCGAGGAATTCAACTCGGGGCTGGCCGCCCATGCCTCCGACGCCCTCGGCAACGTCGCGGTGATCCAGTCCTTCACCCGCGCCAAGGCCGAGAAGGAGGCGATGCGCGGCATCATCACCAACCTGCTCGCCGCGCAGATTCCGGTCCTGTCCTGGTGGGCGCTCGCCAACGTGGCGACCCGCGCCTCCGCGACCATCACCATGACGGCGATCTTCGTCACCGGCATCTGGCTCTACCAGGCCGGCACCACCACGGTGGGCGAGGTCGTGGCCTTCATGAGCCTCGCCACCGCCTTCGTGGCCCGGCTCGACCACGTGGTCGGCTTCGTCAACGGCCTGTTCCAGCAGGCGCCGAAGATCGCCGAGTTCTTCGAGATCTACGACACCGTCCCGGCGGTGGCCGACCGGCCGCACGCCCGGCAGGTCGCCCGCTTCGAGGGCGCGGTCACCTTCGAGGACGTCGCCTTCTCGTACGACGGAAGGCGCCCGGCGCTCGACGGCGTGTCGTTCACCGCCAAGCCCGGTGAGACGATCGCGCTGGTCGGCACCACCGGCTCGGGCAAGTCGACGACGCTCGGCCTCCTGCACCGCAGCTTCGACCCGGCCTCCGGCGCGATCCGCATCGACGGGATGGACATCCGCGACGTCGGCCTCGCCTCGCTGCGCCACAACATCGGCGTGGTGTTCCAGGAGCCGATGCTGTTCGCCCGCTCGATCCGCGAGAACCTGCAGGTCGGCTGCCCCGACGCCACCGACGCCGAGATGCTCGACGCGCTGGAGCGCGCCCAGGCCAGCGCCTTCATGGCGCGCCAGGCCGACGGGCTCGACACGGTGATCGGCGAGCGCGGCCGGTCGCTCTCGGGCGGCGAGCGCCAGCGGCTCTCGATCGCCCGGGCCCTCCTGAAGAACCCGCCGATCCTGATCCTCGACGAGGCGACCTCGGCGCTGGACGCCGCCACCGAGCGCAAGCTCCAGGGCGCCCTGGAGACCGTGATGGAGGGGCGGACCACCTTCGTCATCGCCCACCGCCTCGCGACGATCCGCGACGCCGACCGCATCCTGGTGTTCCACGAGGGCCGGATCGTCGAGGCCGGCACCTTCGACGACCTGGTCGCGCAGGACGGCAGGTTCGCCGAGCTCGCCCGGGCGCAGTTCATGGCGGCCCAGGCGGAGGAAGACGAGGGGCTGGCGCTGGCGGCGTGAGACGCCGCCGGGCGCACCGCGTCGTCGGGTCCGGGCGCGAACCCCTCTCCCGCGCGGGAGACGGTGAGGTGCGACCGGGACGCTCCGGGATCAGGCGCCCGGTCCCGGGGCGCCCGTCCCGGACCTGCGGCCCTCCATCTCGGCCCGGCGCGCCAGCATCTTCGCCTGCAGGCGGGCGCGGCGGGCGGCGATCACCGTGCCGTTGATCTCGCCGCCGAACAGGAACATGGCGGCGAGCCAGTAGAGGAAGACCAGGAACACCATCGCGGTGGCCAGCCCCCCGTAGGTCGACGCGTAGGCGTTGGAGAATCGGTCGAGGTAGTAGCCGAAGCCGAGGCCGGCGAAGAACCACAGGAGCAGCGTCACCCCGATCCCCGGCAGCACCGACAGGATCGAGCGCCGCCCGGCCGCGACGAACTTGTGGGCGATGACCAGCACGACGGCGAGCAGCAGGGCCGTGACGCCGATCCGCCCGATCGCCACCGTGAGGCTCAGGGGCTCCAGGCCCGGCGCCACCAGGACGACGTTGCGCCAGATCAGCGGCCCCAGCACCACGAGCAGCGCGAAGGCCAGCATCGCGAAGGCGCCGCAGATCACGTAGCCGATCGATTCGAGGCGGGTCAGCCACCAGGGCCGGCTCTCGCGCAGGCCGTAGGCCCGGTTCAGCCCGACCCGCAGGCTCTCGACGCCCGAGGAGGAGAAGTACAGGGCGAACAGCGCGCCGAGCGTCAGCACGCCGCTGCGCTGCTCGGTGAGCACCCGGTGCACCTCGCCGACGATCGGCTTGGCGATCTCCCGCGGCCACGCGTCGAAGATCAGCACCCCGGCCTCGTCGGCGAGCGACTGGGTGCCGAACAGGCCGGCGAGCGCCGCCAGCAGGATCAGGAACGGGAACAGCGAGGTCAGGCTCGAGAGCGCGATGTGGCTCGCGATCGCCCAGCCGTCATGGGAGACGAAGCGCTGCGCGGCGACGCCCATGACCTGTAATCCGCTGCGGAGGGGTTTCACGGGTGTCCAACGATCCTCGATCGCGCGATCCTCGGGGCGGCCCTCTCCGGGAGAGGTCCGCCGATGAACGGCGCCGGCACCCGCGCGTCAACGCCGCCGGCGCGCTCCGGTCCCGATCGGCGGCCGGTGACGCGTCCGCGCCACGCCGCCGGCCGGTCGGGACCGCGCCCCGCCCGGGCGGCGAGATCACCGTTGCGCCGGGCGCGCCGGCATGCTCCGTCCGGCGGCCATGCCTACGCTCTCCCGCCCGTCGACGCTCGCGTCCGGCGCTCTCCCGGCGCTGTTCATCCCGATCTGGGCCACGGGCTTCATCTCGGCCCGGGCGGTCGTGCCGCACGTCGATCCGCTGGCCTTCACCGCAATCCGCTTCACGGCCGTCGCCCTGGTGCTGGCCCTGATCGCCGCGGCCGCCCGGGTGCGCTGGCCGGCGGACCGGGCGGGGTGGCGCGACCCGGTCGTCGCGGGCTTCCTGATGCAGGGCGTCTACCTGTCGGGCGTCTTCTGGGCGGTGAGCCACGGGCTGCCGGCCGGCATCGCGGCGCTCGTCGGCAGCCTCCAGCCGCTGCTCACCGCGCTCCTGGCGCAGCCGCTGCTGGGCGAGCGCGTCAGCGGCCGGCGGGCGCTCGGGATCCTCATGGGCTTCGTCGGCACCGGCCTCGTGCTCGCCCCGAAGCTCGGCGCCACGGACCCGTCCGGGATCCCGCCGGCGGCGCTGGCCGTCAGCCTCCTGGGGGTGCTGGCGCTGACCCTCGGCACGCTCTGGCAGAAGCGCACCGGCGGCCAGGTCGATCTCCTGGCCGGCGCGACCCTCCAGTTCGTCGGCGGCATGGCCTGTGCCATCCCGCTGGCGCTCGCCTTCGGCGGCGGCGCGTTCGATCCGGCGCCCGCCCTGTGGCTCGGCCTCAGCTGGGCGGTCCTGGTCAACTCGGTCGCCGGGATCCTGCTGCTGCTGGTGCTGATCCGACGGGGCGCGGTGGCGGGCGTCGCCGCCCTGTTCTTCCTCGTGCCGCCGGTCGCGGCCGTCCTCGGCTACCTGCTGTTCGGCGAGGTGCTGACCCCCGTGCAGGGCGCCGGCATGGCGCTCGCCGCCCTCGGCGTGGCGGTGGCGAGCCGCGGCTGAGATGGCCGCGGGCGGTCGCCGCCGAGGCCGCGACCCCTGCGACGGAAGGCGCGGAAACCCTTCGCGCCCTCGCGGTTTGGTGCGCGCGGGCCGGATCGGCCCGGGCCGGCAGCGCGCGAGGCGAGGATGAACCAGGACAAGCCCCGCGAGATCCGCCTCGCCCTCGACGCGATCCCTCTCGGCGGCAAGGCCGAGGGCAAGGGCGAGGGGGCCGCGGGCGACGACGCGGTGCTGTTCGTGCGCGACGCCGACGGGGTGCGCGCCTTCCAAGCGAAGTGCCCGCATCTCGGCGCGCCGCTGGCCAAGGGCGAGATCTGCGGCGGCCGGCTCTACTGCCCCTGGCACAAGGCGGCCTTCGCGGTCGCCGACGGCGGCGTGGAGGAGCCGCCGGCGCTGGAGGCGCTGACTCGCTATCCCGTCCGGATCGAGGGCGGCGAGGCGGTGGCGACGCTGACGCCCGAGCCGGCCCCAAGGCGAGAGGCCGAGACCCCGGTCGGGACGGTCCTGATCGTCGGCACCGGTGCGGCCGCCGCCGCCTGCGTCACCACGCTCCGGCGCGAGGGCTTCGCGGGGGCGATCACCCTGGTCGGCCGCGAGGGCCACCCGCCCTACGACCGGACCAAGCTGTCCAAGCAGTTCCTGGCCAAGCCCACCCCGGCCGAGAAGACCCTGCTGGAGCCGGATTTCGCCGCCGCTCACCGGGTCGAGCGGGTCGAGGCCGAGGTGACCCGGGTCGATCCGGCCGGCCGCAGCGTCGCGCTGGCGGACGGGCGCACGCTCACCGGCGACGCGTTGCTGATCGCCACCGGCAGCCGCGCCGTGGTGCCGGATTTCGCGGGGAAGGACCTCGACGGCGTCCTGACCCTGCGCAGCCTCGACGACGCGGTGCGGCTCAGCGAGGCCGCGGAGCGGGCGACGCGCGTCGTGGTGATCGGCGCGGGCTTCATCGGCCTGGAGGCCGCGGCCTTCCTGACCAAGCGCGGCCTGTCGGTGACGGTCCTGTCCCGGGAGGAGGTCCCCTTCGCCAAGCGCTTCGGCGAGGCCGTGGGTGCGGCGCTGAAGCGCTACCACGCCGGCAACGGCGTGACCTTCGTGACCGGCACGGTCGCGCGGATCGCCGGCACCGGCTTCGTCGAGGCCGTCGAGACCGAGGACGGCGCGCGGCTTCCGGCCGACCTCGTGCTGATCGGCGCCGGCGCCGCGCCGGAGACCGGGATCGTCGCCGGGGTGGAGCCGGACGAGTCCGGCGGCCTCCCGGTCGGCGCCGACCTGAAGCTCGCCGACAACGTCTGGGTCGCGGGCGACATCGCGGCCTTCCCGGAGCGCGGCAGCGGCGTCACGGCGCGGATCGAGCACTGGCGGCTGGCGCAGCAGCACGGCACGCACGTCGCCCGGGCGATGCTCGGCGCCACCGGCGCCTTCGCGGGGGCGCCGTTTTTCTGGAGCAACCAGGGCGACAAGCGCCTGGATTACGGCGGCTACGCGCCGGATTTCGAGCGGATCATCCTGCAGGGCGACCCGGCGGCGCTCGACTTCATCGCCTACTACGTCCGCGACAACCGCGCGGTGGCCGCCTGCAGCATCGGCCGCAACCCCGCCTTCACGGCATTCCTCCACCTGCTGGGCGAGGGCCGCGTGCC
Organism: Methylobacterium sp. 13MFTsu3.1M2; assembly: GCF_900112625.1. Taxonomy (NCBI): domain Bacteria; kingdom Pseudomonadati; phylum Pseudomonadota; class Alphaproteobacteria; order Hyphomicrobiales; family Methylobacteriaceae; genus Methylobacterium; species Methylobacterium sp. 13MFTsu3.1M2. The sequence goes on from NZ_FOMM01000015.1 coordinate 114,655, forward strand.
CGCCCCCGACCGGATCGAGGCCGGTGCGGATCTCGCCGGGCTGGTGTGACGGCGCGACATCGGCGCCACATCGGGGCGGCCGGACCGAGGGAACAAGGTCGGGCGGTCCATCTTTCGGTAGACGCCGCCCGCCGTCTCGTGAGCCGGGCCCGCACGGGAGGCCCCATGAACCAGATCATCGTCGTCGCCCTCATCTGCGCCGCCTCCGTCCAGGCCCCGGACTGCTCGCGCGAGACCGCTATCGACGTGGTGACGGGCCCGGCCCACACGCTCCAGGAATGCCTCGTCCAGGGTCCGGTCCTGGCGGCCAATGCCGGCTTCAAGGGCGAGGACGGGTCCTACCTGAAGACCCGGTGCGAGCAGAGGCGCTGAGCCGGGGCCGTCCGGCGAGCAGGTTTCGGTAGGCTGAAGGCACGATCATCAGTGTCCGAAGCGTCGCGCGTCGCCGCGCCGGTCAGGCCTTGACTTCGCAGGGCTGCGCGCCGGCCCGCCAGCCCCGGTATTCAACTTCAGTTCAAGGCGAGACAAACGAAATCTGCTTCGACTCCGGACCGCGGCAGGTTAAAAGACCCGATCCAAGAAGACGCCACGCGAGCAGAGAACCATGTCCGCATCCCCCGCCATCCAGACCGAGCCGCAGGATCTCGTGGCCCTCACCAAGGCCGCCGGTGAGAGCGCGAAGGCGCTGGCCGCCGAGGCCACGCGCCGGGTCCGCACGCGGATCCTCGGGACGGACGGGCGGATCGACGCGGCCAAGCTTGAGGGCCAGCAGCACGCCGCCCACGGGCTCGCGTGGCTCGCGACCTACGCGGAGGCGGTGAACGAGCTCGGCGGCTACGCCGAGCGCCTGCAGGCCGAGGGCCGGTTCGGCGAGACCGAGGCGCTCCTCGTCCGGATCGGCGCCGGCGAGTATCTCGACCAGCTGTTCTCCGGCATCCCGATGAGCCAGGGCGAGATGGTCCGCGTCACCGGGTCGCTCGGCCTCTCCGCCAAGGAGGTGGCCCCGTACCGCACGGACGCGGTCGAGACCCTGATCGCCGATGGCAACACCCCCGAGAACCGCGCCGCCCTGGTCGCGCTGATGCGCGACGGCGGCGGCTCGGCGACCGTCGGCGCCTCGGGCCTCGACGAGGACATGGAGGCGATCCGCTCCGAGATGCGCCGCTTCGGCAAGGCCGAGGTGGTCGATCAGGCGCACGAGTGGCACCTGAAGAACGCCTACATCCCGATGGAGATCGTGCAGAAGATGGCCGAACTCGGCGTCTTCGGCTTGACGATCCCCGAGGAGTACGGCGGCATGGGCCTGCCGAAGACCGCCATGTGCGTGGTCTCGGAGGAGCTGTCCCGCGCCTATATCGGCGTCGGCTCGCTGGGCACCCGCTCGGAGATCGCCGCGGAGCTGATCCTGTGCGGCGGCACCGAGGAGCAGAAGCAGCGCTTCCTGCCGAAGATCGCCTCCGGCGACATCCTGCCCACCGCTGTCTTCACCGAGCCGAACACCGGTTCCGACCTCGCGAGCCTGCGCACCCGCGCGGTGAAGGAGGGCGACGTCTGGAAGATCACCGGCAACAAGACCTGGATCACCCACCCGGTCCGCGCCGACATCATGACGGTGCTGGTGCGCACCAAGCCCGAGGAGAAGGGCCACAAGGGCCTCTCCATGCTGATCGCCGAGAAGCCCCGCGGCACGGACGAGGATCCCTTCCCGGTCCAGGGCCTGTCGGGCGGCGAGATCGAGGTGCTCGGCTACCGCGGCATGAAGGAGTACGAACTCGCCTTCGAGGGCTTCGAGGTGCCGGGCGGCAACCTGCTCGGCGAGGTCGAGGGCAAGGGCTTCGCCCAGCTGATGCAGACCTTCGAGTCGGCCCGCATCCAGACCGCGGCCCGCGCCATCGGCGTCGCCCAGTCGGCCCTCGACGTCGGCCTGCGCTACGCCGAGGAGCGGGTCCAGTTCGGTAAGGCGCTGGTGAACTTCCCGCGGGTGGCCGACAAGCTCGCCATGATGGCGGTGGAGATCAACATCGCCCGCCAGCTCACCTACTTCTCGGCCCGCGAGAAAGACGAGGGCAAGCGCTGCGACCTGGAGGCCGGGATGGCGAAGCTGCTCGGCGCCCGCGTCGCCTGGGCGGCGGCCGACAACGCCCTCCAGATCCACGGCGGCAACGGCTTCGCGCTCGAGTACCCGGTGAGCCGGATCCTGTGCGACGCGCGCATCCTCTCGATCTTCGAGGGCGCTGCGGAGATCCAGGCGCAGGTGATCGCCCGCCGGCTGCTCGAGTCTGCCTGAAATCCTGGCTAGAGCTGGGGAATAGTACGTATCATGGGATTATAAGTCGGCATATGAACCCGGCTTAAACGAAGTCCCTGCTTCCTGGCGCCCGGTGAACAACTGGGGCGGCTCGGTGAGCGCGCAGCACGACGACGGACAGACGGGCAAGAACCTCCTCCGGCACTGGCAGGATTGCCGGACGCCGGGGGCGCCGATCCCGTCCTACGAGGCCGTCGTGCTCGGGAGCCTCGGCCGCCTCGCCGACCGGGCCGCCCTGGTGACGACCCGCGACGGGCGGGCCGCCCGGATCCTCTGGGCGGGCCAGGTCTTCGGCGCCTGGCTCGCGCAGGGTGCCGAAGGCGCGGAGGGCTCGTTGTCCGGGATCGTCCCGGCCGAGATCATCCCGACGGAGACCCTCCCAGTCGACGCGCTCCCGATCGAGCTGCGCGAGCCCGTCGACGAGATGGTCGCGGCCGCCCTCACGTCCGGCCAGCCCGCCTACGCCCGGTGCGATCGCCTCGCCGTCGGGGTGGTGACGTCGACCCGCCTCGTCGGCGTGCCCCTGGGCAACCGCTGGGGCGAGCCGTTCGTGCTGGTCGGGTTCGACGGGGCGAGCGTCCGGACCGAGCTGGTCCAGGCGATGTTCACCGCCACCGACCAGGGCATCCTGGCCCTCAGCACGGTCCGGGACGCGGCCGGCCGGCCGGTCGATTTCAAGATCGTCGCCCTCAACCGCGGGGCCGAGCGCCTGCTGGAGCGCCCCGCTGCCGCCCTGCAGTGGCAGCGCGTGGGCCAGCTCTTCCCGGGGGCCGTCACCGCGCGGACGATCGCGACGCTCGCCGCCATGGTCGAGCGGGGCGGGCGCGCGGCCTTCGAGCTGAGCCGTCCCCGCTCCGACGGCGGCACGCTCTACCTCAAGGTCGAGGCGGGCTGCGTCGGCGATCTCGTCTCGGTCACGATGACGGATGTCGGCGACATCAAGGACCGAGAGGCCTCGTTCCGGCTCCTGTTCGAGAACAACCCGGTGCCGATGTGGGTCGTGGCCGACGCGCGCGACCGGTTCCTGGCGGTCAACGACGCGGCCATCGCCCATTACGGCTACAGCCGCGAGCAGTTCCTGGAGCGGGCGCCGGCCGATCTCGCCATGGCCGCCGACGCGGCGCCGGCACCCGGCCTGCCGCCCACCGGCACCCTCCACCGCCGCGCCGACGGCTCCGCGATCGAGGTGTCCCTGTTCCAGCGGGCGATGCCGTTCGAGGGGCGGCAGGCGGTGCTCGAGGCCGCCATCGACATGACCGAGCGGCGCCGGGCCGAGGCCCGCATCGCCCACATGGCCCACCACGACGCGCTCACCGGGCTGCCGAACCGCGTGCTGTTCCGGGACCGCCTCGCCGAGGCGATCGCCCGCCACGCCCGGGACGGCGAGGCGGCGGTGCTGCTCTGCCTCGACCTCGACAAGTTCAAGATCGTCAACGACACGCTGGGCCACCCGGTCGGCGACGCGCTGCTGCGCGAGGCGGCCGAGCGGATCGCCGGCTGCCTGCGCGAGGACGACCTCGTGGCCCGGCTCGGCGGCGACGAGTTCGCCATTCTGGTGCGCGGGCCGGACCTCCCGGCGCTGGCGGACGGGCTGGTCGCGCGGGTGATCGCCGAGCTCGGCCGCCCCTTCCGGCTGGACGGCCAGGATTGCCACATCGGCACCAGCATCGGCGTCGCCTGCCTGCCCCGGGACGGCACTGATCCCGAGACGCTGATGAAGAACGCCGACCTCGCCCTCTACCGGGCGAAGGCCGAGGGCGGCGGCACCTTCCGGTGCTTCGAACCGGAGATGGATGCCTGGGTGCAGGCGCGGCGGCGGCGCGAGAACGAGCTGCGCGAGGCTTTCGCCCGCGGCCAGTTCTCGCTGGTCTACCAGCCGCTGATGGATGCCCGCGCCGGTCGGATCCTCGCCTTCGAGGCGCTGCTGCGCTGGCACCACCCGGAGCACGGCCCGGTCTCGCCGGCCGAGTTCGTGCCGCTCGCCGAGGAGACCGGCCTGATCGTGCCGATCGGCGCCTGGGTGATGCAGACCGCCTTCGCCGAGGCGGCGACCTGGCCGGAGGCGATCCGGCTCGCCGTGAACCTCTCCCCGATCCAGTTCCGCAACCGCGACTTGGTCGAGACCGTGCGCGGGGCGCTCGCCGCCGCGGGGCTCGACCCGCGGCGCCTCGAGCTGGAGATCACCGAATCGGTCCTGCTCGCCGACAGCGCCGCCAACCTCGCGACGCTGCACGCGTTGCGGGCCATGGGCATCCGGATCGCGATGGACGATTTCGGCACCGGCTATTCCAGCCTCGGCTACCTGCGCAGCTTCCCGTTCGACAAGATCAAGCTCGACCGCTCCTTCGTGAGCCAGGTCGGCGAGAACACCCACTGCACGGCGATCGTGCGCGCGGTGGCGAGCCTGGGCACCAGCCTCGGCATCGCCACCACCGCCGAGGGCGTCGAGACCGCCGAGCAGCTCGCGATGCTCCGCGCCGAGGGCTACGACGAGGTGCAGGGCTTCCTGTTCAGCCGCGCGGTCCCGGGCCCCGAGGCCCGCCGCCTGATCGAGCGCGCGCGGGAGGCGGTCCCGGACGACCGGGCGGCCTGATCCGCCCGGCCCGCGCGGGACCTACTTGGTGACCTTCACCGAGACCGGGTCGCTCGACGGGAAGGTCTCCTCCAGGGCATCGTCCAGGCGCTCGTTCAGCTTCTCCTGCTTGTTGTCGGGGTTCTTGGCGTCGCCCGGCTTGGCGCTGCCCTGCTGGAAGCCCGGCTTGGTCTCGTTCGGCTTGTGGGTCTCGGCCATGTCGCTCGCTCGTCCGTGACGGAGGCACGCAAGGGTGCCGGTGGGCATCAACGCGAGGGAGGGCGGGTGTTTCCGATCTTTCGGGCCTGATCGGTGCGCCCCGTCATCGCGCGCGCAGCGGAGCGACGCAGAACCGCGCCGCGTGCCGAGGCGTCCCGCTGTCCTGGATTGCTTCGCTGCGCTCGTAAGGACGTGCGCAGCGGAATCATCCTCAGGCGGTCGCGAACGGCCGCCCGAGCGGGCCGCGGGCCGGCACGCGGGCCGCGGCCTCGCGCAGGACCGTCCCGTAGACGGCCTCGAGACGGTCGAGATGGGTGTCCAGGGTCAGGGGCGCGGCCCAGTAGCGCTCGTGCGCGGCCCGGCCCATCCGGGCGGCGAGGCCGTCGTCGGTCAGGCGGCGCAGGTGCGCGGCGAGATCGTCCGGGTCGCCCGAGCGGAACCAGAATCCGGTCTCGCCGTCGGCCACGGCCTCGCGGCCCGCGCAGGCGTCGCTCACGATCACCGGAGCGCCGCAGGCCAGCGCCTCGTAGACGGTGAGCGGCTGGCCCTCGTACCAGACGCTCGGGAAGACCAGCGCCCGGGCCCGCCGCATCAGCGCCTGCACGGCCGCGGCGTCGCGCCAGCCGAGCATCACCGCCTCGGGATAGCGCGCGGCGAGGTCGGCCCGTTCGGGGCCGTCGCCCACGAAGGCCGCCCGCACGCCCGCCCGGCGGGCCGCCTCGGCGAAGATCGGCGCGCCCTTCTCGGTGGAGATCCGCCCGACGAATAGGAAGTCGCCCGGCGGCCCGTCGTGGACCGGCGCCGGCCCCACCGCGATGGGGTTGTCGACCCGGTGGAAGGCGGTGCCGCGGGGCAGGAGCGGCCGCACGACGCTCTCCTGCAGGGCGCTGATCGTGATGACGTGGGCGAACAGCTCCGGCAGCCGGGCCACGTGGGCGAGGCCGGCATGGCGGACCATCCGGGCCACCTTGCGCGGGTAGCTGCGCGCGTCGCAGTTCGCCACGATGCAGGCGGGCGACATCGGGGTGCGGTGGCAGATCCGCTGCGCCGGGTAGGCGTAGAAGCCGCCGGTCGGGCAGACGAGGAAGAACTCGTGCATCGTGTAGAGGCAGGGCAGCCCCGAGGCCCGGAGCGCGGTGCCGATCGACGGCGACAGCGCCTTGGCGAAGGCGTGGACGTGGACCAGCGTGTCGCTGGGATCGCAGGCGGCGAGTTCCGCCGCCAGGGCGCGGCAGGCCGGCCTGTTCCAGATCGCCTGGGCCGCGAAGGCGAGCTTGCTGCGCGCCGTGGTGACGTCGTCCTGGTCCAGGCAGACCACCCGGACGCCGGCCGGCTCGAGCCGCGGGTCCACCGGGCCGACCGCGGCGAACAGGCTGACGCGGACCCCCCGGGCGGCGAGCCCCAGGGCGGATTCGATGGCGACCTTGGCCTGGCCGCCGTTGATCGCGGCGTGGTCTGCGACGAGGACGACGTGCACGTCAGGACTTCCGCCGCTGCGATCCGGGACCGACAGCTGTATCCGGCCGCGGTTGATCGCCCGTAAACCGGTCTGCCCCATCCTCCCGGCGCGCGAGAGCGATCGATCCCCGGGAGGGTTCACCGTGCACGTCGTGATCCTGGCCGAGTTCGCGGCCGCCAGCGGCGGCGCCGAGAAGGTCGCGCTCGAATCGGCCCGCGGGCTCGCCGAGGCCGGCCTCGCCGTCACCTACATCCAGGCGATCCCGGGTCCCGTCGACCCGCTCCTCGACCATGCCGGCATCCGCCGGATCGACCTCGGCCTGCCCGACATCTGGTCGCTCGGCGCCGCGCGGGCCGTGGCCGCCGGGATCTGGCACGCGGCCGCCGCCCGCCGGCTCGCCGCCGCCCTCACCGGCCTCGCGGCGCCGCCGGACTGCATCCACCTGCACCAGTGGACCCGGACCCTGTCGCCGGCGATCGTCCCGGTCCTGTCGGAGACCGGGGTGCCGCTGGTCGTCACGCTGCACGACTACGCCCTGGCCTGCCCGAACGGCGTCTATTACCGCTTCGACCGGGCCGAGCCCTGCGGGCTCGCGCCCCTGTCGGCCGCCTGCCTGGCGGCGCCCTGCGACCCGCGCAGCCGGGTGCACAAGGCCGTGCGGGTCGCCCGCGCCGCGGCGCTGCGTCAGGTCGTCGGCCGGGCCAGCCGACGCCGCCCGCTCCATGTCGTCCATGTCTGCGATGCCAGCCGCCAGCGGCTCGGCGCCCTCCTCGGCGGCTACGCCCTAGCGCATCACAGGATCGACAATCCCGTCCGGCTCCCGGACGGGCCGGCGGCCGAGCCCGCCCGCGGCGACGCGATCGCCTATGTGGGGCGCCTCACCCGCGAGAAGGGCGCCGACCTCGTGGCCGACGCCGCCCGCGCCGCGGGGCTCCCGGCCCTGTTCATCGGCGCCGGGCCCCTGGAGGCGGAGCTGCGCGCCCGGGACGGCGTCGAGGTGATCGGCTGGCAGCGGCCCGAGGCAGTCTGGGCGACGCTCCTGGCCCGCGCCCGGGCGCTCGCCGCGCCCTCCCGCTGGTACGAGACCGGGCCGCTCACGGTCTACGAGGCGCTGGCGGCCGGCATTCCGGTCGTGGCTTCCGACCGCTCCGGCGCCGCCGAGAAGGTCCGGCACGGCCGGACCGGCTTCGTGGTCGCGCCGGAGATCGCGCCCCTCGCCGAGGCGTTCGCGGCGCTCCGGGACGACGCCCTGGCGGCCGCCCTCGGGGCCGAAGCGCGCCGCCTCTTCCGGATGGCCCCGATGGGTCTGGCGGCGCACACGGCGGCGCTCCGCGCGCTCTACGCCGGCCTGGCCGAATCGGCGGCCGGTGCGATGCAGCATCCACCCGCGCTCGCCCTGGAGCAACGATCCTGAATCCTCCGGTGTGCTTGGTATACCAGAAGAATTCACGATCCGTTCGCGCCCCTCTGGACAGGGAGATAGTTTTTTGCCAATCGGTTTTCCGCCGGGATCAGCAATCTTAGCCGACTGAGTCAATGGTGTAGCTTGCTCGCAACCTGCTATCGGGCCGTGGCACCGTGTCGATGACTTCGTGACATCATCGGATCGGAACTTTATCGGGCCTCCGGATCCGTGAGTGCGCCCCGAACCTGCACTTGACTTCTTGTTGCAGTGCAACATATAGAGGGGCGTCAACGCGGACGCATGCGGCGTCCCGCTCCAAGGATGATGCTGGAGACATCGATGCAGACCCCGAACTTCGAGATCCCGACCGAGATGCGCGACTTCGCCGACAAGAGCGTCGACCAGGCCCGGACCGCCGTCGGCACCATGATGGCGAACGCCGTGAAGGCCGCCGAGCAGGTCCAGGCCTCGGGTCAGACCTTCCAGTCGACCCTCAGCGCCGCGGTCGCGAAGGGGTTCGATCACGCGCAGGCCAACGCCAACGCGACCTTCGACTTCGCCCAGAAGCTGGTGCGCACGAAGGATCTCCGCGAGGCGTTCGAGCTCCAGTCCGAGTTCGTCCGCAGCCAGTTCGCCGCGCTCCAGGCCCAGGCCAAGGATTACGGCACCCTGGCGCAGAACGCCGCCGCCCGCTGAGGCCGGCCGCCCCGATCCGCGATCGGGGCACGAAGACCGGGATCCGGCAGGGCCGTCCAGGCCCGCCGGATCCCCCGCTCTGACGCCCGGGGGTCACGGGCCCGGCGCCGACACCGCCGGCGAGCCGGCCGCGCACGACCTCCGGCCGCCGCTCCGTCGGGACGGGCCGACGCCGATAGGAGGAGATCGCGCGATGGGAAAGCCGCGTCGACCGAGGAGCCGTCCCGCCGAGACGCCCCAGCCGTTGCAGGACGCGTCGGCCCCCCCCGAGATCCAGGCCGCAGCCGCCCCGATCGCGGCGGATGAACCCGCTCAAGCGCCCGCAACAGCGCCCGCTCCGGCGCCTGACCAATCGCCTGACCACTCCGCCGAGGCCGTCCGGACCGGCGCCGAGACGGTGGACGCCGTCATGACCGCCGCGGCACCCGGTGGGGCGTCCGAAGCCGCGGCCGAGACCGCGCCCGACAGCGCGGTGGACGTCCCGTCCGACCAGGGGGCCACAGCCGCCGCGACGACGTCCGAAGCCGAGTTCGAAGCCGAATCCGGAGACGAGGCGGTGATCGACATCGCCCCCCCGCCGGTGCCGGGCGCGGGTCCGGGACTCGCCGCGGCCGCGAACCGAATCAGCTTCACCCCCGACCGCCTCGACGTCGTCGAGATCGGCTCGATCATCGCCCGCTACGTGCGCGGCGAGGGCGAGGCGGCCGTCGCGCACCTGCGGGCGCTCTCGGGTGCCCGCTCGCCGGCCGACGTCATCCGCCTGCAGGTCGGCGAGGTCCAGCGGGCCGCCGACGCGTCCCTGACCTGCTGGGTCACGGTGGTCGGGCAGGCGAGCCGGGTCGTCGCGTACCGCTGAGGCGCGGCGCCCGGGCGGCCGGGACTTGTCGCATCCCGGCCACAAGGCCGGCCCGATCGAACCCGCGGCGGCAACGATCCGTTAACCAAGCCGGTCCCATGCCTTAACGGAGGGCACGGGAGACGACACCGGACCGATGCCGAACTGCGCGCGCCTGATCCGTTCCGCATGGCTCCGTCTCGCCGTCGCGCTCCTGCCGGCGCTGACGGGGATGCCGGCTGCCGCGCAGAACGGCGAGAAGCCGGCCGTCGCCATCGGGGCCGACCTCGCGAGCCAGGCCGGCACGACGCGCCTGACCCTGACGCTGTCCCGGTCCGTGGAGGCCCGCGGCTTCGTGATGGAGCGGCCCGACCGGGCGGTGATCGACCTGCCCGAGGTCAACTTCCATCTCGATTCGGGGACCGGCAGCCGCCGCGACGGCCTCGTGCAGAGCTTCCGCTACGGCCTGTTCGCGCCCGGACGGTCGCGCATCGTGATCGACCTCACCGCGCCCGCCATCGTCGGGAAGATCGAGACCGCGACGCGGCCGCGCGACGGCGCGGTGCTGCTCACGATCCCGCTCCAGCGCGCCGACCGCGACGCCTTCCGCAAGGCCGCCGCCACCGCCGATCCCGCCCCCGCCCAGGCCCGCGCCGCGCCGCCGGAGCCCGCCGACCAGCGGCCGCTGATCATGGTCGATGCCGGCCACGGCGGCACCGATCCCGGCGCCATCGCGGTGGGCGGCGTGTTCGAGAAGGACATCGTGTTCGGCTTCGCCCAGGCGCTCGTGGCGAAGCTGGAGGCGGGCGGCCGCTACCGGGTCCGGATGACCCGCGACCGCGACGTGTTCGTGCCGCTGGCCGAGCGCGTGCGCCTCGCCCGCGACGCCAGGGCCGACCTGTTCGTGTCGATCCACGCGGACTCGATCTCGGCGGCCCCCCAGGTGAGCGGGGCCACGATCTACACCAATTCCGAGAAGGCCACGGACGCCGAATCCGCCAAGCTCGCCGAGCGCGAGAACCGGGCCGATGCCGCCGCGGGCGTCGACGCCGCCGAGGCGCCGCCGGACATCGCCGACATCCTGCAGGAGCTGACCCTGCGCGAGACCCGCGGCTTCTCGTCGGGCTTCGCCCGGACCCTGATGGGCCAGCTCGCCCCCGTGATGAAGATGAGCGCCAAGCCCCACCGGGAGGCGCGCTTCGTGGTGCTGCGCTCCCCCGACGTGCCGAGCGTGCTCGTGGAACTCGGCTACCTCTCCAGCAAGCGCGACCTGGAGATGCTGCAATCGCCGGAGTGGCGGGCCGACGTCACCGGCTCCATGGCCAGGGCGATCGACCAGTTCTTCACCAACCGCGCCACGCTCGGCCGGCCGGCCGCGACGCGCCGCGCGGCCGCCGTCGCCCCAGTTTCACCATAGATAGAGTGTCGATACGGGACGTCCGACGCCCCGTCGCACGGCCGCCGAAACCGGCATTCCGAGGGGGTCTCACGGGACCGTCCGGGGGCCGGCCGCGCAGCGCGCGGGGTGCACGCGCCGGATGAGCCGATTCCGGCATACGGCCGGGCCAGCGACGAGCGGAACACCGGATGCGTCTGATCCTTCGTTTCTTCGGGATCCTGTTCAGCGCCGCCGCGGTGCTGTTCGTGGTCGGCGCGGCGGTGGGCGGTTACTTCTACTGGAAGTACAGCCAGGACCTGCCCGACCACGCCGCGCTCTCCAATTACGAGCCGCCGGTGATGACCCGCGTCCACGCGGCGGACGGCTCGCTGCTCGCCGAGTACGCCCGCGAGCGCCGGCTGTACCTGCCGATCCAGGCGATGCCGAAGATCGTGGTGGCGGCCTTCCTGTCGGCCGAGGACAAGAACTTCTACAAGCACGGCGGCATCGACCCCGAGGGGATCGTGCGCGCCTTCCTGACCAACGCCAAGTCGGGCAAGCGGCAGGGCGCCTCGACCATCACCCAGCAGGTCGCCAAGAACTTCCTGCTCTCCTCCGAGCAGACCTACGACCGCAAGATCAAGGAGGCGCTGCTGGCGCTCCGGATCGAGGCGGCCTACTCGAAGGACAAGATCCTCGAGCTCTACCTCAACGAGATCTTCCTGGGCACGATCGTCCCGGGCCGCAACCTGCACGGCGTGGCGGCGGCGGCGCTCGACTATTTCGGCAAGTCGGTCCACGAGCTGACCATCAACGAGGCGGCCTACCTCGCCGCCCTGCCGAAGGGGCCGAACAACTACCACCCCTACCGCAAGACCCAGGCGGCGCTGGACCGCCGCAACGAGATCATCCGCCTGATGGCGGAGAACGGCTACATCACCAAGGAGGAGGCGGATTCCGCCAAGAAGATGCCGCTCGGCGTCAACCCGCGCGTCGCCTTCCCGAACGCCGCCAACGCCAACTACTTCACCGAGGAGGTCCGCCGCGAGATCTCCGAGCGCTACGGCGAGAAGAAGCTCTACGAGGGCGGCCTCTCGGTGCGCACGACCCTCGACCCGAAGATGCAGGCCTGGGCCCGCAAGGCGCTGGTCGACGGCCTCGTCCGCTACGACCAGGCCCATGGCTGGCGCGGTCCGGTCACCAAGGTCGACCTGACCGGGCGCGACTGGGGCATGGCGGCGGCCGAGGTTCCGGCGCTCGGCGACGTGGCGCCCTGGCGGCTCGCCGTGGTGCTGGGCAACGGCGGCGGCGGCGTGCAGATCGGCCTGCAGCCCAAGCGCGAGGCCTCCGGCCAGGTCGGCAAGGACCGCGAGACCGGCGTGATCACGCCCGAGGGCATGCGCTGGGCCGGCCGCGCCAATCTCCAGGCCGGCGACATGGTCTATGTCGAGGCGATGGACGGCGGCCGCGGTCAGTTCCGCCTGCGCCAGAAGCCCGAGGTCTCCGGCGCCATCGTGGCCATGGACCCGAACACGGGGCGCGTGCACGCGATGGTCGGCGGCTTCTCGTACGACGAATCCGAGTTCAACCGCGCCACGCAGGCGATGCGCCAGCCCGGCTCCTCGTTCAAGCCGATCGTCTACTCGGCGGCGCTGGACAACGGCTACACCCCCGCCTCGATCATCCAGGACACCCCGATCACCATCGAGGCCGGCCCCGGCCAGGAGGCCTGGACTCCCTCGAACTACGACGGCAAGTCGGGCGGTCCGCACACCCTGCGCTACGGCATCGAGCACTCGAAGAACCTGATGACGGTCCGGCTCGCCAAGGATGTCGGCATGCCGCTCATCGCCGAGTACGCCCGCCGCTTCGGCGTCTACGACGACATGCTGCCGGTGCTGCCCATGTCGCTCGGCGCGGGCGAGACCACGGTCATGCGCATGGTCACCGCCTACTCGATGCTGGCCAACGGCGGCCGGCGCATCCGGCCGACCCTGATCGACCGGATCCAGGACCGCATCGGCGAGACGATCTACCGGCACGACAACCGCAAGTGCATCGGCTGCGACGCCGAGAAGTGGTCGGGCCAGGACGAGCCGAAGCTGGTGGACGATTCCGAGCAGGTGCTCGACCCGCTGACCGCCTACCAAATGGTCTCGATCATGGAGGGCGTGGTCCAGCGCGGCACCGCCACGATCCTGAAGCAGATCGGCAAGCCGCTCGCCGGCAAGACCGGCACGACGAACGACGCCAAGGACGCGTGGTTCGTGGGCTTCTCGCCGGACCTGGCGGTCGGCATCTATATCGGCTTCGACAAGCCCCGCTCGCTCGGCGACCGCGCCACCGGCGGCGGCCTGGCGGCGCCGATCGCCCTGGAGTTCCTGAAGACGGCCCTCAAGGACAAGCCGCCGACGCCGTTCCGCGTGCCCCCGGGCATCAAGCTGATCCGCATCAACCTCGCGAGCGGCACCCGCGCCGGCTCGGGGGAGGGCGCCGGGACGATCCTGGAGGCGTTCAAGCCGGGCACCGCGCCGCCGGATTCCTACTCGGCACCGTCCTCCGGCGGCGGTGGCGGCCAGGCGGCCGCCCCGGCGGCGGTCGCGCCCGATCCCGACCGGGCCGCTCAGGCCGGCGGATTGTACTGAGGCGGCTCGCCCCGCCCAGCCTCTGTCAGCCGAGATCGCTCTCAGCCCAGGTCGGGTCCGCCCGGCCTGGGCTTTCGCGTTACGGATCCGGGGCGACGGTGCGACGGACGGGTCATCGCCGGGGCGAGAGGCCCGCGATCGCGACCGGCGCCGTCCGGGATCGCGCAGCTTTGCCCGAAGGGCCGGAAGGTGCGGCGGCCAAGTCCGCGCGGGCCGTTCTCGGGCGAGACCCGCCCCTCGGCACCGACCCGCGTCGCGCTCCGCAGGCGCACAGAAAAAAGCCGCCCCGGAGGGAGCGGCTCGAGGAGTCATCAGGGAGGCATCAAAACAGAGCGGACAAACATGTCCAACTCGACATCCAGATCACTGGATGCCTGTTTATGCCTCGAAAACCTTAATGCGGAGTTAAGGTGCGTTCTCGCCCGTCGATCTCAGGCCGCCAGACTGTCGAAAAGCCCGCGCCCGTCGGTCCCGCCGACCAGATCCTCGACGAAGTTCTCCGGGTGCGGCATCATCCCGAGGACGTTCCCGGTCTCCGACAGGACGCCCGCGATGGCGTTGAGGGAGCCGTTGCGGTTCGCCTCGACGGTGATCGCCCCGGTCGCGTCGCAGTAGCGGAAGGCGACCCGGCCCTCGCCCTCGATCCGCGCCAGCGTCTCGGGATCGGCGAAGTAGTTGCCTTCGCCGTGGGCGACGCAGACGTCGATCACCTGGCCCTGAGTGTAGGCGCTGGTGAAGCGGGTGTCGGTGCGCTCCACCCGGAGCGTCTGCCGGTGGCAGATGAAGCGCCGGTCGATGTTGCGCATCAGCACGCCGGGCAGCAGGCCCGATTCGCACAGGATCTGGAAGCCGTTGCAGATACCGAGCACGAGGCCGCCGCGGGCCGCGTGGGCCCGGACCGCGTCCATGGCCGCGGCCCGGCCGGCGATGGCGCCGCAGCGCAGGTAGTCGCCGTACGAGAAGCCGCCGGGCAGGACGGCGAGGTCGGTGCCGGCGGGGAGCGCGTGGTCCGCGTGCCAGACGAGGCTCACCTGCGCGCCGGAGCGCCGCAGGGCCCGGACGACGTCCGACTCGCGGTTGGAACCCGGGAAGACGACGACCGCGGCGTGCATCAGAGGATCTCGATCGCGTAGTTCTCGACGACGGTGTTGGCCAGGAGCTTCTCGCAGGCCGTGCGCAACGTCGCCTCGGCGGCGGCGCCGTCGGCCGCCGACACCTCGATGTCGAAGACCTTGCCCTGACGGACGCCGTCGACGCCCTCGATGCCGAGGGACCTGAGGGCGGCCTCGATCGCCTTACCCTGCGGGTCCAGCACACCGGTCTTCAGGGTGACGATGATACGGGCTTTCATGGATCTACGGGTCTCACGCGTGTCGGGACGGGTGTGTGACCTGCGACAACGTCACACAGACCGTCGCCGGTCGCTTCTAACAGGAAGGCCGGCGCACTGTCGAACACGCCGCACGCATAGGGATCATTCCGCTGCTGGATGCAACTTGAACGGAAAAGTCGCCCGTGCGCGCTCGTTCAGCGATGCGCCGCCGGAGCCGGGCCCCGCAGGGGCTCGATGCTGGTCGCCCGGCGCCAGAGCTGGAGCATGATCCAGGCCGCGAACAGGCTGAACAGCCCCATCAGGACGTGCCCGACCCGGTCGCCGAGATCGAAGATGCCCGCGATGGCCCAGCCCGCCGCGATGGCCACGGCGAACACCTCGGTGCCGACGAGGACCATCATGCTGATGATGGTGATGGCGTTGCGCCCGTTCACGAGATCCGCCCTCGAAAAGATTTCGGGTCCCGGACGAACCGTCCGGGACCCGCGCAGCTAGCCCACAGAGGCGGGGCGATGCAACCGACCGGACGGCGCCGGAGCGGTCCAGCCTCAGCGCGGCGCGCGCTTGGCCAGGATCCGCTGCAGGGTCCGCCGGTGCATGTTGAGGCGCCGGGCGGTCTCGCTGACGTTGCGGCTGCACAGCTCGTAGACGCGCTGGATGTGCTCCCAGCGGACCCGGTCCGCCGACATCGGGTTCTCGGGCGGGTCGGCCCGCTCGCCCGGCTGCGCCATCAGCGTGCCGTGGATCTCGTCGGCGTCGGCGGGCTTGGCGAGGTAGTCGAAGGCGCCGAGCTTCACCGCGGTGACCGCGGTGGCGATGTTGCCGTAGCCGGTGAGGATCACGCCGCGGGCCTCGGGCCGGCGCTCCTTGAGGCGGGCGATCACGTCGAGGCCATTGCCGTCGCCGAGGCGCATGTCGATCACCGCGAAGGCGGGCGCGCGCGCCTCGACGGCGGAGACGCCGTCCGCGACGCTGTCGGCCACCTGCACGTGGTAGCCGCGGCTCTCCATGGCGCGCGCGAGGCGGGTCTGGAAGGGCTTGTCGTCGTCGACGATCAGCAGGCTGCGGTCGGAGAAGGCGGCCAGCGGATCGGCATCGTTGATCACGGCGGGGTCGGTCGCCGCCGAGGTCCCGGGCTGCGTGAGCATCCGGCACTCCTTTCGGGTTTTTGTCGTCGGGTTCTTGGTCTGTCCCTCATATAGGTACGGCATCGCCCGGTGGCAGGGGGGCGCGGATACTGAGTTCCGGAGAATGTCGCGGCGCGGCGCCGCGCTCGAAGATGTGGCGGGCCCAGGAGACGCGCACGATCGCCCCGTGGGCGTCCGGCGCCGCGACGTTCATCAGGGCGAGCTGCGCTCCCGAGCGCTCGATCAGGGTCTTGGCGATGAACAGCCCGAGGCCGAGGCCGGCCCCCACGGTCCCACCGGATTGCGGCCGGTCGTGGCTGCGGGTGGTCACGTAGGGCTCGCCCGCCCGCAGCAGCACCTCGCTGGAGAAGCCCGGGCCGTCGTCGCGGATCTCGATCCAGACCCGGTCGGGCGTCCAGCGCCCCTCGACGGTGACGCCGGCCTCGGCGAAGTCGACGGCGTTGTCGAGGATGTTGGCGAGCCCGAACATGACGCCCGGGTTGCGCCGGCAGGCCGGCTCCGGCCCCTCTCCGGCGCTGGTGACGGCGAGGGCAGCGCCGAGTGCCCGCTGCGGCGCCACCAGCTCCTCCACGAGGTGGCTGAACGTCACCGTCTCCAGGAAGCCGGCCCCGGCCCCGTCCCCGTCGAGGGAGGTCAGCTTGCCGAGGATGCCGCGGCAGCGGTCGACCTGCTCGCGCAGCAGGTTGAGATCCTCCGCCACCGCCGGCGAGGCGGTGGGGCCGAGCTGGCGAATCAGCTCCTTGGTCACCACCATGATCGTGCCCAGCGGTGTGCCCAATTCGTGGGCAGCCGCGGCCGCGAGCCCGTCGAGCTGCGACAGGTGCTGCTCGCGGGCGAGCACCAGCTCGGTGGCGGCGAGCGCCTGGGCGAGGAGCCGGGTCTCCTCGGCGACCCGCCACGCGTAGACGCCCGTGAAGGCGGTGCCGAGCAGGATCGCGGTCCAGACGCCGGAGACGTACAGGAACGGCAGCTCGATCCGCCCGTCCGCGAACCAGGGCAGGGGCCGGTGCACCAGGGCGAGCAGCGTCGCGAGGCCCACCGCCAGGAGGCCCAGCGCCAGGGTCCGCTCGGGGGGCAGGGCGGTGGCGGAGATCAGCACGGGGGCGAGGAACAGCAGCGAGAACGGGTTCTGGAGCCCGCCCGTGAGGAACAGCAGGGCCGCGAGCTGCACGATGTCGAAGGCGAGGAGCAGGGCCGCGGAATCGTCGCTGAGCCGGTAGCTCGCCGGGAAGCGGATCCGCAGGGCGAGGTTCAGCCAGGACGAGGTGGCGATCACCAGGAAGCACCAGCCGAACGGCAGCGGCAGGCCGAGGCCGAACTGCGCCCCGACGACCGCCGCGCTCTGGCCCGTGATGGCGAGCCAGCGCAGGCGGACGAAGGTGTCGAGCCGCAAGTGTCGCGCGTCGCGACCGAGGCCGCTGAGATCGGTATCGGGCATGGGCTGTAACGGGCTGTATCGGTGCGTCGCCGGACGGACCCGCCGGCGCGGCGTCCCGTGGACTCCCTTCGCATGACGCGGCGATGGGAATCCCGGCTCACCGCCCCGGACACGTCGTCGCTGGCGGACGATCGCCCGCGGACGTGGTCACAGGCAAGTCGCCGCAGCTCCGGGATGTTCCGCCCGCGTTCAGGGTGGAGCATTATCCTACCGACTCGGGTTGCAGGGGGTATGGGCCGCGCGGCTCGATGCCCGCGGCCGGAGCGATACCGCGAGGTGACGATGCTGCTGGCCTATTCCCTGTACGAGGGCGCGCGCGCCCTGATGGCACCCGCCCGCGTCGCCGCCGACCTCACCCGCTACGGGCTCCAGATGCCGGGCAATCCCCTGGCCTACGGACCCTATGCCCGCGCGGTCAGCGCCGGCTGCGAGATGTTCGAGCGCGTCACCCGCCAGTACGGCAAGCCCGCCTTCGGCTTCACCGAGACGGTGGTGGACGGCGCGGCGGTCCCGGTCACCGAGCGGGTGGTCTGGGAGCGGCCGTTCTGCCGCCTGATCGCCTTCGACCGCGCGTTCCCGGCGGCCCCCGCGGAGCCGCAGCCCAAGCTGCTGATCGTCGCGCCGATGTCGGGGCACTACGCCACGCTGCTGCGCGGCACCGTCGAGGCGATGCTGCCGAACCATCGCGTGTTCATCACCGACTGGACCGACGCCCGGATGGTGCCGCTCTTCGCGGGCCAGTTCGATCTCGACGACTACATCGACTACCTGCAGGAGATGTTCGCGGTCCTGGGGCCGGACCTGCACGTCATGGCGGTGTGCCAGCCGGCGGTGCCGGTCTTCGCCGCGGTGGCGCTGATGGAGGCGGCCGACGAGCCGGCGGTGCCGACTTCCATGACCCTGATGGGCGGCCCGATCGACACCCGCCGCTCGCCCACCGCGGTCAACTGCCTCGCGCAGGAGCGCGGCCAGAAGTGGTTCGAGCAGAACACGATCAGCCTCGTGCCGCCGATCTACCCGGGCGCCTGGCGCCGGGTCTATCCGGGCTTCCTGCAGCTGTCGGGCTTCATGGCGATGAACCTCGACCGCCACGTCACCGCCCATTCGGACATGTTCGACCATCTGGTGACGGGCGACGGCGACTCGGCCGAGAAGCACCGCGAGTTCTACGACGAGTACCTCGCCGTGATGGACCTGACGGCCGAGTACTACCTCCAGACCGTGCAGACCGTGTTCGTCGACCACGCCCTGCCGACGGGACAGATGACGCACCGCGGCACGCCGGTCGATCTCGGCGCCATCCGCCGCTGCGCGATCCTGGCGGTCGAGGGCGAGAACGACGACATCTCCGGCGTCGGCCAGACCAAGGCGGCCCTCGACCTGACGCCGAACCTTCCGGAGGCGCGCAAGGCCTACCACCTCCAGGCCGGCGTCGGCCATTACGGGGTGTTCAACGGCTCGCGCTACCGGTCGGTGATCGCCCCCCGCATCGCGGCCTTCATCCGCGCCATGCAGGCGGTTCCGGGCGCGCGCGGCGGCCACCTGCGGCAGGTGGGCTGAGGCGTCCATTCCGGTGCCCGCCGCCCCGGCTGGCCCTCCTCCGCGGCGGGCTCGCGGACTCACACAGCGCAGGCCGAAGGGCGAGGGGATCTCCGGCCTCACGCTCGATCCCGAGCTGCGAAACGCTGTGCGATCCCGTTTCCGATCGATGAAGTCGGCACAGCCGTCATCGCTGCGCTCGCGATGACGGTGCGGGACATGTCGACCGAGACGCCGCGCGCTCCGCGATCATGAATACATAACGCAGTGACGGCCGGGCTGGCGCGGGCCTTGCGAGACGCGGCCCGTGAGTTCGAGCCGCACCGACACAGCCCCTCTCCATGCCGCCGTCGCCCCGAGGCCGGCGGCGATGCGGACGCGCGCCCGGACGTCGTTGTCACCACGGGCCATTGCGCCCGCGCATCAGAACCGTTCAAACTCGCCCGCAAGGTGCGGGCCGGCGACCGATGCTTGAGATCCGCACCGCCAGGGAGAAGACGATGGACCGCAGGACCTTTCTCAAGGGTTCGGCTGCGCTCGGTTTGGCTGCGCCGCAGCTCGCGCGGCCGGCCCTGGCGCAGGGGGGCAAGGTCCTGCGCTTCGTGCCGCAGGCGAACCTCGCGAATTTCGACCCGATCTGGGGGACCCAGTACGTGGTGCGCAACGCCGGCACCCTCGTCTGGGACATGCTCTACGGCGTCGACGCGCAGCTGAAGCCGCAGCGCCAGATGGTCGAGTCCGAGGAGGTCTCGGGCGACAAGCTCACCTGGACCTTCCGGCTGCGCCCCGGCCTGAAGTGGCACGACGGCGAGCCGGTTCTCGCCAAGGACGTGGTGGCGAGCCTCACCCGCTGGATGGCCCGCGACCCGATCGGCCTGATGATCCGCGGCATCCAGGACGACCTCGCGGCGACCGACGACAGGACCTTCCAGTGGCGCCTGAAGAAGCCGTTCCCGAAGCTGCTCTACGCGCTCGGCAAGACCAACGCGCCGATGGCGCTGATGATGCCGGAGCGGATCGCCAAGACCGACCCGTTCACGCAGATCTCCGAGTATGTCGGCTCGGGCCCGATGAAGTTCGTCCGCAACGAGTGGGTGCCGGGCGCCCGGGCGGTGTTCGAGACCTTCACCGACTACAAGCCCCGCGACGAGCCGAATTCCTGGCTCGCGGGCGGCAAGCGCATGCTGGTCGACCGGGTGGAGTGGGTGATCATGCCGGACGCCGCCACCGCGTCGGCGGCCCTGCAGAACGGCGAGGTCGACTGGTGGGAAAACCCGATCTCCGACCTCGTGCCGCTGCTGCGCAAGAACAGCAACCTCAACGTCGACATCGCCGACCCGCTCGGCAATGTCGGGTCGTTCCGGATGAACCACCTGCACCCGCCCTTCGACAACCCGAAGATCCGCCAGGCGGTCATGACCGCGATGAGCCAGGAGGATTACATGCGGGCGATCGTCGGCGACGACGACAGCCTGTGGAAGACGCTGCCGGGCTTCTTCACGCCGGGCACACCCCTCTACAGCAAGGCGGGCGGCGGCAATGTCGGCAAGGGCGACATCAAGCTCGGCCAGAAGCTGCTCAAGGAGGCCGGCTACAAGGGCGAGCCGGTGGTCTGCATCGTGGCCCAGGACCAGGGGATCACCAAGGCGCAGGGCGACATCACCGCCGACCTCCTGAAGAAGATGGGCTTCAACGTCGACTTCGTCGCCACCGATTGGGGCACCACCGGCACCCGCCGGGCCTCCAAGGCGCCGCCGTCTCAGGGCGGCTGGAACATGTTCCACACCTGGCACGCGGGCGCCGACTGCATCAATCCGGCGGGCTACCCGGCGGTGCGGGCGAGTGGCGACAAGGCGTGGTTCGGCTGGCCGAACATCCCGCCGGTGGAGACGGCCATCGCCGAGTGGTTCGACGCCGCCGACCCGGCCGCCGAGAAGGCCGCCATCGACAAGGTCAACGCCGCCGCCTGCGAGGGCGTGGTCTACGTGCCCACCGGGTTCTTCCTCGGCTACCAGGCGTGGCGCAAGAACGTCTCGGGCATCGTGAAGGGGCCGATCCCCTTCACCTGGGACGTGTCGAAGGCGTGATGGCGCCCGCTCTCGCCACGTCGGGTTGCCCGACCCGCCCGGTCTCTCGGGCGGGCTCCCGGCTTCGGATACCGCGCTCGGCAACGCGGTCGCGGGACCGGGCGCGGGTCCCCTCTCCTGTCTCTCTCCCGCACGGGAGAGGGGGCGCGTCGCGCTCCGCCGCCGGCGTTCGCGCCCGACCCGGACGCGTGAAGGTCGGCACCCGCGAGGGGGGCAGGGGCGGCCGCACCCGCCGCGCCCTCCCGCCCACAGCCTAGCGAGGCCCCATGCTCGGCTATATCGGCAGGCGCATCCTCGCCACCATCCCGGTCATGGCGGTGGTCGGGCTGTTCGTCTTCAGCCTCCTCTACTTCGCCCCGGGCGACCCGGCGGCGATCATCGCGGGCGACCAGGCGACCCCCGACGACGTCGCCCGCATCCGCGCCACGCTCGGCCTCGACCGGCCGTTCCTGGTGCGGTTCTGGGAATGGTCCTGGCAGATCCTCCACGGGGATCTCGGCACCTCGATCTTCACCAACCTGCCGGTCACCACCATGATCGGCCAGCGGGTGCAGCCCACCGTCTCGCTGATGCTCGTCACCCTGGTCTTCGCCATCGTGGTGGCGGTGCCGCTGGGCGTCGTCGCCGCCTGGAAGGCCGGCAGCCTGATCGACCGCCTCGTGATGGGGCTCGCCGTGACGGGCTTCTCGGTGCCGGTCTTCGTGGTCGGCTACATCCTGGCCTACGTCTTCGCCCTCGAGCTCGGCTGGCTGCCCGTGCAGGGCTACACGCCGATCGAGCAGGGCGTGTGGCCCTGGCTGTCCAACCTGATCCTGCCGGCGGTGACGCTCGGCCTCGTCTACATCGCGCTGATCGCCCGGGTGACCCGCGCGACCATGCTCGACGTGCTCCAGCAGGATTACGTGCGCACGGCCCGGGCCAAGGGGCTGTCGCAGGGGCCGGTCCTGTTCGTCCACGCCCTCAAGAACGCCGCGGTGCCGATCGTCACCGTGATCGGCATCGGCATCGCGTTGCTGATCGGCGGTGCGGTGGTGACCGAGACGGTCTTCGCGATCCCCGGCCTCGGGCGCCTCACCGTCGACGCGATCCTGCGCCGCGACTACCCGGTCATCCAGGGCGTCGTGCTGCTGTTCAGCTTCGTCTACGTGCTCGTGAACCTCGCCATCGACCTCTTCTACACCGTGCTCGACCCGAGGATCCGCTATTGACCGCGACCGTCGCGCCCTTCCCCAGCAGCGCCCCGCAGGCGGGCGCCCCGCCCGAGGGGATCACCCCCAAGGCGCCCCCGCCGCCGGGCCTCGCCGTCGCGGCGCCGCTGCCCGACGTCATCCCGGCCCGCAAGCGCCGGGGCCGGGTCTGGACCTATGTGCGCCGCAACCCGACCATCGTGGTCGGCGGCGTGCTGCTCCTCATCGTCTTCCTGATGGCGGTGCTGGCCCCCTATCTCGGCACCGTCGACCCGACCGCCCTGGCGCCCGCCAAGCGCACCCGGGCCCCGTCGGCGCAGTACTGGTTCGGCACCGACATGCTCGGCCGCGACGTCTACTCGCGGGTGGTCTACGGCGCCCGGGTCTCGCTGCTGGTCGGCTTCTCGGTGGCGTTCCTCGCCTCGGTCGCGGGGCTCGCGGTCGGCCTCGTCTCCGGTATGGTGCGCTGGCTCGACGGGATCGTCATGCGGGTCGTCGACGGCATGATGTCGATCCCGCCGATCCTGCTCGCGGTCGCGCTGATGGCGCTCACCCGCGGCTCGGTCCAGAACGTGATCATCGCGATCACCATCGCGGAGATCCCGCGCGTCGCCCGCCTCGTGCGCGGCGTGGTGCTGTCGCTGCGCGAGCAGCCCTACGTCGAGGCGGCGGTCACCACCGGCACCCGGATGCCGGCGATCATCTGGCGCCACATCCTGCCCAACACGCTGGCGCCCATGACCGTGCAGGCGACCTACATCTGCGCCTCCGCGATGATCACCGAGGCGATCCTGTCGTTCATCGGCGCGGGCGTGCCGCCCTCGACGCCCTCCTGGGGCAACATCATGGCCGAGGGCCGGGCCCTCTGGCAGGTGAAGTTCTACATCATCCTGTTCCCGGCCATCTTCCTCTCGATGACGGTGCTCGCCGTGAACCTCGTCGGCGACGGCCTGCGCGACGCCCTCGACCCCCGCATGGCGAAAGACGTCTGATGAGGACCGGCAGCATGAGCGGCACCCCCCTCCTGTCGATCGAGAACCTGCAGGTCCATTTCCGCACCCCCGACGGGGTGAATCGGGCGGTGGACGGGGTCTCGTTCGCGATCCAGTCGGGCGAGACCCTGGCGATCGTGGGCGAGTCCGGCTGCGGCAAGTCGGTGACCTCGATGTCGATCCTGCGGCTCCTGCCCGAGCCGCCGGCCCGCATCGCCGGCGCGATCAAGTTCGAGGGCAAGAACCTCCTCGACCTGCCGAACAGCGCCATGCGCAAGATCCGCGGCAACGACATCAGCGTGATCTTCCAGGAGCCGATGACCTCGCTGAACCCAGTGCTGACGGTCGGCCGCCAGATCGGCGAGACCCTGCGGCTGCACCAGGGGCTCGGCCGCCGGGAGGCCGAGGAGCGGGCCGTGGAGATGCTGACGCTGGTCGGCATCCCCGAGCCGCGGCGCCGGGTGCGGGAATACCCGCACCAGCTCTCCGGCGGCATGCGCCAGCGGGTGATGATCGCCATCGCGCTCGCCTGCTCGCCGAAGCTCCTGATCGCCGACGAGCCGACCACGGCGCTGGACGTGACCATCCAGGCCCAGATCCTCGACCTGATGCGCGACCTGAAGGCCCGGGTCGGGGCCGCGATCATGCTGATCACCCACGATCTCGGCGTGGTGGCCGAGGTCGCCGACCGGGTGGTGGTGATGTATGCCGGCCGCAAGGTCGAGGAGGCGCCGGTCCGCGAGCTGTTCCGGTCGCCGCGCCACCCCTACACCCGCGGCCTGATGGGGGCGGTGCCGAAGCTCGGCGCCGTCGAGCACGGCGCCGACGCGCGGCTCGCCGAGATCCCCGGCATGGTCCCGAGCCTGAAGGGCCGGATCGAGGGCTGCGTCTTCGCCGGGCGCTGCCCGGACGTCACCGACCTGTGCCGCGCCTACGCGCCGGCCCTGGAGCCGAAGGCGCCGGGCCACCTCGCCGCCTGCCACTACGCGCCGAAGGACGCCCTCGCGGCATGAGCGCCACGCCCGCACCCGCCGCCCGCACCCTGCTGGAGGTCAACGACCTCAAGAAGCACTTCGCCCTCGGCGGCGGCCTGTTCGGCCAGTCCAAGCGCGTGCTCAAGGCGGTGGACGGCCTGTCCTTCACGGTGGCCCGGGGCGAGACCCTCTCGCTCGTCGGCGAGTCCGGCTGCGGCAAGTCCACCGTCGCCAAGGCGCTGATGCGCCTCTACGCGCCCACCGCCGGCCAGGTGGTGCTCGACGGGCGCCGCATCGACGACCTCTCGGCCGGAGCGCTCCGGCCCCTGCGGCGCCACATCCAGATGGTGTTCCAGGACCCGTTCTCGTCGCTCAACCCGCGGATGCGGGTGCGGGCGATCCTGGCCGAGCCGATCCGCAATTTCGGGCTGGCCCGGAACAGCGCCGACTTGGAGAGCCGGCTGGCCAGCCTGATGGAGCGGGTCGGCCTGCCGCGCGAGGCGCTCGGGCGCTTCCCGCACGAGTTCTCGGGCGGGCAGCGCCAGCGCATCGGCATCGCCCGGGCGCTCGCCGCCGAGCCGGACCTGATCATCTGCGACGAGGCGGTCTCGGCCCTCGACGTCTCGGTGAAGGCGCAGATCGTCAACCTGCTGCGCGACCTGCAGCGCGAGCTCGATCTCGCGATGCTGTTCATCTCGCACGACCTCGCCATCGTCGAGCACATGACCCACCGCGTCGCGGTGATGTATCTCGGCAAGATCGTCGAGATCGGCCCCCGCCGGGATCTCTTCCTGGCGCCCAAGCACCCCTACACGCAGGCGCTGCTCTCGGCGGTGCCGATCCCCGAGCCCGGGGCCGGGCGCACCCGCATCGTGCTCAAGGGCGACGTGCCGAGCCCGATCAACCCGCCCTCCGGCTGCCGCTTCCACACCCGCTGCCCGCACGCCTTCGACCGCTGCCGGACCGAGGTGCCGGGCCTCGACGCGGTCGGCGCCGGCCACTTCGCCGCCTGCCACCTCAACGACACGGCCGTGCCCGCCCAGGCGGCCTGACGGCGCCGTCCTCGCGAGCGCAGCGAAGCGACCCAGGGCAGCGCGCGATCCCCGAGCGTGGCGGATCCCTGGGTCGCTTCGCTCGCGAGGACGGGTCGGATTCCCGCGAACCACATCCGGAGTCTCTCGTGCAGCACGACCTCATCCTGAAGGGCGCCCGGGTCATCGACCCGTCGCAGAACCACGACGGGATCTGCGACGTCGCCTTCGCGGACGGCCGCGTCTCGGGCTTCGGCCGCGACCTGCCGGCGGGCCCCGGCACGCAGGTGCGCGACATGGAAGGCGCGATCGTCACGCCGGGCCTGATCGACCTGCACACCCATGTCTACTGGGGCGGCACCTCGCTCGGCATCGACGCCGACGATTTCTGCCGGACCTCGGGGGTGACCACCTCGGTCGATACCGGCAGCGCCGGGCCCGGCAATTTCGCCGGCTTCCGCAGCCACGTGATCGAGCGGTCGCAGGCGCGGATCCTCGCCTACCTGCACGTCTCCTTCGCCGGTATCTTCGGCTTCTCGAAGACCATCATGGTCGGCGAGAGCGAGGACCCGCGGCTCATGGCGCCCCGGGAGGCGGTCGAGGTCGCCGACGCCAACCGGGACGTGATCGTCGGCATCAAGGTCCGGGTCGGGCGCCACGCCTCGGGCGACCAGGGCACCGCGCCCCTCGACATCGCCCTGCAGGTCGCGGAGGAGACAGGCCTGCCGCTGATGGCCCATATCGACGAGCCGCCGCCGAGCTACGAGCAGGTGCTGGCCATGCTGCGGCCCGGCGACGTGCTGACCCACGCGTTCCGGCCGTTCCCGAACTCGCCCATCACGGCCCAGGGCGCCGTGAAGCCGGCGCTGCGCGAGGCGCGGGCGCGGGGCGTGCTGTTCGACATCGGCCACGGCAAGGGCTCGTTCGCCTTCAAGACGGCGCGGGCGATGCTGGCGGGCGGCTTCCTGCCCGACACGATCTCGTCGGACGTGCACCAGCTCTGCATCGAGGGGCCGGCCTTCGACCAGGTCACCACCATGTCGAAGATGCTCTGCCTCGGCATGAGCCTCACCGAGGTCGTCGCCGCCTCCACGGTGAACGCCGCCGTGGCGCTGAAGCGGATGGAGTACGGGACCCTGAAGGTCGGAGCGCTCGGCGACGCCACGGTACTGGCGGTGCGGGACGGCGCGTTCGACTACGTCGACACGCGCGGCGAGCACATGACGGGCGACCGGCGGATCACCGCCGAAGGCGTGGTGCTGAAGGGCCGGTGGTGGCACCCGGCCTGACCCGTCGGGCCTGACGATCGGGACGAAGATCCCATCGCATACAAAATATCGACCTTTACAGCCTCTTCCGCGGGCCGATACACTTTCCCGTGAGGGGCGGACCATCTCCGGCCCTCAGCGAAACGCGGTTCAAACCGCGGCGCCAGGGAGGATGGATGGACACGGGTCAGCCTCTGCTGGAGGTCGACGGCGTCACGCTCCGCTACAAGACGCCCGAGCACCTCGTCACGGCCACCTACCGGGTGAGCTTCCGGGTCTGGCCCGGGGACCGCTTCGTCCTGCTCGGGCCGTCCGGATGCGGGAAGTCGACCCTGCTCAAGGCGGTGGGCGGCTACATGGCGCCGACCGAGGGCGAGATCCGCCTGAAGGGGCGCCCGGTCACCGAGCCCGGTCCTGACCGGATGATGGTGTTCCAGGAATTCGACCAGCTCCTGCCGTGGAAGACGGTCCGGCAGAACGTGGTCTTCGCCCTCGAGGCCTCGGGCCGGCTGAGAGGCCGCGAGGCCCTGGACCGGGCCAACCTCTACATCGACAAGGTCAACCTCACGAAATTCGCCGACAGCTACCCCCACACCCTGTCGGGCGGCATGAAGCAGCGCGTCGCCATCGCCCGCGGCATGGCGATGGAGCCCGACATCCTGCTGATGGACGAGCCCTTCGCGGCACTCGACGCGCTCACCCGGCGACGCATGCAAGACGAACTGCTCGCCCTGTGGGAGGGCACGCGCTTCACCGTGCTGTTCGTCACCCACTCGATCCCTGAGGCGATCAAGGTCGGCTCGCGCATCCTGCTGCTCTCGCCCCATCCCGGCGAGGTGAAGGCCGAGCTCAACAGCGCCGCGTCGCCGGAGGCGGCGCTGCAGCTCGAGGGCCGGATCCAGCACATGCTGTTCTCGGAAGAGATCCAGGAGGCGGAGAATGTCTAGCGCGCAAGCCCTGAGCGGCGCCCCGCTGGCCGGGACGGGCGCGGCGCCGCGCCTCGCGGCCCTGCCGCCGTCCGGCCGGCCCGAGATCGTGCGCGAGACCGGCCACGCCCACGGCGCCACCGTGGTGGAGAAGCCGCTGTCGGTCGCCGAGCGGCTCTACAACCAGGCGTGGCTGCGCAAGGTCGTGATCCTCGTGCTCCTCGCCGGGATCTGGGAGGCCTACGGGCGCTATCTCGACAACGACCTCCTGTTCCCGACCTTCACGGCGACCGTGGAGGCCTTCTTCCGGGGCATCGCGGACGGCACGCTGCCGGCCCGGGCCTGGAGCTCGTTGAAGGTGCTGCTCATGGGCTACGCCGCCGGCGTCGCCCTGGCGACCCTGCTCACCGGCGTCGCCATCGCGTCGCGGATCGGGACCGACCTGCTCGAGACGCTGACGTCGATGTTCAACCCGCTGCCGGCGATCGCGCTCCTGCCCCTGGCGCTGATCTGGTTCGGCCTGGGCAACGGCAGCCTGATCTTCGTGCTGGTCCACTCGGTGACCTGGGCGATCGCCCTCAACACCCATTCGGGCTTCCTGTCGGTCAGCCGCACGCTCAAGATGGTCGGGCGCAATTACGGACTGTCGGGCCCGCGGCTGATCGGCAAGATCCTGATCCCGGCGGCCTTTCCGTCGATCCTCACCGGCCTGAAGGTCGGCTGGGCCTTCGCGTGGCGCACCCTGATCGCCGCCGAGCTGGTCTTCGGGGTGTCGTCCGGGGCGGGCGGCCTCGGCTGGTTCATCTTCGAGAACAAGAACATGCTCGACATCCCGAACGTGTTCGCCGGGCTGCTCACCGTGATCCTGATCGGTCTCGTGGTCGAGAACCTGATCTTCCAGACGATCGAGCGGCGCACCGTCCAGCGCTGGGGCATGCAGGCCTGAGCGGGGGCGGGCCGGGCGGAGCGCTCCGGCCGCGCTCCGCCCGAGGCCGGCCCCGATCTCTGCGGAGACGTGTCTTCTCGCATGTTGCTCGAATAGAGATCGAACTTCTCTGTTGCGACGGTGCGGCGAACGTTTTCTTCCTATAGGCTCCGCTTACGACCCCCGGAGCCCGTTCCCGTGAGCCCTGACGCCCCATCCAAGACGGCCCCGACGCCGGCCCGCCCCGACCGGGGTGGCCGGTCGGACACGGCCGCCTCGGTCTTGCCCGGCATCGGCCTGTGCGCGGTGATCACCGCGGTGGCGATGGCCGCGCAGGCGGTAGAGGAGCGGGTCGCCGGTCACCCCTACATCGAGGCCCTGGTTCTGGCGATCCTGATCGGCATCGCGGTGCGGACCGCCTGGACGCCCCCGGCGCGGTTCCGCACCGGCATCGCCTTCTCGGCCAAGCAGCTCCTCGAGGTCGCCGTGGTGCTGCTCGGCGCCTCCCTGAGCCTCGGGGCGATCCTCGCCTCCGGCCCGGCGCTGCTGGCCGGCATCGTCGGGACCGTGGTGCTCGGCATCGCCGCCAGCGTGGCGATCTGCCGGGCGCTCGGGCTGCCGGCCCGGATGGCGATCCTGGTGGCCTGCGGCAACGCCATCTGCGGCAACTCGGCCATCGCGGCGGTCGCGCCCGTGATCGGCGCGGAGGCGAAGGACATCGCCGCCGCCATCGCGTTCACCGCCGTCCTCGGCGTGCTGATGGTGCTCGGGCTGCCGCTGTTCGTGCCCCTCGCGGGCATGACCGACAACCAGTACGGGGTGCTGGCGGGGCTCACCGTCTACGCGGTGCCGCAGGTCCTGGCCGCGACCGTCCCGGTGAGCCTGCTGTCGACCCAGGTCGGCACCCTGGTCAAGCTGGTGCGGGTGCTGATGCTCGGCCCGGTCGTGGTGGTGTTCTCGCTGATCGCCCCGCGTCTGCCGCAGGCGGCGGGGGCGCCGCCGGCGCCGTCCCGTCCGGGCTTCACCAAGCTGGTGCCCTGGTTCATCCTCGGCTTCCTGGCGCTGGCCACCCTGCGCTCCCTGGGCCTCGTCCCGGACCCGGCGGTGAAGCCGCTGACCCAGCTCGCCGGCGTGCTCACGGTCCTGTCCATGGCCGCCCTCGGCCTCGGGGTCGACGTCCGGGTCCTGGCCCGGGTTGGCGGCCGGGTCACACTCGCGGTCACCGCCTCCCTGGCGGTCCTGATCGCCCTCAGCCTGACGCTGATCCGCGCTCTCGGGATCGGGTGACGCCGCGCGCGGTCTTTCCCGCCGCGCGGGCTCCCGACCCGTGTAACAGGCATTCCATCGGCACCTTTGTGCAGGTGACCGGAGCCTTTCGCGCCGGCGATCCGGCCCATCCGCACCGAAAAGCGCTTCGGGTGATCATCCCTCAGTCAAGACCGTCTTGACACATACGTGGTTTTTGCTTTGGAACCGCAGGCATCGTCGTCGAAAGCTTCGTGTGGACTCGCGCAGTGCCTGAAAAGAATCCCGAGAACAGCCTCAGGTTGGTCACGCTGGTGGGCGAGATCGTCGCCGCCTACGTCTCGAACAATTCCGTTCCGCCGACGGCCCTGCCCGAGCTGATGGCGAGCGTGCACGCGGCCCTGGCATCCCTCGACGGGCAGGCGCCGGTGGCCGCGGTCGAGCCGGCCGTGGAGCGGCCGACGCCGGCCCAGATCCGCAAGTCGGTCCAGGAGGACGGGATCGTCAGCTTCATCGACGGCCGGACCTACAAGACCCTGAAGCGCCACCTCACCGCCCAAGGCCTGACGCCGGAGCGGTACCGCGAGCGCTACGGTCTGCCGGACGATTACCCGATGACGGCGCCGGGCTACGCCGCGCAGCGCTCCGCGCTGGCGAAGGCGATCGGCCTCGGCGTGCCCGGCGGGCGCGTCGATCAGCGCAGGACGGGCACCGGGGGCTGATCGGCGGCGCGGCGCGGGGCCGCGCGCGGCGCGGTCTCGCTCCGCCGCCCCAGGAACGGCAGCACCTGCGCGGGGGCCGGCTCGGATCGGCCGGGCTCGGCGCGGCCCGGGCGGCCGAACGTGTCGGCCCAGCTCAGTTTGATCACCCGGTTGTCCGCGGCCGCGGGCTCCTCCGCGGGGCGCGGTGCCTTGCGGTTCGCGGCGCCGATCCAGCGCACGATCCGGTGCTCGCGCCCGCGGCGGAGCACCGGCGGCAGATTCGTCTCGCTGCGCTTGCGGTTCTGCCGGATGTCGTCGGTCTTGTCTGAGATCGACACGCTCGATAACCCTGTCCCCGTGCGAGGTGCGGGCGGGGACGGATAGCGGGTGCAGCCGTGGATCCGCCGGGGTGCTCCACCCTCGACAACGGCGCTATCCTACTGAACTTGCAGGATCCGGACAGGGCGGTCCCGTCCAAAAAACTTGTCTCTGCGTCCCAGATTGGCCCGTCCGGGGCCGGAACGGCTCAGGAGGCGCGCGCGCCTGGCACCGCGGCGAGCAGGGTGCGGGTGTAGGCGTGCTCCGGCGCGGCGAACAGGTCCGCGGTGCCCCGCATCTCCACGATGGCGCCGCGGTGCATCACGGCGATCCGGTCGCAGATCGTGGCGGCCACCCGCAGATCGTGGGTGATGAACAGCATCGCCAGCGACAATCTCTGCTTCAGGTCCTCCAGCAGGTCCAGCACCTGCCGCTGGACCGAGACGTCCAGCGCCGAGACCGCCTCGTCGGCCACCAGCACGTCCGGCTCCATCGCGAGCGCTCGGGCGATGCCGATGCGCTGGCGCTGCCCGCCCGAGAAGGCGTTGGGGTAGCGGGCGGCGGCCTTGGGATCGAGGCCGACGAGGTCGAGGAGGCTGCGCGCCCGCTCCCGGGCCTCGGCGGCCGGCACCCCGTGGGCGATCGGTCCCGCCGTGATGATCTGCTCCACGGTGCGCCGCGGGTTCAGGGACGCGAACGGGTCTTGGAAGATCATCTGGATGCGGCTGCGCTTGTCGCGCAAGGCCGCCTTCCCGAGGGCCGTGTAGTCGAGCTCCCCGAGGCGGACCGTTCCGCCATCGGGCTCGATCAGGCGGATCGCCAGCCGCGCGGTCGTCGACTTGCCCGAGCCGGATTCACCCACGATCCCCAGGGTCTCGCCGCGGCGGACGTCGAAGGACACCTCCTTGACGGCCGCCACGATCCGCGGCTTGCCGAACAGGCCGGAGCGCCCGGAATAGGTCTTGGACAGCCCGGTCACCGAGAGGGCGACCGGCGCCGCTTCCAGGGCTGCGCGCGGCGGCGGCGTCAGGCTCGGGACGGCGGCGAGCAACGCCCTGGTATAGGGCGCCTGCGGATTGCGCAGCACGGCCTCGGCGGTGCCGGATTCCACGAGCCGCCCGCGCTGGAGCACCGCCACGTGGTCGGCGATCTCCGCCACCACGCCGAAATCGTGGGTGATGAACAGGACGCTCATCCCGCGCTTCCGCTGCAGGTCGCGGATCAGCCGGAGGATCTGGGCCTGGGTGGTGACGTCGAGCGCCGTGGTCGGCTCGTCGGCGACCAGCACCGAGGGCTCCAGCGCCAGCGCCATGGCGATCATCGCCCGCTGCCGCTGGCCGCCGGAGAGCTGGTGCGGGTAGGCCCGCACCGCCTCCTCGGGGTTCGGCAGGCCGACCTCGGCGGCGAGCGCCACCGCCCGGGCCCGGCGCTCGCTCCGGCTGAGCAGGTTGTGCGCCTCGAACATCTCGGCGATCTGGTCGCCGACCCGCATCACCGGGTTCAGGGCCGTCATCGGCTCCTGGAACACCATGGCGATGCGCCGGCCCCGCAGCGCGCGCCACGCCGGCTCGTCGAGGGTCAGGAGGTCCCGGCCCTCGAACAGGATCGTGCCGGCCGTCGGCTTCAGCGCCCGGGGCAGGAGGCCGGTCAGCGCGTAGGCGCTCATCGACTTGCCCGAGCCCGATTCCCCGACCACGCACAGGATCTTCCCGGCCTCGAGGTCGAGGTTCAGGCCCTCGACCGCGTGCGGGCGGTCGGCGCCCTTGGGGAGCGCGATCGTCAGATCGCGGATGCGGACGACCGGCTCGCTCATCGTGTCAGGCCCTCGCGGTGCGGCGGCGGAGGATGTCGGGCCCGTCTCGGCCCAGATCCCAGAACAGGCCGGCCATGATCGCCAGGCCCTCGCGGGTGCCGGAGGCGAGCATGTGCTCGTCCGGACCGTGCTGGCGGCAGGCCGGGTAGGAATGCGGCACCCAGAGGGTCGGCAACCCTAAGATCTCCGAGAAGGCGTCGTTCGGCAGCGAGCCGCCGAGATTGGGCAGCAGCGCCGGCTTCTTGCCCGAGCTCGCCTCGATCGACTGGAGCGCCCACTCGACCCAGGGATCCTCCACGGGCAGACGGGTCGCCTGGAAGACTTCCGCCGCGCGGGCCGGCCGGACCTCGATCATCGGGAAGCCGTGCGCGTCGAGATGGGCGCGCACGTTCCGGATGAGGTTCTGCCAGTCGGTGCCGACCACGAAGCGCAGCTGCAGGGTCGCCTTGGCGTGGGGCGGCACGGCGTTGAGCGGCCCGTCGGGGTCGCCGGTCTTGAAGGCCAGCACCTCCAGCGTGTTCCAGGCGAAGACCCGCTCGGCGGGACTCAGGCCCGGCTCGCCCCAGTCGGAATCGATCGTGGGCGCGGTCGGGTCCTCGCCGACGCGGATGTCGGCGAGCGCCGCGCGCACGCCCTCGGGGATCGGCGGCGGCCGCAGGGCGTCCACCAGGATGGCGCCCCGCGCGTCGACCATCGAGGCGATCGCCGAGGCCAGCACCGTGCCGGGATTGCGCAGCAGCCCGCCCCAGTTGCCGGAATGGTGCGGGCCCTCGCGCAGGTTCAGGCTCAGCTCGAAATTGTAGGCGCCGCGGGAGCCCAGGAAGAGGGTCGGGCGCTCGCCGTTGAGGCGCGGCCCGTCCGAGGCGATCAGCACGTCGGAGCGCAAGGCTTCGGCCTGCTCCCGGCAGAACGGCCGCAGGCCCGGGGAGCCCGATTCCTCGCCCATCTCGATCAGCAGCTTCACGTTGAAGCCGAGACGGCCCTCGCGCGCCGCGATCACCTGCTCCAGGGCGGCGAGGTTGAGGACGTGCTGGCCCTTGTTGTCGGCGGTGCCGCGGCCGTACCAGCGGTCGCCCTCGACCACGATCTCCCAGGGGCCGAGGCCCTCGCGCCACTGCTCGGGGTAGCCCCGCACCGTGTCGCCGTGGCCGTAGATCAGCACGGTCGGCAGGTCCGCGCCCTCGCGCCGCTCGGCGATCAGGAACGGGCCGTGCACCCCGTCGGGGTTGGGGAAGATCTTCGGGGTCTCGAAGCCAAGGCGGGCGACCAGCGGCGCGATGAAGGCGTCGAGATAGGCGCGGAGCGCCGCCTCCTGGCCGGGGGCCTGGCTCTCGGTCGGCATCGCCACCGCCTCCCGCAAGAGGGCGAGGAACGCGCCTGAATCGAAGGCTTCGGTGGCGCGCGCGATGGCGGCGTCTCGCGTCATGGTGTGATCCCGGAGGAGGAAGTCTGAGAGGGATTGGCGGCCCGACCCGTCATCGCGAGCGCAGCGAAGCGACCCAGAGAGGCGCGACCGCGGCAAGCGTGGCGCCGCTGGGTTGCTTCGCTCCGCTCGCAGAGACGGCGGCGCATCAGTTGCGCGCCTCGGGGGCGGTGATGTCGCGCAGGCCATCACCTAAGAGATTGATCGCCAGCACGAGGAGGAGGAGCGCCACGCCCGGGATGGTGATCACCCAGGGCTGGAAGAACATGTACTGCTTGCCCTCGGCGATCATCAGGCCCCAGGAGGGCAGGGGCGGCTGGACGCCGAGCCCGAGGAACGACAGGGCGGCCTCCAGCAGGATCGCGTGGGCCATCTCCAGGGTCGCCACGACGATCAGCGCGTTCATGATGTTGGGCAGGATCTCCTGGCGGATGATGCGCAGGTCGGTCAGCCCCGCGGCGCGGGCGGCCGAGATGAAGTCCTGGTTGCGGATCTGCTGGGTCGCGGCCCGGGTCACCACGGCGAAGCGGTCCCAGAGCAGGAAGCCCAGCACCAGCACCACCACCTTCAGGGAGCCGCCGACCAGCGCCGCCATGGCGAGCGCCACCAGCACCACCGGCATGGCGAGCCGGGTGGTCACCACGTAGCTCACCACCGAATCGACCCAGCCGCCGAAATAGCCGGCGCACAGGCCGAGCGTGGTGCCGATCAGCCCGGAGATCAGCGCCGCCGAGATCCCGATCAGGAGGGAGATCTGGCCGCCGTAGAGGAGGCGGCTGAGGTAGTCGCGGCCGAGCTTGTCGGTGCCGAGCACGTGGTCCCAGGTGCCCTTGGCCTGCCAGATCGGCGGGATCAGGCGGCGGGACACGTCCTGCGCGTAGGGGTCGTGCGGCGCGATGAGCGGGGCGGCGAGCGCCGCCAGCACGATCAGCCCGAGGATCCCGGCCCCGATCAGGAAGCCGGTGTGGCGCAGGCCCCGCCGCAGGATCAGGCGGGTGGGGGAGGGCACCGGCGCGAGCGCGACCGGCGCGTCCGGAGGCAGGGCCGGGGCGGCGAGTGCCGCCGTGTCGGGGGGGAGGCTCATCGGCGGATCCTCACGACTGGCGCAGGCGCGGGTCGAGGAAGGCGTTCAGGAGGTCGGCCGCCAGCGTCAGGCCGATGTAGATCATGGCCAGAACCAGCACGATCGCCTGGACGACGGGGAAGTCGTTGCGGGCGATGGATTCCCAGGCGAGCTGCCCGAGGCCCTGGAGCGAGAACACCGCCTCGATCACGATCGAGCCGCCGAGCATGAAGCCGAACTGCACCGCCGACAGGGCGATAACCGGGATCACGGCGTTGCGGAGCGCGTGCCGCACCAGGATCTTCCGGGGCGGCAGCCCCTTGGCGCGGGCGGTGCGGACGTAGTCGGAGGCCAGCACCTCCAGCATGCCGTTGCGAGTGAGCCGCATCACCGCCGGCATCGCGTAGTAGCCGAGCGCCACTGCGGGCAGGACGAAGTTCTTCCAGGTGGCGTTGCCCGAGACCGGCAGCCAGCGGAGGTTGACGGAGAAGATCAGGATCAGCGTCAGGCCGAACCAGAAGCTCGGCATCGCCTGGCCCAGCACCGAGACGGCGAGCGCCGTCCGGTCGATCCACGTGTCCCGCTTCACGGCGGCGACGACGCCGAGGGGAATGGCCACGAACAGCGCCACGGCCAGCGCGATGATGCCGAGATAGAGGGTGATCGGCAGGCGGGCGGCCAGCAGGTCGATCACGCTCTCACGGAAATAGAAGGAGTTGCCGAAGTCGAGGTGCAGCGCCCGCCAGCCCCAGGTGAGGAACTGGGTCAGCAGCGGCTGGTCCAGGCCGTAATCCTGGCGGATCTGGGCGATCTGCGGCCCGGTGGCCTCTGGGCCGGCGATGGCCGTGGCGAGGTCGCCCGAGAGGTGGAGGAGCAGGAAGCTCGCCACCGAGACCGTGAAGGCCACCGCCAGGGCGACCAGCACGCGCCGGAACGTGAAGGCCAGCATGGCTCAGGCTCCTGCTGTTTCCCGTCGATCACGTCGGATCATGACGGAGCGTTCTCTCCTCCCCTGGCGATCCCGGGCTTGCCCGGGATCGCTCAAGCTTGCGGGGAGGAGCCGGAGGTGGGGGTGGTTCAGGATCGAGCGGAGCGGTGCCGTCTGCACCACCCCCACCCCTGCCCCCTCCCCGCAAGGGGGAGGGGAAAAGCGGCGCGCTACGGCCACCGCCGTCACTTCCACGACGCCGCGTAGAAGCGCGCCACCTCGTCGGGCTGGGCGGTGAAGTTGAGGTCCGACGTGAAGGCGTAGTTGGTCGAGTAGGAGAACATCGGCAGCGCGTAGGCCTGCGCGGCGATCCGCTGGAGCGCCTTGGCGTAGGCGGCCTTGCGCTTCTCGGGATCCATGGAGCTGTCGCCCTCCTGCAGGTCGGCGATCACCTGCGGATCCTTGGTCAGGTCCTCCTCGCCGCCGCGGAAATACACACCGTCGAAGGCCGAGACGTCGAGCACCGAGAACGACCCCCAGGTCTGGTAGCCGATCGAGGTCTTGCCGGCCCGCAGCGCGTCGCGGAACGCCGCGTAGCGCAGGTAGTTGAGCCGCGCCTTGATGCCGACGGCGCCGAGATAGCCGATCACCGCCTCGGCGTAGTCGCGCTCGCGATAGGCGCCGAGGTCGATCTCGAACCCGTTCGGGTAGCCGGCTTCCTTGAGCAGCGCCTTGGCCTTGGCGGGGTCGTAGGGGTAGCGCATCACCCCCTGGTCGGTGCAGCCGAACTGGTCGACGAAGCACAGCGCGTTCATCACCCGCGAGGCGCCGCGCACGAGGTTGTCGACCATCGCCTTGCGGTCGATGGCGTAGGAGATCGCCTGCCGGACGCGCACGTCCTTGAGCGGCGAGTTCTCCTTCGCCCGGCCCAGCGTGTCGAACTGCAGGAACCCGACCCGCATCGTCTCGGAATTGAGGACCGTGATGTTGGGCGCGGCGCGCAACTGCTCGGCCTGGTCGCTCGGCACCCGCCAGATCCAGTCGACGCCGCCGGTCATCAGCTCGGCCATCCGGCTCTCGCCGTCCGGGATGACGCGGAACTGCAGCTTGCCGATCTTCGGCTTACCCAGAGGGCTCTCGGCCCAGTACTTGTCGAACCGCTCCATGGAGACGCCGCGGCCGCTGTCGACCTTGGTGATCCGGTACGGGCCGCTGCCGACCGGCGCCTTGGCGAAACCGTCGAGGCCGACCTTCTTGAAGTAGTTGGCCGGGAAGATCGGGGTCGGGCCGGCGAGGTATTCCAGCGCCGCCGGGAACGGGGCCTTCAGGTGGATGCGCACGCTGTGCGGGCCGGTCACCTCCACCGACTTCATCCAGTCGACGTTCTGGCGGGTGACCGTGCGCGCTTCGGGGGTCAGCACGTAGTTGAACGTGAAGGCCACGTCCTCCGGCCCGAGCGGGTCGCCGTTGTGGAAGACCACGCCCTCGCGGATCGTGAGGTCGAGGGTCGTGTCGTCCGCCCATTTCCAAGCGGTCGCCAGGAACGGCTTGTAGGTGCCGTCCTTGGGATCCCGGTACAGCAGCGTGTCCCAGCAGTTCCGGGCCAGGATCACGCCCTCGCGGGCGCTGTTGTGGTACGGGCTGACGTTCTCGGGCTCGCTGTCTGACGCGTAGACCAATGTGTCGTTGGCCTTGCCGGCCAGCGCCGGGTGGGCAGCGATCAGGGTCGCGAACGAGGCGGCCAGGGTGGCGGCCAGGGTGGCGGCCAGGGTGGCGGCTCGGGTGAGGGTCCGTAGCGGCATGCAGGCTCCGACGGCGCGGCGGACAGGCCCGGCGGACGGTTCCGCGGCTGCCGCGTTTTTCACCCTGCCATGGTGTTGTGCATCTGGGATCGCAACAAGTAGAATTTAGCGAGTGCTGCGTTGCCATATCGGCAATGTGCACGGCACCATACAGCGCATCGAGCACGATAATGCAGAGTACGGGCCTGCGCTACTTCCTGGCCGTGGCCCGCACCGGGTCGATCGCGGCCGCCTCGTCCCAGCTCAACGTCGCGGCCTCGGCGATCAGCCGGCAGATCACCAACCTGGAGGCCGAGCTCGACTGCGTGCTGTTCGAGCGCCGCCCGCGCGGCATGGTGCCGAGCCCGGCCGGTGAGCTGCTGGCGCAGCACGCCCATCAGGTGCTGATCCGCTCCGAGCAGGTGGTCACCGAGATCCGGGAGCTGGAAGGGCTCGCCCGTGGGCTGATCCGGGTCGCCTGCTCGGAGGGCTTCTCCCTCGACATCGTGCCGAACGCGATCGCGGCCTTCCACGCGGCCCATCCCGGCATCCGCTTTGAGGTCACGGTCCAGCCCCCGGCCCAGGTCACCCAGACGGTGTCGGTGGGGGATGCCGATCTCGGGATCACCTTCGCGCTGACACCCACCGCGCAGGTCGAGGTGCTCTACGACGGGCAGGTCGACATGCTGGCGCTGGCCGCGCCCGACCATCCCCTCGCGCGGGCGC
Source organism: Methylobacterium sp. 13MFTsu3.1M2 (assembly GCF_900112625.1). Taxonomy (NCBI): domain Bacteria; kingdom Pseudomonadati; phylum Pseudomonadota; class Alphaproteobacteria; order Hyphomicrobiales; family Methylobacteriaceae; genus Methylobacterium; species Methylobacterium sp. 13MFTsu3.1M2. The sequence continues at coordinate 153,018 of NZ_FOMM01000015.1, forward strand.
CGGCCCTGCGCCTCGTCGACCTGCTGGAGTATCCCGTCGCCCTGCCGACCCGGGACACGACCCTGCGGCAGGTCTTCGACGCCGCCTGCGCGCACGAGGGCATCGCGGTGGAGCCGGTGCTGACCTCCAACACGCTCTCGGCGCTGCTGCCCTTCGTGCGGCGCTCCCGCGGCATCGCCCTGATGTCGGCGCTGTCGGTGCAGACGCCCCTGCGGCTCAACGAGCTTGTCAGCCTGCCGATCCAGTCCCGGACGAGCCTCGCCCGGAGCGTGAAGATCCAGGCGATGCGCGACCGGCGGCTGCCGAAGGCGGTGCGGGCATTCCTGCGCCAGCTGCTCGACGCGCTGCCACCCCCGCGCTCGCCGTGACCCTCGACGCGCTCGGCCCGCGGCTCTGCATCCTGGGGCCGTCGAACAGCGGTAAGTCCACCCTGGCGGTCGCCATCGCGCGGGCGCGCGGCCTGCCGCCGGTCCACCTCGACCGGCTGTACCACCAGCCGGGCACCGACTGGGATCCGCGGCCCTTCGCGGAGTTCCAGGCCCTGCACGACGCGGCGATCCGCGAGCCGCGCTGGGTCATGGACGGCACCTATGCCCGGTGCCTGCCGCAGCGTCTGGAGCGGGCGACGGGCGTGATCCTCCTCGACGTCCCGACCGCCACCGGCCTGATCCGCTACCTGCGCCGGTCGTGGTTCGTGCGCGACCGGCTCGGCGCCCTCGACGGCGGCCGGGACAGCGTGAAATGGGCGATGATCTGCCACATCGCCGTCACCGAGCGCGGGAACCGGGCGCGCGACGCGGCCCTGTTCGACCGCGTCGCCCTGCCCAAGATCCGGCTCGCCGCGGGGGCCGGCCTGGCCGGCTTCTACCGCGCGGAGGGACTGAGCCGGTGACCGGGCCCGCTCAAGCGCCGCCGCGGGACGCAGCGACGGTGCAGCTGTGGTCCATCACGTCCTCGGCGCTGGCGCTCGGCGCCCGGTAGGCCAGCAGGATGTAGCCCGGCTCGGGATCGCCCGGGGGCGTGGCGAGCGCCGCGAAGCTCGTCCGGTGCAGGTCCGGCCGGGCGCCCGGCAGGGTGTGCAGGGCCGCGAACGGGTTGAACTGCGCGGCCTCCGCCTCCGGCACGCGCAGGGCGTAGTACCGGTCGCCGGCCAGCGGCACCGGGAAGCGGCTCCAGGTGTGGCGCACCTGCCGGCCGTGCGCCCGGATCGCCTTGAGCACGCTCGGCTTCAGGCAGTCGAGGTGGATGTGGAGCTGGTCCTGGCTGCGGCCCCGGGCCGAGTTGACCGCGAGCCCGACCTCCGCGGGGGTGAGCTTCCCCTTCAGCACGTCCGACACGAGCGGCCGCGCCGCCAGGGCCGCCCGCCAGTAGGCGGCACCGCGCGGTCCCCGCAGGACCGGCGCCTCCAGGCCCGGCACGGTGTCGGTGGGCATGACGACGCTGTGGGTCGGCTCGCCGGGCGCGCGCAGGACCGCCGAGCCGGGACGGTCACCGTCCCCGAGATCGACCGACAGGCACGGGAAGGTCCGGTTGGCGAGCCGCTTGGCGAGGACGCAGGTCTTCAGGGCGGCCCACAGCACGTCGCGGCTCGGGTCCGGCGCGGCGGCGGCCGGTGCCGCGGCGGCCGCCAGGGCCGCGACTGCCGAGAGGGCCGCGACGAGGAGGGCGGCGGGCGGCGCGCGGCGCATGGGGGCTCCCGGTGAGGCCGGCGCGTCCGGCCCGGCCTCACCGCGATAGCCGATCCGGGGCCGTGCCGGCAAAGGATCCGCGAGCCCTGACGCCGTGCCGGGAAACCCGCTATGCCGGCGGTCGCCGAGTCCCCGCAGAACGCCCGCCGGAATGCCGCGATGACGCCCGCGCCCACGCTCACCCCCGACATCGCCGCGCGCTTCGCCGCCGTCGCCCTCGGCCATGTCGGCCGCGAGTATCCGAACAAGCCGGGGCACGTCCTGGCCGGGCCGGCGGATGCCCGCACCCCCGCGGCCCTGCACCCGGCCTTTCACGGCAGCTACGACTGGCATTCCTGCGTCCACGGTACGTGGCTGCTGGCGCGGGTGCTGCGGCTGTTCCCGGACGGCCCGCAGGCCCCGGCGATCCGCGCCCGGCTCGACGCGCAGCTGACTCCCGCGACGGTGGCGGGGGAATGCGCCTACTTCGCCGCCCCGACCGCCCGGGGCTTCGAGCGGCCCTACGGCTGGGGCTGGCTGCTGAAGCTCGCCGACGCGCTCGCCGCGCTCCCCGAGCGCCGCTGGTCCGAGGCCCTGACGCCGCTGGCCGCGGTGATCGTCCGGCGCTTCGCGGAGTTCCTGCCGGTGGCGTCCTACCCGGTGCGGGTCGGGACCCATTTCAACACCGCCTTCGCGCTGCGCCTGGCGGCCGATTACGCGGAGGGCGCGGGGGATGCCGGGCTGACCACTCTGCTGCACGACACCGCCGTCGGCTGGTACGGGGAGGACGCGGATTGCCCGGCCTGGGGCGAGCCCGGCGGCGACGACTTCCTCTCCTCGGCGCTGATCGAGGCGGAGTGCATGCGCCGGCTGCTGCCGCCCGCCCGCTTCGCGCCCTGGTTCGACCGGTTCCTGCCCGGTCTCGCGGCGTCCCGGCCCGCGACCCTGTTCCGCCCCGCGGGCGTGACCGACCGCTCCGACGGGAAGATCGCCCATCTCGACGGGCTGAACCTCAGCCGCGCGTGGTGCTTCCGCGCGCTCGCCGCGTCCCTCGGCCCGGACGATCCCCGCCGACCGCCGCTCCGGGCGGCCGCGGAGGCGCACCTCGCGGCCGGGCTCCCGCACGTCACCGGCGACTACATGGGCGAGCACTGGCTCGCGACCTTCGCGCTGCTGGCCCTCGAGGCCGGTGCCGAGACCAATGCCGGGACCGTTGCTCTGGGCGAGGCCCAGGACGGCGGGAAGTAATTCTGAGAGATTCTTGAGAGCTGTCCGTCGCGGGCCATGTCGACGACTGCCCGGCGACTGACCGACGACAACAAAAAAAGGACCGCCCTCAGGAGAACGGTCCGGAAGTCTAGGGAGGAAACGCCCACGAGGGGCTGCAAGACAGCGACGCCGTCGCTGTCTTGCCTGCCGTCAACCCGACAGGGACGGCCTTGTTCCTGGCTCCGGCCCGCCGCGCGGCAGGGCCCGCCCGCCCGGGACCGCCGTGAGGCCGGCGGGGCGGCGCGGCTCGCCGGGGCCGAACTCGGCGCGGTAGGTCCGCTCCAGCGTCATGAGCCCCCGCAGGGGCCCCTCGGCCAGATCGAGGAGCCGCGCGTCGCGCCAGCGCAAGGTGCGGCCGAGGCGGCGCCGGAACCAGCGCCCGCGCTCCTCCTCGACGAGCAGGACCAGCTTGCCGGTCCAGGTCCGGCGGAACCAGAAACGTCCGGTCAGCGGCATGGCGGTCGAGGCCCCGGTGGTGGATGGGGATAGACTACATCTGGATCCCGTCTGCGGGAAGATTTCCGGATGGTACGCCGATGAATTCTGGCGAAGACTGTTAATCGGAAGCGGGTTCCGGCCGTGCGCGGGCGTCCGGCTGCCCGCCCCGCCGCGCCGCCTCGGAGAGGACCTGGGCGAGCTGCTCGGCCGAGTAGGGCTTGCGCAGGAGGGCGAAACCGTGGGCGTCGTCCTCGGCCAGGACGTGGCTGTAGCCCGAGGTCAGCACCACCGGCAGGTCGGGGCGGCGGGTCCGGAGCTGCCGGGCGAGGGCGAAGCCGCCCATCCCCGGCATGACCACGTCGGAGAAGACCGCGTCGAACCGGTCCGGCGCCCGGTCGAGTTCGGCCAGCGCCTCCTCGGCGGATTTCGCCCAGACCGGCGCGTGGCCCAGATCTTCCAGGATCTGGGTGCAGAAGCGCCCGACCCCGAGATTGTCCTCCACGACGAGGATGCACAGGCCCCGCCGCGGCTCCGCCTCCGGGCGGGCCTCGCGGTCGGCCTCGGACACGGCGGCGGGCGCGGCGACCTGCGGCAGGTAGAGCGAGAAGGTCGTGCCGTGGCCGAGCGCGCTCGCCACGTCGATGTCGCCGCCCGACTGCTTGGCGAAGCCGATGACCTGGCTGAGGCCGAGGCCGGTGCCCTTGCCGACCTCCTTTGTTGTGAAGAACGGCTCGAAGATCCGTCCCAGATCCGCGTCCGGGATGCCGGCGCCGGTATCGGAGACCCGCACGGCCACGAACGGTCCCTTCGCGCCGGCATGCCCGCGGATCGGCGGCATCGGGCTATCGCCCTCCAGCCGCAGGGTCAGGTTGCCTTCCCCGTCCATGGCGTCGCGGGCGTTGACCGCCATGTTGATCAGCGCGGTCTCGAACTGGCTCTGGTCGGCGCGCACGTAGCGGGGCGTCGCCGGCAGGTCGATGGCCACGCGGATGCGCGCGCCGGTGACCGAATCGAGCATGTCGGCGATGCTGCGCAGGCGCGCGCCGATGTCGAACACCTGGGGTTTCAGCGCCTGGCGCCGGGCGAAGGCGAGGAGCTGGCCGGTGAGCCTGGCCGCCCGGTCGACGGTGTCGGAGACGGCGTCGAGGTAGCGGCGCCGGCGCGTCTCGGCCAGGTCCGGCCGGCGCAGGAACTCCACGGACGACCGGATGATGGTCAGGAGGTTGTTGAAGTCGTGCGCCACCCCGCCGGTGAGCTGGCCGATGGCCTCGAGCTTCTGCGACTGGCGCAGCGCCTCCTCGGCCTGGCGCTGCTCGGTGATGTCGCGCCCGAAGCCGTAGAACAGCCCGTCCTCCGGAACGACGGTCCAGAGCACCCGCCGCCGGTCGCCGGCGCGGGTCAGGCAGGCCAGTTCGATATCCTCGACCCGGCTGTCCGCGCAGAGCGGGCGCAGCGCCGCCTCGGCCGCCGCGCGCTCGGTGGGGGCGAGGAAGTCCAGGGCCGGCCGGCCGACCGTCTCGGCCTCCGACCAGCCCAGCGCCCGGCTCCACGAGGGGTTCACCGACTGGACCCGCCCGGTCCGGTCCGAGACGAGCTTCAGCACCGGCGACAGCGTCCAGACCCGGTCGCGGTCGCGGGTCTGGGCGGCGACCTGCGCCTCCAGGTGCTCTGCCCGGGACTGGAGCAGGACCTCGTTCCGCTTCCGCTCGGAGACGTCGTGGGCGAAGACGTAGAACCCGTCGACGCGTCCGTCCGGGCCGCGGCGCGGGAGGTAGCGGGTGTCGGCGATCCGGGCCTGGCCGCTCGGGAAGGTCCAGGCCCATTCCTCGCGGACCTCCTGACCGGCGAGCGCCCGCTCGATGCCGGCGCGCCGGGCCTCGAACGCGCCGGGGCCGAGGAGGTCGCCGACGGTCCGCCCGACGACGGCGTCGGGCGCCTGGCCGGTCCAGGTCTCGTAGGCGGCGTTCGCGAACCGGTAGGTCAGGTCGCGGTCGATGAAGGCGATCAGGACCGGCATCGCGTCCGCGACCAGCCGGAGTTCCGCCTCCCGGGCTCGGAGCGCGTTCTCGCTCCGGCGGCGCTCGGTGATGTCGTTGAACAGGATCGCGACGCGGTTCCGCGCCGGCCCGTCCACCCGGTAGGCGTGCACGTCGTACCAGCGGCCCAGCGCCGCGGCGGCCTGCTCGAATCGGACCGGCTCGCCGGTCAGGGCGACCCGGCCGTAGAGGTCGAACCAGTGCTGCTCGAGGTCGGGGGCGAGGTCCCGCATCCGGCGGCCCACCGGGGCCCGCAGGCCGGTCTGCCGCTCGAAGGCGGGGTTGACCTCCAGGAAGCGGTAGTCGACGGGCCGGTCGCCGTCGGCGAACTCCACCTCGATCAGGCAGAAGCCGGCATCGATGAAGGTGAACAGCGAGCGGTAGCGCTCCTCGTTCCGGCGCAGGGCCGCCTCGGCGTTCCGGGATTCCAGCTGCGTCATCACCGTCCGGGCGAGCGCCTTCAGGATGAAGAGCTGCTGGTCGGTCAGCGTGCGCGGGACGCGGTCGAGGACGCAGAGCGTCCCGATGGCCCAGCCGTCCGGCGTCACCAGGGGCACGCCGGCGTAGAAGCGCAGGTGCGGGTCGCCGGTCACGAGGGGGTTGGCGGCGCTCTCCGGCTCCGCGGTCAGGTCGGGCAGCACGAGGGCGCCGTCCGCGCGCATGGCCTCGGTGCAGAAGCCGAACGCGAGCGGCATCGCCCGCGCGGCGTGGCCGAACGCGGCCTTGATCCACTGCCGGTCGGCGTCGACGAAGTTGATGTGGGCCATCGGCGTGCCGCAGGCCTGGGCGGCCATCTCGGCGATCTCGTCGAACGCGCGCTCGGGCGGCGTGTCGAGGATCGCGTAGGCGCGCAGGGCGGCGAGCCGCTGGGGATGCTGGGGCTCGAAACCCGACGGTCGGGATACTGTCTCGTTCGGCGACACGGAGCCGTCATAGCTCAAGCTTTCGCTTCCCCCTAGTGAAACTCCGCATCGCGCGTCCGGCGGCGGGACCAGGGCAAGCATTCCGCGATCGTTCAATACTAGACAGTCCCGCCGGATCATCGGTGGGGGTGCGATTTCTGGTGCGCCGCTCAAGTCTTGCTGGTCCGACCGACCGGGCTTCGGGCGCCCGCCGGAATCTCTTCCAGCGTCGCCCGTCGCGGGCCGCCCGAAGAGCTCGGGCGGCCGCCGCGCGGCGGCTGTGGATCGGATCGCCGCGGCCGGGAGCCCGCGGGGCCGATGCGGCGTTGCCGGCTCACGGGGGATGGATTCGGATCAGGCATGGCCAAGCGCAGGACGAAGGCGGGCGCCCGACAGGGGCTGGAGGACGCGCCGCTGATGCCCACCGGCGCCCTGGCGGTGGCGCTCCTGGCCTTCGCCGAGGGGCCCGGGCCGGTGGTGCACGTCGCCCGGGACGCCCGCCGCCTCGAGGACCTCGCCGCGACCCTGCGGGCACTCGATCCCGACGCGCGGGTCGCGGTCTATCCCGAGTGGGACTGCCTGCCCTTCGACCACGCCTCGCCGTCGCGGGCCACGATGGGTGCCCGGGCCGCCGTGATGCGCTGGCTGACCGACCGGGACGCGCTGCCGGACTTCGTGCTGACGACCGCCCCCGCCCTCGTGCAGCGCGTGCCGCCGCCGGAGACCTGGGCGTCGGCCCGCGTGACCCTGCGGGTCGGCGATCCCCTCGACGTCGCGGCCGCGACCGCAGACCTCAAGCGCCTCGGCTACATCCTCGACGAGCGGGTCGACGAGCCCGGCGAGATCGCCGTCCGCGGGCGCACCGTGGAGGTGTTCCCCGCCGCCGCGCCGCTTCCCTGCCGGATCGAGCACGCGGCGGGCCGCGTCACCGCGATCCGCTCCTACGACCCGATCTCGCAGCGCTCGGTGGCGGAGGCCGACGAACTCGTCATCGACCCGGCCACCGAGATCGTCCTGGAGCCCGGCTCCGGCCAGAGCTTCGAGCCGTTCACCGGCCAGGAGCACCGCCTGGACCGCTACTACCCGCGCCTCGTCACGCTCCTCGACTACGTGCCCGAAGCGCGCCTCGCGGTCGAGGACGGCACGCAGGCCCGGATCGACGCCTTCTTCGAGCAGATGGACGAGGCCCGGGGCCGGCTGAAGACCCGCGACGCGCCGGCGGGGCCCGGCACCGGCCTCTACCTGACGCCGGAGGCGTGGCGCGCCGTCGTGGCGGATCGCGGCCGGCTCGCCGTCACCGAGGCGGCCGGCGAACCCCGCGCCATGCCGCGCTTCGCCGGGGAGCGCCGGCCCGGCACGGCCTTCGCCAAGGTCCTGCGCGCCCGTCTGAAGGCCGGCGACGTCGTCGTGCTCGCCGGCTCGGTCCGGCCGCTCCGACGCCTCGTGCGCCAGGCGGGCAAGATCGCCGAGCGCCCGATCCGCCTGATCGACGCCTGGGCCGACGTCGCCGAGGCGGCGCCCGGCGACGTCCTCGCCCTGGAGGCCCCGCTGGCGGCCGGTTTCCGGGTGCCCGAGCAGGGCGCCACCGTGATCGCGGCTGCCGACCTGTTCGGCCCAGAGGCCGCCGTGACCGGGGCCGCCCGTGCGATCCTGCCGATGGGCGAGGTCGACCTGCGCCCCGGCGACGTGGCGGTCGACCGGGACCACGGCCTGTGCGTGTTCGAGGGGCTTGAGCCGGTCTCCGCGCCGGGTGCCGCGCAGGACGGGGAGCCCTCCGAGGCCCTGCGCCTGCGCTTCGCCGGCGACGCGATCCTGATGGTGCCGGTCACCCAGGCCGACCGGATCTGGCGCTACGGGTCGGAGCCCGACGCCGTCACCCTCGACAAGCTCGACGGCGGCACGTGGCCCCGGCGCCGCCTGGAGGCCGAGGCCACCATGGCGCGGACCGCCCGCCTGATGCTGGAGGCCGCCCGGGCCCGCCGGGAGACCGAGGCGCCGGTTCTGGCGTCGCCGGCCCGCGAGATGGAGCGGTTCGCCGCCGGCTTCGGCTTCGCGCCGACCCCCGACCAGGGGGCGGCGGTCGACGCGCTGATGGCCGACCTCGCCTCCGGCCGGCCGATGGACCGCTTGGTCTGCGGCGATGTCGGCTTCGGCAAGACCGAGGTGGCGCTCCGGGCCCTCGCGGCCGCGATCTTCTCCGGCCGGCAGGCGGCGCTGATCGCCCCCACCACCGTGCTGGCGCGCCAGCACGCCGAGACCCTGCGCCGCCGCTTCGGGCGGTTCGGCGTCGAGGTGGCGCAGCTCTCGCGCCTCGTGGCGCCGGCCGAGGCCAAGCGCGTCAGGGCGGGGCTCGCCGACGGCTCGATCCGGCTGGTGGTCGGCACCCACGCGCTCGCCGGCAGCGGGGTGGCGTTCGCGGATCTCGGCCTGACCGTGATCGACGAGGAGCAGCGCTTCGGCGCGAAGATGAAGGCCGACCTGCGCCGCCTCGCGGATGGCGGCCACGTGCTGACGCTCACCGCGACGCCGATCCCCCGCACCCTCCAGGCGGCCCTCGTCGGCCTCCAGAGTCTCAGCGTGCTCGCCACGCCGCCGGCTCTGCGCCAGCCGGTCCGGACCGTGGTGGCGCCCTTCGACGCCGAGGCGGTCCGCGAGGCCCTCGTCCGCGAGCACCGCCGGGGCGGCCAGAGCTTCGTGGTCTGCCCGCGGATCGAGGATATCGGCCCCATGGCCGAGCGCCTGCGCGCCCTCGTGCCGGGCCTCGACATCCTGGTGGCGCACGGGGACCTCAAGCCCTCCGCCATGGACGAGGTCATGGTCCGGTTCGCGGAGGGCGACGGCGACGTCCTGCTCGCCACCGCCATCGTTGAGAGCGGCCTCGACGTGCCGCGGGCCAACACCATGCTGGTCTGGGAGGCCGCCCGGTTCGGGCTGGCACAGCTCCACCAGCTCCGGGGCCGCGTCGGCCGCGGCCAGCGCCGCGGCACCGTCCACCTGCTCAGCGACCCGGCCGCGCCCCCGCCAGCGGCGGCGCTGCAGCGCCTGCGCGCCCTGGAGGCCCTCGACCGCCTCGGCGCCGGCTTCGCGGTCAGCGCCCGGGACCTCGACCTGCGCGGCGCCGGCGACCTCGTCGGCGAGGATCAGGCGGGGCACGCCAAGCTCGTCGGGCTCGGCCTCTACCAGCACCTGCTGCAGCTGGCGCTCACCGCCGCCAAGGGCGAGCGCGCCGAGGACTGGAGCCCCGAGATCGAGCTCGGCCTGCCGAGCCGAATCCCCGAGGACTACGTTCCGGAGCCCGAGATCCGCCTCAGCCTCTACACGCGCCTGCTGCGCCTCCGCGAGCCCGAGGCGATCGAGGCGCTCGCCGGCGAGGTCGAGGACCGGTTCGGCGCGGCCCCCGCGCCGGTGCTCGCGCTGTTCGACCTCGCGCGGCTGCGCGCGTCCTGCTGCGCGCTGGGCGTCGCCCGGCTCCGGGGCGGGCCGCAGGGCGTCGCGGCCGACCTGCGGCCCGACCGGCCGCTGACCGCGATGGCCGCCGAGGCGGGGATCGCGCTGCGCGACGGGCGGGTGGTGTGGAAGCGGCCCTGCCCGGATTCCGCCGCCTGCGCGGCGCTCGCGACCGACCTCTTGGAGCGGATCCGCGCCGCCCGGGAACGTGAGGCCTGAGCAAAGGCCCGAGCGCGCCAGTCGAGCGTGATGCCGATCTGCGGTCGATCTTGCATCGGCCGCTTCAAACCGCCACAGGCTGTCGCGCCAACAACGCGAACGGGAGTGTCCCATGCACGTGACGATCGAGCAGGCCGAGAAGGCGATCGCGGCCGCCCGCGCCAAGGCCGTGGAGCTCGGCACCCAGATGTGCATCGCGGTGGTCGATTCCGGCGGGAACCTCAAGGCGTTCCACCGCATGGACGATGCCTGGGTCGGGTCGATCGACATCGCCCAGAAGAAGGCCAAGACCTCGGTGTTCTTCGGCATGATGACCGGCCAGATCGGCCAGCTGTCGCAGCCGGGCGGGCCGCTCTACGGGATCGAGCACTCCAACGACGGGCTGATCACCTTCCCGGGCGGGATCCCGATCGTCGACGCCGACGGCGTCATGTCGGGCGCCATCGGGGTCAGCGGCTCGACGGTCGAGAACGACCACACCGTCGCGGAGGCCGGCGCCAAGGCCATCGGCCGGACCGAGCTGCCGGCCCATCCCTGGCGGACCTGAGCCGCCGGGGCTATTCCCGAGAGCTCTTCCCAGGGCCTCTTCCCGGGGCGCGCGTCAGGGGTCGCGCCGCGCCAGCGCGCGGCCGATCCCGTGGAGCAGCATCCCCGAGACCGAGCGGAGATAGGGGTCGCCGTGGCGCTCCAGCGCCGCGTGGATCTGGATGCCGTGGTCGGCCGCGGTGTTCAGGTCCGCCCCGTCGGTGGTGCCGTGCGTGACGCCGTTCATAGGGCTGTTCACGGCTCCGTTCATGGCCCCGGACTGGATCCCGTGCCGGTAGAGGTCCGTGACGTCGATGTAGGCGCCGCGCCCGCGCAGCAGGCCGTCCGAATCGGGCGTCAGGCAGCCGCGGTTGAGGATCCAGCGGATCTCGCCCGCCCCGGTCACGACGCGGAACTCGAGGGAGACCGGGCCGCCGGTCTGGCGGACGTGGCGGATCCGGCCGAACACCCAGTCCCGGTCGGCCGGGTGGATCCGGCCGAGGGCCGCGTCCAGCGGCAGCGGCGTCCCGGCGAGCCCCGGATCCCCCGCCATCAGCGAGGCCGCGCCCGAATCCAGCATCGACCGGCCGGCCCGGACATCCGTGTCCCAGATCCCGATGAATCCGGCGGCCTGCAGGGCCGAGGCTGTCGTGGAAGCCAGCACCATGGAATCCCCTCCGAACTGGCTACAATCGACGATTGTACGATGGCGGACAGACTAATCCGCAACACATGCTGTCCGCGAGCCCGAAGTCCAGTATCGGCTGCGCGAACGGCTTTTGACACGGCGTCGCGGCCCCCCGCCACCGGGTTGCATTGCGGATGATCAAGACTTCGGTTCCGGACAATCCCGTTCTCGACAATGCGGGGCCGCTCCGGTGCGGCGCAAAGACCGGATTCACAGCGCCGCCGCGCGGACAGTTCGATCACAAATGATCGGTAGACGCCGCGATCCGGCGGAAATCCGCACTTCGGCCCGTGGATCGCTCCACCGTCGGGCGCCGTCGGGCGCCGCCGGCCCGCGAAGCCCGTGGCTCGCGCCGGGCCCGCCCTGGTGCGGGTTGCCGCTGCGCCGTAACCTGCACCTTCCGGTAGGCATCCCGCCGGGAGGCCAGCAGCAGAGACGCCATGGACCGCACGGTGAACCGCACCAACCTCCCGCTCTCGCGGGAGCGGCTCTGGGACAGCCTGATGGAGCTCGCCCGGATCGGCGCGCTGCCCAACGGCGGCAACGACCGGCAGGCCCTGACCGACCGCGACGCCGAGGGGCGCGCCCTGTTCCAGCGCTGGGGCGAGGCGGCGGGGCTGACGCTCACCGTGGACCGGGTCGGCACCATGGTCTTCCACCGGCCCGGGCGCGATCCGGGCCGGAAGCCGGTCGCCGTCGGCAGCCACCTCGACACCCAGCCCACCGGGGGCAAGTTCGACGGGCCGCTGGGCGTCCTCGCCGGGCTGGAGATCATGCGCGCCCTGCAGGAGGCCGGGATCGAGACCGAGGCGCCGCTCCTGCTGATCAACTGGTGCAACGAGGAGGGCGCGCGCTTCGCGCCGCCGATGAGCGGCAGCGGCGTCGCCATGGGCATCGTCCCGGAGGCCGACATCCTGGCGACCCGAGACCTCGCGGGCCACGCCTTCGGCGACGAGCTGCGGCGCATCGGCTGGCAGGGGACGGCGGACCCGGCCGCCCTGCGGGAGATCGGCGCCTATTTCGAGCTTCACATCGAGCAGGGCAAGCGTCTGGAGGAGGCCGGGCTCACCGTCGGGGTGGTCGACCGGGCCCTCGCCCAGATCTGGTACGAGATCACCGTGCTGGGCGAGGAGGCCCATGCCGGCAGCCCCATGGCGGGCCGGCGCGACGCGATGATGGCCGCGGCGGCGCTGATCGCGTCGCTCGAGGGCATCGCGGAGGCGGCGGTCGGCGCCGGCGGGGAGCGCGGCCGCGCCACCGTCGGCGTGCTGCGGGCGGAGCCGGCGAGCCGCAACATCACGCCCGGCCGGGTCTGGTTCAGCCTCGACACCCGCCACGGCGACACCGCGCAGCTGGAGGCGATGGGGGCGCGGATCCGGGCCCGGGCCGACGCCCTGGCGGCGGAGCGCGGCGTCACCGTCCAGGTCGCGGAGTTCTGGCGCGCGCCCCCGACCCCGTTCGACCCGGTCCTGGTGGACCGCGTCCAGGCGGCGGCCGAGGCGCGGGGCCATGCCTGGACGCGGATGCCGACCGCGATCTACCACGACGCCGTCTACTGCGCCCGCGCGGTGCCGGCGGCCCTGGTGTTCTGCCCCTGCCACGGCGGGATCAGCCACAACGAGGCCGAGAGCATCACGCCGGCCTGGGCCGGGGCCGGCCTGGAGGTTCTGGCCGACGCCGTGCTGGCGACGGCGGGCCTCGCCGGCCCCCGGACCGGGCCGGAATGAGCCGCGCCGCCGGCCGCGCACGAACGGAGACCGGGTTCCCGCATGTCCGACGACAACGTCATCCGCCCCGCCTTCGGCGTCCCCCGCAACCCGGCGCCGGAGCCCGATCCGGCCCAGGCGCCCCTGCGCGTCTTCGGCACGGGAGCCGGCCACCGGGTCGGCCTGATCCACGACCCGTCGGCGGTCGAGGGCGACGTCATCCGCATCGTGGTCGGGCCCGAGGACGAGCCGGGGGTCGAGACCGTGGCGCTGCTCCCCGCCGACGCGGAGGCCGAGGCCGAGCGGATCGGCTTCGCCATCCTGCGGGCGCTGGAGGTGGTCGAGGGCGCGGTCTGAGCCGCGCGCTGGATTCGCCGGCTGAACCGCCGTCTGCGCCGCGGTCTGGACCGCGGAGCGGGCGGTGCGCGTTCTGGGAAAGCGGGAGCGGCCGGCGCGAACGGTCGCCGGATCGCCGGGAGGGACGGATGACGGGCGCTCGGATCAGCAGCACGGAGATCGCGATCCCCGCGCGGGCCGGACTGGTCTGGTCCGTGCTGACGGACCTCGATTCCTACCCGGCCTGGAACCCGTACATCCGCAAGGCCGAGGGCCGCCTGCGCGAGGGCGCGCGCTGGCGCCTGGAGCGGACCCTGAACGGCCGCGCCTACCGGGCGCGCCAGGTGACGGTGACCTGCTGGGAGCCCGGCCGGCGGCTCACGTGGCGCGGTGGCATCCCGACGCCGCCCCTGCTCGTCGGCGAGCACGAGGTCCGGATCACCGAGACCGCCGACGGCGTCCGCCTCGTCCAGGCCGAGACCGTCGCGGGCCTGCTCGCCCCCGGCCTGTTCCCGTGGCTGCGGACGCGCATGCAGGCCCGCTTCACCGCGATGAACGAGGCCCTGCGCGAGGAGGTCGCGCGCCGGCTGGCCGAGAGCGCCTGAGGGCCGGTCTCGGCCGTTCCGGACCGCTCCGGCCTGCACCGGGCCGCCGGTCAGGCGACCGGCTTCGGCTTGACGATCGGCGAGCGGGTCAGGCTCTCGATCGCGCGCCCCGGCCGCCCGGCCTTGCGGGCGATCTCCTCCTCCTGCTCGGCGATGAGCTGCCGGGCGGGCTCGTCGCCGTCGAGGCCGCCGAGGATCTCGGCCGGCACGCGCCGGTTCGAGGCCCGGGACCCGTCCGCGAAGACGATATCGAACAGAACGGAGCCCCGCTCCTGCGGTCTCGACTTGATGCGCTTGGCCATAGGTGCTGATACGCCGCCGGAATCGGTCGCGGCAAGGCGCGGTGCCGGGCGGGGGTGCGCGGCGCGCACGGCCGGGCCCGCGCGCCGCGCCGCTCCCGCCGCGATCCCTCCGCCGCCCGCACGACAGGGCGCCGGCAAACGAGGACGCGCGCGTGATACCCTGGGTTCATCTCGATACCGGATCCGTGCCCGGCGGCGGCACCGACCTGCGCCTGATGCGGCGCGGCGACGAGTTCGCCATCATGGCCGACACGATCGAGCTGATGAACAACCGGCGCAGCGGCTCGGAGGTGGCGCTCGCGGCGATGACCTGCGCGCGGCTCCAGGACCGGCCCCGCGCCCGGGTCCTGATCGGTGGCCTCGGCATGGGCTTCACCCTGCGGGCGGCGCTCGAGGGCCTCGGGCCGCAGGCGCAGGTGGTGGTCGCCGAGCTGGTGCCCGCCGTGGTCGCCTGGGCCCGGGGGCCGCTCGCCCACGTCTTCGCCGGCTGCCTGGACGATCCGCGGGTCGACCTGCAGGAGGCCGACGTCAACCGCCTGATCCAGGCCGGACCGGAGCGCTACGACGCGATCCTGCTCGACGTCGACAACGGCCCGGAGGGGCTGATGCGCAAGGAGAACGACCGGCTCTACGACAATTGGGGGCTGAAGCGCGCCCGCTGGGCCCTGCGGCCGGGCGGCATCCTGGGCGTCTGGTCGGGCGCCCCGGACCGGAAGTTCAAGAGCCGCCTGCAGCGCTCCGGCTTCGCGGTCGACGAGCAGCGCGTCCACGCGAGCGGCCGGGGCAGCGGCCCGAAGCACGTGGTCTGGCTCGGGACCCGGACCGAGGGCCGGGTCGAGGGCCCGGGTCAGAGCGACGGGAGGCCGAGCGACGACCGGGTGGCGGGCGGCCCGAGACCGCGCGGACCGGCTCAGGGCCGGCGCCGGCCGGGACGCTAGGGCGGCTTCAGCGCGGGCTGCGGCGGTCCGGAGGACGGGGCTGCCGCGCACGGTCGCACCCCCTGTCCCGGCGCGGGACGCCTCCGCACATTCCCGGCATGGGTGCGACGGGCGGGCATCTCTACACGGTCGAGGTCAGGCCGAGCCGGCATGATCCCGGTCGCTTCACCTGGGCGATCCGCGACCGCGGCAAGCTGGTCCGGGGGTCGTACCGCCCGCACACCTCCGAGCACGCGGCGCGCGCCGTCGCGGAAGCCGAGGTCGAGCGCCTGATCGGCCAGGACGGCCGGTCCGGCGCCTAGACCCGCCGCGCGAGGCGATTTCAGGTCGGCCCGAAGGACATCGCGTCCCGTGATCCCGGCCCGCTCGTGGGCCGGCGCGGCGCCATGCGTAGCTCGCATGGGTGTGCAGTCTGACCCGGGTACATATGCATGCCTCCGCGGCGCCCGATCCGTTGCATGCCGCAATGCGGTATCCTATCTTTGCACTGCGGGATGGCGATGGCGTCGCGATCCCGCTGCCCTTCTTGGGCGTTTCCTCCCTAGACTTCGGGCCGCTCCTTCGGGAGTGGCCTTTTTTCTTTCCGCCGGCCGACCCGCCGCGCGGACCGCGCCCCGACTTCTCGACCGCGCGGAACCCGGAGCTTGGCGGTACGTTTTTCCGCCATGGAACACTATCGCTCCACACTTGGGACGACTGCCGTTGCCGTATTCGGGCTGGTGGCGGCCGCGCATATTCTGCATCCGGGCAATTACGAGGTGCAGACGCGTCCCGCGCGTCCTGCCGTGACAGACGCCGCGCCGGTCTCGAAGCGGGCCGCTGCACCGGTCACGCGGAGCGCCTGGGTCGACCCGCCGGCCAAGCTCGCCGCGCCGGAGACCACGGGCGCCCTGGCAGCCGCCTCGGCGCCGCGGGTCGCGGCGGCGGTCCCGGACACCGCGATGCCGGCTGCCCCGCTCCCCGCCGAGATGGCGCGCCCGGCCGGGCCGTCGCGCAGGACCGCGGCGCACCGCGCGAAGGGGACGGAGCGCGGCGTCCACCGGGCGGCCCGCCTCCGCCACGCCGCCCTCGTCCGCACCGCCGAATCCGACCGGCCGACCGTCACCGCCGCGGCGCCGCAGCCCGCGCCGGCGGCTGCCCCGTCGCAGAAGATCGATCCCATCGGCGACATCATCCGCGGTCTCGGATTCGGCCGCGACGGTTGAGGGGCTCACGGAGCCCTACTCGACGTGGAGGGTGAGCTTCATCTTCGGATGAATGCCGCACTGGATGACGAAATCGCCCGGCTCGGCCAGGGTCAACCGCGTCTCGGTGCCGGGCTCCTGAGTGCCGGCGTCGAACGAGAACCGGTCCGCCTCGATGAAGGCGTGGTGAGTCAGGCGCGCGTCGCCGTTGCGCAGGGCGATGGTGTCGCCGCGGCGCAGGTACAGGTCGGTCGGCATGTACCGGCCCGCCTTCTGCAGCACGATCCGGGTCGTGGCCGGCAGCGAGGCCCGGGCCGTCCCGAGACCGATGGTTGTCCCGATCAGCGCCAGGATCCCGGCGAACACGAGGGCGCGCAGGCACCGGCTGCGGAGGGACATGACCGAGATCCAGACGTGACGCGCTGCGGGCCGGACCCTCGGGGCCCTGGCCGTGCGGCCGAGCTTGCCGCCGCGTCGCAGCATGCGCGCAGCCTCTCAACCGGGCGCTACGATATCGGGTAAAAATTTATCGAGTTGGGCCGCTGTAGAGCGCATATACAGATAAAGAAATCTATTTATCTGTATTCGCCGTCTGATCCCGCGCTGTCGCGGGGGCATCCACGCGAGGCCAGGACGGTCCGGACATGCTCGCGGAAGACCTGGACGCGGGCCGGCAGCTCGCGCCCGGCCAGGGTGACGGCGCGCAAGGTGCTGCTGCGGGTCGCCCAGGGCCCGAGCACGCGCACGATCTGCCCGGCCTCCACGGCCCGGGCGGCCACGAGGCTCGGGAGATGGCCGATCCCGGCGCCCGCGAGGGTGAGGCGGAGCGCGGTCGCGAAGTCGCTGACCCGGATCGCCGGGCTCAGCGAGAGCGGCTCCGTGCGGCCCTGCCCGTCGGAGAGGGTGAGCCCGGCCGTGCCGATCCGTTCCCGGGCGAGGATCAGGTCGTGGTCGCGCAGGCCCGCGAGGTCCGTCGGGGCCGGGCGGCGCTTTAGGTAGGCGGGGGCGGCGTAGAGGGCGAGCGCCAGGGTCGCGAGGACCATCGCGCGGTAGCCGGTCTCCTCCGCGCCGCCCAGCCGCAGGGCGAGGTCGATCCGGTTGGCCGCGAGGTCGAGGCGCGCGTCGGTGTTGAGCATCTCCACGGTGATCTGCGGGTAGGCGGCCCGGAAGCTCGCGACGATCTCGGGCATCACCTCGATCCCGAAATCGATCGAGGTCGTGATCCGCAGGTGCCCGGCCGGCACCGTGCGGGCGTCGCGGGCGGTCTCGGTCGCCTCGTCGAGGAGCGTCAGGCTCTCCTGGGCCTTGGCGTAGAAGGCGAGGCCCTCGGCAGTCGGCGAGACCGCCCGGGAGGTCCGGGCCATCAGCCGGACGCCCAGAGCCCGCTCCAGGCGGGAGATCCGACGGCTGACGCTGCCCTTGGTCTCCTGCAGCGTCGCGGCCGCGGCCGTCACCGTGCCGAGATCCACGACGGCGCAGAAGGCCCGCACGTCGTCGAGCCCGCCCCGGAAGGTTTCCGTTCTCGCAACCATGGGGTTCCGGATAGCAGGCTCAACCGGTGCCGTGAACGGGTCTACACGGCGGCTGCGGCGCAGCGAATCGCGCTCGGCCGTCTGCTCTGCAGGAGACACCCTTGAAATCGATTCTCGCCTCCGGCCTGCTGGCCCTGCTGGTCGCCGCCCCGGTCGCCACCCCCGCGCTGGCCCAGACCCCACCGACCCGCGACCCGGCGCAGATCCAGGCCGGCACCTACGCGGTCGATCCCGGCCACACCCAGGTCGGCTGGCGCGTCTCCCACATGGGCTTCTCGAACTACGCCGGCGGCTTCTCGGACGTGTCCGGCACGCTGGAGCTGCAGCCGAAGAACCCGGCCGCCGCCAAGCTCTCGGTGAAGATCCCGGTCGCCTCGGTGACGACGACCAGCGCCAAGCTCACCGACGAGCTCAAGGGCGACCAGTGGCTCGACGCCGCCAAGTTCCCCGACATGACCTTCGTGTCCACCAAGGTCGTGCCGGCCGGCAAGGACCACGCGAAGGTGACGGGCGACCTGACGCTCCACGGCGTGACCAAGCCGGTGACCCTCGACGTCACCCTGGTCGGCGCCGGCGTGAACCCGCTGAGCAAGAAGTACACGGTCGGCTTCGAGGCCACCGGCACGCTCAAGCGCTCCGAGTTCGGGGTGAAGACCTACGTGCCGCTGATCGGCGACGAGTTGCACCTCACCATCGCGGGCGCCTTCGAGAAGCAGGACTGACCTGGGAGAATCCGCCATGGCGCGAGGGGTTTCCGCGCGGCGGTACTCCGCCGTGGCGATCCTGCTGCACTGGGCGAGCGCGCTGGGCGTGCTCGTCCTGATCGGCCTCGGCCTGACCATGACGCACGCGGCCCTGGCGCCGCTGCGCCAGTTCCAGCTCTACCAGTGGCACAAGTCGGTCGGGATCACCGTGCTGGCGCTGACGGCCCTGCGGGTCCTCTGGCGCCTGACCCACCGGCCGCCGCCGCACCCGGCCGGGATGCCGGCGCGGGAGCGCCGGGTGGCCGAGGCGGCCCATCACCTGCTGTACCTGCTGCTCGTCGGGCTGCCTCTGACCGGCTGGGCCGTGGTCTCGCTGTCGCCGTTCAACATCCCGACGGTGCTGTACGGGATCGTTCCCTGGCCGCACCTGCCGCTGGCGGCCCTCGTTCCCGACTCCGCCGTCGCCGAGGCCGTCCTGAAGCGGGTCCACGCCCTGGGGGCGTGGTTCCTGGCGGCCCTGCTCGCCGTCCACGTGGCGGCGGCCCTGCGCCACCACCTCCTCCTCCGCGACGACGTGCTGCGCCGCATGCTGCCGGGGCGCCGGTCGTTACCCACCCCGACCGTGGAGCCAACCCGATGAACGCGCGTCACCTGTGCCTGCTGGCGGCTCTCCAGGCCGTCACCCTGCCGGCCGCCGCCGCCGATTGGGCGGTGGATCCGGCCAGGAGCGCGATCCGGTTCTCCGGCGTGCAGGTCGGCGTCCCGTTCACCGGGCGGTTCGAGCGGTTCAAGGCCGACATCGATTTCGACCCCGCCAAGCCCGAGGCGGGGCGCGCGCTCGTGCTGGTCGACCTCGCCAGCGCGCGGACCGGGGACGTCCAGCGCGACGAGGCCCTGCCGCAGAAGGACTGGTTCGACGTCAAGGCGGGAAGCGAGGCGCGCTTCGAGGCGACCCGCTTCGTCGACAAGGGGCAGGGCGATTACGTGGCGGTCGGGACTCTGACGATCCGCGGCACGAGCCGGCCGGTGACGCTGCCGTTCCACCTGACCCTCGAGGGCGGCGCGGCGCACGCCGCGGGGCGCGTCGGCCTAGTCCGCACCGAGTTCGGCGTCGGGCAGGGGGCCTGGGCCTCGGGCCAGTGGGTGGCGCTCGAGGTCGGCGTCGAGGTCGACCTCGTCGCCACGCCGAACCCGGCGGCCGGCCACTGAGGTTGGCTCGGGTCGGATCCTTCGGACGTCGCGCGCTCCGTCATCGCGAGCGCAGCGAAGCGACCCAGGGCAGCGCGCCCTCCGTAAGTGTGGCGCGACTGGATCGCTTCGCTTCGCTCGCGATGACGGCGGCCGGGCGTCGGAGGCCGCCCGGTCCCGGCCCGCTACCCCGGCCTGTCCTCCGACCCGGTTCCCAGCGCGCGCTGGACCATGACGCTGTCCGACCAGTGGCCGTACTTGAACCCCACCGCCCGCAGGTAGCCGACCCGCTCGAACCCGCAGGCCTCGTGGAGCCGCAGGGAGGCCGCGTTCTCGGCGTCGATGTAGCCGATCATCTGGCGGTAGCCGCCCGCCGCGCAAGCCTCGATCAGGGCCGGCAGCAGCCGCCGGCCGATCCCCGCGTGCAGGTGGTCGGGATGCACGTAGATCGAGTGCTTGAGGGTGTAGCGGTAGGCCGGCCGCTTCCGGAACGGCACCGCGTAGGCGTAGCCCGCCACCGCGCCGTCCCGGTCGGCCACGAGGTGCGGCAGGCGCTTCTTGCGCATGGTCTTGCGCCGCCGCTTTAGGTCGTCGGGGAGCAGCCGGTCCTCCTCGGCGACGCTGACATCGGTCACGCCCTTGCCGATATGGTGCTCGTAGATCGCCACCATCGCCTCGACATCGGCGTCCGAGGAGGCGCGGATGACGATGTCGGGGCAGGACCGGGCCGGGAGCAGGCCGGGCGTCTCGGCCTCGATCTCCATCAGGCGCCCTCCCGCGCCACGTAGGTGTGGAAGCGGATCCGCCCGTCCGGGTCGACCTCGCGGTAGACGCCCTGGATCTCGGCCTCGAAGCCCGGGAACAGGTTGGCGGACGCCTCGAACATCTTGAAATAGTCGAGCATGGGCTTGGCCCGGTCGTCCAGGCGCTCACCGGGCAGCACCGTGCCGATGCCCGGGGGGTAGACCAGCATCAGCGTGGTGGCGATCCGCCCCTCGGCCTCGGCGATCGGCACGTAGTCGACCTTGTTGCGCGTCAGCAGCTGGGCGGCCCGCTTGGGCGGCATCACCATCTCGGGCAGGTGCTCGGGGGCGAATTGCCGCCGCTGCAGCGTCGAGGTGCCGGCCTCCCGGTGGAACGCGTGGAACTCGCCGCAGAGGTCGCGCAGGCGCACGCCCCGGTAGCGGTTCGGCCGGCGGTTGACGAATTCCGGCATGGCCTCCTCCAGCGGGACGTTGTCGTCGTGGAGCCGCTTGAAGGCGACGAGGCCCGAGATCAGCGTGCCGGCCTTGGAGGATTCCACCCCCGGGGTCAGCAGGAAGAGCAGCGAGTTCAGGTCGTTCTTCTCGGCGACGATCCGGTTCTCACGCAGGTATTGCGCCACGATCGGCGCCGGCACGCCGTGCTGGGCGTAGGCCCCCGTGTGCCGGTCGAAGCCGGGGGTCAGCACGGTGAGCTTGTTCGGGTCGGTGATGGCGTAGCCCGGCGCCACGTGGGTGAAGCCGTGCCAGCGCGCGCCCGGCTTCAGCTCCCAGTGGCGCGGCGTCGCGGCGAGCTCGTCCGTCGGCACGCTCTCCCACGGCACCTCGGCGCCGTCGGCGTTCACCGTCACGTCCGGCACGAAGGGGTCGAAGAACCAGCGCCGCGCGGGATCGCGCTCGTTCTCCTCGAACTCGCGCCGGATCGCCCGGACCTTCTTGCGCCACTCGATCCCGAGCCGGATCGTGTCGTCCCACAGGATCATGCCCGAGCGGCCCTTCATCATCTGGGCGCCGACGTCGAGGGAGGCGAAGAGCGGGTAGAAGGGCGAGGTCGAGGCGTGGACGAGGAAGCTCTCGTTGAGCCGCTTGTGCTCGACCCGCCGGGTCTGGCCGCGGATATGGCCGTCCCGGGTGTGGATCTGCGAGGCCTGGCTGAAGCTCGCGAGCTGCTTGTGGGTCGATTGCGTGGCGACGATGCCCGGCGAGGTCTCGTCGAGCCCGGTCAGCCCCATGGCGAAGCGCCTTGCGTAGAGCGGGTGGAACTTCATGAAGCCCGCCCAGGCCTCGTCGAACAGGATGTAGTCGCAGAGGTGGCCGATCTTCTCCAGGATCTCCTGGGCGTCGTAGATCGTGCCGTCGTAGGTGCACTGCTCGATCACCGCGACGCGGAAAGGCCGCTCCCGGCGCCACGCCTCCGGATCGGTCACCAGCGGATTGCGGCGGATCTTCTCCCGGATCCGGGTCTCGTCCAGGGCCTCGTGGAAGATCGGCCCGATCAGGCCGTAGGCGTTGCGGTCCGTCTCCAGGAAGATCGGGATGCCGCCACCCAGGAACAGGGCGCCGTGGTGGGCCGCCTTGTGGTTGTTGCGGTCGAACAGGACGAGGTCGTCCTCCGCCACCAGGGAGGACAGGACGATCTTGTTGGAGGCCGAGGTGCCGTTGAGGACGAAGTAGGTCTTCTCCGCCCCGAAGATCTTGGCGGCCTCCTTCTGGGCCTTCAGCGCCGGACCCTCGTGGGTCAGGAGGTCGCCGAGGTCGAGGACCGAGTTGTCGAGGTCGTCGCGGAAGATCGCCTCGCCGAGGTGTTCCACGAAGATCCGGCCGATCGGCGACCGGTTGTAGAAGATGCCGCCGTTGTGGCCCGGGCAGGTCCAGAGCTGGTTGCCCTTCTCGGCGTAGTCGACGAGCGCGCCGAAGAACGGGGTCTTGAGGGTCTCGGCGTACTGCGTGACCCGGCTGACGAGGCCGCGGGCGATGAATTCCGGCGTCTCCTCGGCGAGGAAGATGTAGCCGTCGATGAAGTCGAGGAGCTCGACCGGGATATCCTCCAGCCGCTTGCGGCGGACCATGATGACGATCGGCATCTCCAGGCCGCGCCGGCGCATCATGTCGATGAGGGCGGCGGCCTTGCCGTCGAGGCCGCGCTTGCCCCAGTCGACCACGAGGCAGCCGACCGCCGCGTCGGTCTGGACCGCGATGGCCGCGTCCTCGACGCGCCGGGCGCGCACCACCTCGAAGCCGCGCTGCTCCACGGCCGCCACGATCTGGTTGACGCGCGCGCCCTCGAGATCGTCCGGGTCGAAGGCCGGGGCGCACATCAGGACCGTGAAGCGACGGTGGAAGTCCATGGAGCCCTCTCTGGCCTCGGATGCAGCGGGTGGCTTTCCGGCCCGTCTGCGACGATTGCATGACACGGCGCGCGGCGGGCGGTCGCGGTCCGGACGAAACACCGTGAACCGGGCCGGCCACGACCGCCGCGCCGTCAGGATCGGCCGCGGGTCCCCTCTCCCGTGCGGGAGAGGGACAGGGTGAGGGGTGAGACCTCACCGGACGAGGCTCCCCCTCGAATCGCGTCGATCGGGTGCTTGATCCCGAAGCCTCTCGTCCCTCACCCCAACCCTCTCCCGTGCGGGAGAGGGGGACCCTCACACCCCGCGGCGCCGCTCCCAGACGGCCGGGTTGACCAGCCCGCCCGGCCGCCGGCCGGCGAGGACGTCGACCACGCGGGTCGCGGCGGTCTCGGCGGTGCGGATCAGGGCCGCCCCGGTGGAGCCGCCGACATGGGGCGTCAGGATCGCCCGGGGCTGGCGGGCCAGCGGGTGGTCGACCGGCAGCGGTTCCTGGGCGAAGACGTCGAGCCCGGCGCCCACGATCGTGCCCGCCTCCAGCGCCTCCACCAGGGCCGCCTCGTCGATCAGGCCGCCGCGGCTGGTGTTGATCAGGAAGGCCTCCCGCTTCATCCGGGCGAGCTGGTCCCGGCCGATCAGGCCGCGTGTGCCCGGGGTCAGCGGCACGTGCAGGGAGACGATGTCGGATTCCGCCAGGAGCGCGTCGACCGAGGCGGCCCGCAGGGCGCCGGCGTTGGCGAAGTCCGCGTCCGGGCGGCTCGGGCCGTAGGCCAGCACCCGCAGGCCCAGGGCGGCGCCGAGCCGGGCGGTCGCCTGCCCGATCGCCCCGAAGCCGACGAGGCCCAGCGTCAGGCCGGCGAGCTCGATCAGCCGGGCGGTGAACTTGAAGCTGTCGTCGCCGGCCCGGACCGAGCGGTCGGCCTCCGGCAGGGCCTTGGCCAGGGCGAAGATCAGCGCCAGCGTCTGCTCGGCCACCGAGACGGCGTTGGCGCCGGGCGTATTCACCACCACGATCCCGGCCCCGGTCGCCTCGGCCGTGGCGACGTGGTCGGTGCCGGTGCCGTGCACCCCGATCACCCGCAGGGCCGGCGCCGCCGCGATGGCGCGGGCCGGGAAGCCGGTGTTGCGGGTGATGACGGCGACGCAGTCGGCGACCTCGCGCGCCAGCGTCTCGGGTTCGGTCCCGCTCGCCGGGCGCGGCTCCAGGCCGGCCGCGCGCAACCGGTCGAGGCCCGCCGCGTGGATCGGCTGGACGATGAGGCACGGACCGGTGATCACGGGAGAAGACCTCTGCACAAGAGGAGGGGTGACAGGCACGTTTCGCGCCGGGCCCGTCTAGGCGGGGTGGGCAACCCTGGCAACCGGGCGCCCCGATCGCGGCGCCGCGGCCGCCGGTCGGCGCTCCCGCGGGCCCGTCGGGATCCGGTGGTCGCGCGGTCGAACGCCCCGGCGGCCCGACCGGCCGCGCACGATCCACGGGAAATCGCGGCCGGGTCCGGCCTCGGCGGCCTCGTCCGGACCGATGATCCCGGGCGTGCGCCTCGGCCGAGCTGCGGCCCGGCCCTCCGTGAAATCGCCGCCCCGATCGCGCGAAGATGGTCGCGTCATTGATAAACACGACGTCCTGAAATACATCTATGTATATACGACAATAAATATCTACAATGCTCGATCAGCGATGCGATCGCACTGTAGAGTTGTAATTACTCCAAATGTATTTTTGACACATGTAGAGATATTTGCTGCCTTGCTCCGTGATTCGGAGCCATCGTCACGACAATGCAGTCCCACGACTTTTCAGTACCTGTTTCCGCGCGGAACCGGCGCCGGCGGCGCGCGGCCCGGCCGGTTCTCCCGATGGCCGTCCTGCTGGGCTTCGTCGGTTCCGGGCCGCACGCCGCCCGCGCCGAGGAGGCCGGGGCCGGCCGGGACGTCCAGCTCGACGAGCTGTCGGTCGCGAGCGCGGCCGCGCCGCGCGGCCCGGTCCCGGCCTATGCCGGAGGTCAGGTGGCGCGGGGCGGGCGCCTCGGCCTCCTCGGCGATATCGAGACCCAGAAGGCGCCCTTCAGCATCGCCAGCTACACCGACACACTCATCCGGGACCGGCAGGCGCGGACGGTGTCCGAGACCCTGGTCCTCGACCCGTCGGTGCGCGCCACCCAGACCACGGGGGCGCCGTTCGACTCCTTCTCCATCCGGGGCTTCCCGTCCAACGAGAACACCAGCGGCGAGGTCGCCTTCGACGGGCTCTACGGCGTCGCTCCGAGCTTCCGCATCTTCACCGACTACGTGGAGCGCATCGAGGTCCTGAAGGGGCCGTCCGCCGCCCTCACGGGGGTGTCGCCGAATGGCGCGGTCGGCGGCGTGGTCAACATCGTCCCCAAGCGCGCCGGCGCGGACCTGACCCGCGTCACCCTGGATTACGGCTCGACCGCCTGGGGCGGCAGCCAGGTCGACGTCGCCCGCCGCTGGGGGCCTGGCCGGGAATGGGGCGCCCGCGTCGTCGGCAGCCTGCACGGCGGCGCCACGCCCTTCGACCGCCAGACCGAGACGACCGGCGTCGGGGCCCTGGCCCTCGACTACCAGGGTGACCGGTTCCGCGCGTGGCTCTACCTGCTGGCGCAGACCGACCGCTTCAACGCGCCGCTGCGCCCGTTCCTCCTGCGGGCCGGCGTGCCCGTACCGCGGGCGCCCGACGGCCGCCTGAACCTGACCCAGCCCTGGGAATACTCGGACGTCGACGATCGCGGCGGTCTGCTGCGCACCGAGTACGACCTGACCGATCAAGTCACGCTGTTCGCGGATGTCGGCGGCGGGCAGACCGGCGTGGAGCGCTACTTCCAGTCGGCGCCGACGATCCTCAATGGCCGCGGCGACACGACCAGCACGCCGCAATTCTACGCGCTGGGCGTCGACCGGCTCACCTACGACGGTGGCGTCCGGGCCCGGTTCGAGACCGGCTTCATCCGGCACGCCCTGACCGTGCAGGGCTCCGTGTACGACGAGGCGACGGCACGGCGGTTCTCGCCCGGCCGGGGCGCCTACCTGTCGAACCTCTACGCGCCGGCCCTCGTCCCGTACATCGCGCCGATCTACGGCGTCGGCCGGCCCCGCCTGTCCGACAGCACCCTGTCGGGGATCGCGGTGGCCGACACGCTGTCGGCCCTCGACGAGCGCGTCCTGCTGACCCTGGGCGTGCGCCGCCAGCGCGTGGAGGCGCACAACTACGTGTCGAATGTCGGCACGCTGGCCTCGTCCTACGACAAGAGCGCCACGACCCCGATGGTCGGCCTCGTGGTGCGGCCCTGGGACTCGGTCTCGCTCTACGGCAACTACATCGAGGGCCTGAGCCGCGGCGACGTGGCCCCGGCGGTGGCGACCAATTCCGGCACGATCCTGGAGCCCTACGTGGCCCGACAGGTCGAGGCGGGCGTGAAGCTCGATCTCGGCCGGTTCGGCGCCACGCTCGGCGCCTTCCGGATCACGAAGCCCGCGGGCGAGCTCGGCCCGCAGGGGCGCTTCGCGGCGACCGCCGAGCAGCAGGTCGGCGGGCTCGAGCTGAGCCTGTTCGGCGAGATCACCCCGCAGGTGCGGGTGGTCGGCGGCGTGACCCTGCTCGACGGACGCCTCGTCAGGACGGCGCTCGCCGCCAATCGCGGGAACCGGCCGATCGGCGTGCCGGAGGTCCAGGCGAGCCTGGGGGCCGAGTGGGACCTGCCGGGCTTGCCCGGCCTGACGCTCAACGGCGCGGTCATCTATACCGGGCGGCAGTTCGTCGACCTCGCGAACACCCAGGCCCTGCCGGACTGGGCCCGCCTCGACCTCGGCCTGCGCTACACGACGCGCGTCGCCGAGCGGCCGACGACCTTCCGGGCCAGCGTCCTCAACGTGACCGACACGCGGTACTGGACCGGGGTCGCCTCGTTCGGCACCTTCTTCCAGGGCGCGCCGCGCACCTACCTCCTGTCGATGGCGGTGGATCTCTGAGCCGGACCGGCGCGGCCGCGCCGGGCCTGTCGAGCGGCGCGATGTTTCACGGGAAACATTTTCTTAACCCTGAGCGGCGACCGCGCGGGACCGGCGAGCTGTTGCACCGGCGCCGTCGCGGCGCCGCGCCGGCCGGGTTACCACCGGTCCGGCATGACGACATCGAGCTGGCGCACCCTCCGCAACGTGCAGGCCCGGAAACGGCTGGAGAAGGCCTTGCCGGCGATCTTCCCGGCGCCGGTCCTGCAGCACGCCCTCGCGCGGCCCCTGATCCCGCCGACGCCGCGGCTCGCCGTCGAGAGCTACTGGCGCAACCACATCCTCCGGGCCGACCGGCTGGCCCGGGCGCTGGCGGCGCGCTCCGGCACGCCGGAGGGCTGGGCCTGGCAGATCGGGGCCGAGGGGCGGGCCGGGAGCTTCCGCACGCCGCCCGCGCCGTTCCGCGATCCGGCCTTCGCCCGCGGACGGGGCGCCTGCTGCATCTGCGGCCAGCCGGTCTACCGGTTCGGCTGGCACCGGGATCTCTGGGCGCGCGGCGCGCCCAACACCAATGCCGGCTGGCACGCGGCCTGTGTCGCGGCCTGGAAGTTCTGGATCGCGCCCCACGCCCAGGTCCGGGCGCTCAAGCTCCGCCAGCGCCACCGCTGCACCACCACCGGCAAGCGCCTGCTGAAGACCGCCGAGGTCGACCACCTGCTGCCGCTCTACCGGGTCTGGCGCGAGCACCGCGACGCGCCCTGGCCGGAGCTTCTCGGCTACTGGGGCGCGCCGAACCTGCGGGTGGTCAACCGCGCCGCCCATCTCGACAAGTGCCGCGACGAGGCGGCCGAGCGCTCCCGGACCGTGCAGCGCGCCCGTTTCCGGGTTGTCGAGGACGAATCCGGGTTCAGCGTGGTCGAGGAGGATTGACCGGCCGGCTCAGCCCTCCAGGGCCCGGAAGGCCCGCCCCAGATCGGCCAGCAGGTCGGCCTCCGCCTCCAGGCCGACCGACAGGCGCAGCAGCCCGTCGGTGATGCCCGCGATGGCGCGGGCCTCCGGGTCCATCGCCGCGTGCGTCATGGTCGGCGGATGGGCGATCAGGCTCTCGACGCCGCCGAGCGACTCGGCCAGCGTGAAGACCCGCAGGGCCTCCACGAAGGTCCTCACCGCGTCGCGGCCGCCGGCCAGCTCGAAGCTCAACATCGCCCCGAAGCCCGCCTGCTGGGCCTTGGCCAGGGCGTGCCCCGGATGCGTCGGCAGGCCCGGATAGTGGACCCGCGCCACCGCCGGATGGGCGTCGAGGAAGGCCGCCAGGGCCGCGGCGTTGCGCTGCTGCTGCTCCACACGGACGAACAGGGTGCGCAGGCCCCGGAGCGTCAGGTAGGCGTCGAGGGGCGAGCCGGTGACGCCGATCGTGTTCGCCCAGGCGGCGAGGTCCTCGCCCATCGCCTTGTCGGCGGCGATCACGGCCCCGCCGATCACGTCGGAATGGCCGTTCAGGAACTTGGTGGTGGAGTGGACGATGAGATCCGCCCCGAGGGCGATCGGCCGCTGCAGGGCGGGCGACAGAAAGGTGTTGTCCACCACCGCCAGCGCGCCGGCCGCCTTCGCGTCCGCGGTGATCCGCCGGACATCGACCACGCGCATCAGCGGGTTGCTCGGGGTCTCGATCAGCACGACCTTCGGTCCCTGGGCCAGGGCCGCCGCCAGCGCGTCCGGATCGGTCTGGTCGACGAAGGCGACGCGGTAATGGCCCCGCTCCGCGCGGAAGCTGAGCAGGCGGTGCGTTCCGCCGTAGCAATCGTGCGGCGCGACCAGGAGATCGCCGGGCCGCAGGCTCGACAGGGCGAGGTCGAGGGCCGCCATCCCGCTCGCCACCAGGACGGCGCGGGCGCCGCCCTCGAGCTTGGCGATCGTGTCGGCCAGCGCGTCCCGGGTCGGGTTGCCCAGGCGCGAGTAATCGTAGGGGCCGGGCTGCTCGAAGGCCGGGAACTTGAAGGTCGTCGACAGGTGGATCGGCGCGATCACCGCACCGAAGGCCGCGTCCTGGGCCACACCGTTGGCCGCCGCGACGGTACGCGCCGCTAATCCCTCTGACATCGCCTCGTCCTCCACGCAGAGATCGCCCGCCCCGTTCGACCGAGGCGGGCGAGCGTTCTTTATGGAGAACGGATCAGACTTTCAAGAGAACGATAGGGTCGTTTCGGCGGCTCGGTGGTCCTGGCCGGTGTCGACCGCCAGGGCGCCATGCTGGCGAAGACCCCGTCCCGGCGGATCAGCGCGTGCAGCAGCGCCGCCGCCAGATGCGCGAGGATCAGGGCGAAGAGCCCGTAGGCCAGCGCGGTGTGGAGCCGGCGCAGGGCCGCGTACAGGATCGGGTCCTGCGGCAGGATCGGCGGCAGGACCACCGAACCGGCAAGGATAACGGGGTAGCGCGCCGCCGACAGCATCGCCCAGCCGATCAGCGGCATGGCCAGCATCAGGCTGTAGAGCAGGATGTGCGAGGTGTGGGCCGCGCGCTTCTGCCAGCCCGGAAGATCGGCCGGCAGGGGCGGCGGCGCGTGGCGCCAGCGATAGGCGAGTCGGAGCCCGGCGAGGACCAGGATCAGGATCCCGAGCGGCCGGTGCAGGGCCACGAGGGCGCCGTACTCGGCGAGCGACGCCACCATGGCGACGCCGATCAGCAGCATGGCCAGGATCAGCGCCGCCATGGTCCAGTGGAGCAGGCGGGCGGGCCGGTCGAAGCGGTCGGGCTCGGTCACAGGGCGGCTCCGTGGATCGCGGCGCCGGTGACGGCGCTCGGGGTCTTGGCCTCGCCGGACCGGCGGGTGACGGATCGCGCGTAGGCCGCCGACCGGGCGCTCAGCAGCGGGTCGTCGCTCGGCGCGATGCCGTCCGGCAGCACCAGCGGATCGAAGTTGACGTCGCGGCAGCTGGCGGCGGCCTCCGGTGTCGCCGCCGTGAGCGTCAGGGTGCCGACATCCACCGTCTCGCGGTCGGCCGGCCAGGGCCGCGTCGCGTCGGCGGTCGGGTCGCCGGCCTGGCCGAGCGTGACGATCAGGTGCCAGTGCCGGGGGCCCTGGGCCAGCTGCGCGGCGAGCGCGTCGAACAGGGCGTTCGCGCCGCCCGGCGCGGCCTCGACCGCCGGCGCCGGGTCTGGGACGAGGGCCCAGCGCACCGGCCGGGCGGCGCCGTCCGCGGCGACGAACCGGAAGGCGTTGAGGCTCCAGTAGGTGCTGTCGGCGAAGCCCGCGGTCACGGTCCGCGCCTTGATCAGCGCGGCGGCCTTCGCGCTCTCCGGATGGTCCGCGAAGAAGGCCTTCAGGCGCTCCGGATCCGGCTTGCCGGTGGCCGGATCGGGCTTGGTCGCGAGGAGCTGCGCGTAGAAGGCCTCGTGTGTGCGCACCGGAAAGACCGGGATGTTGTTCATGCCGGTGCGCCACTCTTCGCCGTCCGGCAGCCGGAAGCGCAGGGCGAGGCTGCGCACGGTGGCGGCGGCGTCGGCCGCGTGGGGCTGGCCGCCGGCCAGCGCCACCCGCCCCTCGACCGGCGTCACGCGTCCGGCCGCGAACACCCCCGCCTTCGAGAGGCGCGCCCCCGCGCCGCTGCCCGTGAAGCGGCCCGCGACGCACATCCCCTTGGCGTGGTTGCGCCGGAAGCCGGGATGCGGTCCGTTCACCTGCTCGAACCGGTCGATGATCCGGGCCGGCGTGAGCTGGCCGGGCGAGAGCCAGCCGCCGGCATACGCGAAGGTGCCGGCGGTCCCGGCCAGGGCCGCGCCGATGGCGGAGAGGCGCAGGAGCAGGGCGGTCCCGGTCATGCCGGGGGACGCACCCGTGAGATCGTGCAGCAGCGTCATCGAGTCCCTCAGGATCAACCGCGATCACGCCTCTTCGCGCACCCGCCGCAGTAGTTTCAGGCGGTGTGGGTCGTGCGCAGCGCCGGGGGGAGCACCAGCGTCGACCGGTGGAGGTGCGGGCCGTCGAGCGGGCCGGCCGCGATCCGCGAGCCGTGCGTCCCGGTCGGGGCCGCCCCGCGCTCGGCCCCTTGCGCAAGGCGGTTCGGGCCCTTAGATCCGCCTTACCGGTCACGACGGCATGCCGTCCGCCGGAACTTCCTCAACATTACCGGCCAGCACTGATCTTTCGGGATCGCGACGCTGTCGGGCGCGAGCGCAGGCTCGACCCGGACCGGGTGCGTGAGGGAGCGTCCATCGTCCAGCGCCGCACCGAAGGACCTCCGGGCCGTTCCGCGTCGCGCTCTGTCGACGGAGGCACCGAGATCCGATTCGGCCGGTTCGGTTCCGTCGCCGGGGAAAAGGGTGGTTGACAGGAAAGTCCGGGGCAGCCTATACGGCGCCTCCCGACGCGGTCCGGAAGAAAAACGGGGCGGGTTGGACGGACTTACCGAGATTTAGAAAAGTAGATCTGGCGAAAGCCGAGGTACTTGACTTCTTCTCAGCCGGTAATTACGAGAGTGATTACTGATCTTTGACAAGTTGGAATGAGGAAGGGAGACGCGGGCGGCGTTTGTCCTTGCGGCTGGGTCTTAGGACCTGGCGTGAGTAGACTTGTGCCGATCTGTTGTTCTTCTTTCTGAGCTCACCGACGGGTGTTTTGGCGCTGTGAAGCGTCTGGATGCTTGGTCGATGTGAGGCTCCGTCTGAGAATACACGTGATCGGCCAGATCAATCTCTTCAACGTGAGAGTTTGATCCTGGCTCAGAGCGAACGCTGGCGGCAGGCTTAACACATGCAAGTCGAGCGGGCCCTTCGGGGTCAGCGGCGGACGGGTGAGTAACGCGTGGGAACGTGCCTTCTGGTTCGGAATAACCCTGGGAAACTAGGGCTAATACCGGATACGCCCTTATGGGGAAAGGTTTACTGCCGGAAGATCGGCCCGCGTCTGATTAGCTAGTTGGTGGGGTAACGGCCTACCAAGGCGACGATCAGTAG
>NZ_FOMM01000018.1:0-158879 GCF_900112625.1 Methylobacterium sp. 13MFTsu3.1M2
GGCCGGCCGCCGCGGTCGAGACCTGCGCGACGATCCCGCCGACGGCGTCGGCGAACCGGTCGGCGACCTGCCGCATCGCGAGGCCGCGCTGACGCGCCGCGTCCTGCCGGGCCGCCTCGGCCTCGGCCTCGAGCTGCCGAGTGCGGATCAGGTTGTCCTTGAACACCTGCACGGCGCGGGCCATGGCGCCGATCTCGTTGCGCCGCCGGAGGCCCGGGACGGCAACGGCGGAATCCCCGGCCGCGAGGGCCTCCATGGCCGCGGTGATCCGCCGGATCGGCCGGAGCACGCCGCAGAACAGGGCGAGCAGCCCGAGGGCGACGAGCAGCAGGGTCGCGACCAGGGCCGCCCCGTCGCGCCACAGGGTGCTCCGCGCCGCCCCCGACAGGGCCTCGGCCCGCGCGACCATCTCGTCGAGGCAGACGAAGGCGAGGTCGACGAGGGTCACCTGCTCGGGCGTGTCGAGCTTGCGCGCCTGGGCGAGCGTCAGGCCCGGCGGCGCGCCGCGAGCCAGGGCCTGCGCCACGGCGCGCCGGCGGGCGAGGGGGGCGCCCTCGAAATTGTTCTCCCGGGCTCGCCGGAACGCGGCCTGGACCGTCCCGGACGCCTCGGCCGCGGCCTCGATCGCCGCGTTCCAGGCCGCGTCGAGCCGTCCCCGCTCCTCGGCGGCCGCGACGGTCTCGTCCAGCGACCAGGACGCCCCGGCCGCCAGGGATGTCTGCACGCGCAGCGCGACGGCGCCGTTGGCCATGCGCGTCGCCCACGCCGCCCGCTTCAGGGCGAGGTCGCGCCGGAGGAGCCCGTCGGACAGCGGGATCGCGGCGTCCACGGCGTCGCTCGTGGCGATCAGGGCATCGAGCATGGCCTGGAGGGCGGCCCTGGCCTCCGCCGTCACCGCGCCGTCGCGACGCGCGCCCGGCACGTCCAGGGCGGCGTCGACCCGCGGCCGGAGGCGATCGAGGCGGCCGCTCGCCTCGTGCAGCCGGCCGAGGGTCGCCGCCACGGCGGGCATTTCCAGACCGTCGAGGAGCGGCCGGGCCGCGGCGAGCCCCGCGATGGCCCGCTGCCGGTCGGCGTAGAGCGACGCGCGGGTCTCGGCCTCGACGGGCTCGGCGGCGGCGAGGAACTGCAGCGTCGCGCCCCGCTCGAACCGGGTCACGTTCAGCGTCTGGAGGAGGGCGCGGCTCGCCCGCACCAGCGCGATGACCCGCTCGGCCTCGGCGGCGTGCTGCCGCGCCTCCCGCACGGTGCCCGTCGCGAAGCCGAGCATGATCGTCGCCATGACGACGAGGACGAGGCTCATGGTCGTCCGGATGGACAGGGCCCCTACGCGCATCGTGCCTCGGCTCCGGTCGCCCGATCGGCCGGGCATACCAGATCATAGCAAGTTTTTCCCCGCACAACCGTGACAACGAGAGCGGGCACAGGCACCCGCCTGCCTTCAACCGCTACCTTGCGCACTATCATGCCTTAATACGTCCCGATAATGACCGGACATCCGCGCGGATATTTTTGGTCACCACTTGATCAGGCGCGGATAGGGCGCAAAAAAACTTCCATTTACCTGTGCGCAACGACGTTGACGCCCGGAACGGCGCGCCGTCCGAGGGGCCCCGCGTCGCTCTCGGGAGGCGCCGCGTCAGCCGGCCAGAAGCGCGGCGAAATGGGCGACGAGCCGCCGGGCGACCTCGTCCTTGCCGAGGCGCGGCCAGGTGTCCACGGCGCCGTCCCGCCGGATCAGGTGCACCGCGTTGTCGACGCCGCCCATGACGCCGCCCTCGGCCGACACGTCGTTGGCCACGATGAGGTCGCAGCCCTTCCGGGCGATCTTCGCCCGGGCGTGCTCGACCACCGTGTCTGTCTCGGCCGCGAATCCGACCACGAGGGGCGGGCGCCCGGCCGGCCGGCGCGCGATCGTGGCGAGGATGTCGGGGTTCTCGACCAGCGGCATCGGCGCCGGCCCGGTGCCGTCCTTCTTGATCTTCTTGCTGCCCGCCTCCTGCTCCGGGCGCCAGTCGGCGACCGCGGCGGCGAAGACCGCGATGTCGGCCGGCAGCGCCGCCTCGACGGCGGCCAGCATCTGCCGGGCGGTCTCGACCCGCACGACGGCGACGCCCGGCGGGTCGGGGAGCGCCACCGGCCCGGAGACCAGGGTCACGGCGGCGCCGGCCGCGGCGGCGGCGGCCGCGATGGCGTGGCCCTGGCGGCCCGAGGAGCGGTTGGCGATGTAGCGGACGGGGTCGATCGGCTCGTGGGTGGGGCCCGAGGTCACGAGCACGCGCCGGCCGGCCAGGGGCCTGTCCCCGCTCGGGGTGCCGAGCATCCGCTCCAGCGCGTCGGCGATCTCGTTGGGCTCGGCCATCCGGCCGGGCCCGGATTCGGGCTCGGCCATCCGGCCGGCATTCGGCCCGACGATCCGGACGCCGTCGCCCTCCAGGACCGCGCGGTTCCGGCGGGTGGCGGGGTGCGCCCACATCTGGACGTTCATGGCCGGCGCGATCAGGATCGGCAGGGTCGTGGCCAGCAGGATCGTGGTCGCGAGGTCGGCCGCGTGACCGCCGGCCATGCGGGCCATCAGGTTGGCGGTCGCGGGCGCCACCACGACGGCGTCCGCCTGCCGGGCGAGCTTGATGTGGCCGATCTCGGCCTCGGAGGCCCGGTCGAACAGGTCGGTATGCGCCCGCTCACCCGCGAGCGCGGCCGCCGCCAGCGGCGTCACGAATTCCTGGGCCCCCGCGGTCAGGACTGGGCAGACGCTGGCGCCCCGCTCGCGCAGCCGCCGGATCAGGTCGAGGGCCTTGTAGGCCGCGATGCCGCCGCCGATGACGAGGAGGACGCGGCGATGGGCGAGGGTCTCGGTCATGCCGCCGACCCTCTGCGCGCCGGCGCGCGCGCGTCAAGCGGCCTCAGGCGGCGGCCGGGACGGCCGGCGCCTTCAGGCCGCCGAATCGGCGCTCCCGGCGGCCGAACTCGTCCACGGCCTCGGCGAGGTCGTCGGGTCCGAAATCGGGCCACATCCGCTCGGTGAACAGCAGCTCGGCGTAGGCCGCCTCCCACAGCATGAAGTCGGAGAGGCGGCGCTCGCCGCCGGTGCGGATCAGCAGGTCGACATCCACCGGCGAGCCGTGCATCGGACCGGCCACCAGCTTGCCGAAGCTCTCGCGCGTCGGCTCCTCGCCGGCGAGGCGCTGCGCCGCCGCGATGATCGCGTCGCGGGCCGAGTAGTCGACGCAGATCCGCAGATGCAGCCGGGTCCCCGCCGCCGTGGCGGCTTCGGCGGCCGCGATCGCCTGTGGGATGCCGTCGGGCAGACGGTCGCGCCGACCGACGACGCTGAGACGGGTGCCGGTGCGGGCGAGGCGCTGGGTCTCGTTGCGCAGGTACGAGCGCAGGAGCCGCATCAGGCCGCCGACTTCCTCGGCCGGCCGCTGCCAGTTGTCCGCCGAGAAGGCGTACAGCGTGAGCGTGCCGATGCCGTGATCCGGGCACGCCTCGGCGGTGCGGCGGATCGCCTCGACGCCCCGGTGGTGGCCGGCCAGCCGCGGCAGGCCGCGCTGCGTCGCCCAGCGCCCGTTGCCGTCCATGATGATCGCGGCGTGCAGGGCTCCCGGCACCGCTTCGCTTTGCATCGTAAAGTCTCCCGGCATGGGCGTGGCGTAGAGGTCTATCGAAACGGGATTAACATTCCCGGCGGGACGGGCGGTCTCACGCCGTTTTCGTGGCCGGATCGAGGCCGCGGACACCGGATTCGGGGCCGCGCTCGGCCGCCTCCGCGGCGTCCCGCACCACCTGCTCCAGCACGCCGAGATAGCCGATGAAGCGCCGACGCCCAACCGCCGTGAGGCGGCAGATCGTCTGCGACCGGTTCTGCGCGAAGCGCTTCTCGAGGCTCACCAGATCCGCCTCGCTCAGAACGGCCAGGTGGCGGCTGAGATTGCCGTCGGTCAGCCCGCACAGCCGCTTGAGATCCGGGAAGGGCAGCCCCTTCGGGTGCGCCACCAGGGATGTCAGCACGCTCAGGCGCGCCCGCTCGTGGATGATCCTGTCGAGCCCCTCGTAGGAGAAGCGCCCCTCGGAACGGTCAGCGGTCGTCATCGAAGGCCCGGGCCCCGTGATGGATGATCCCGGCCAGCCACGCCTGGCCGAACAGGAAGGGCAGGCCCATCGTCCAGGGCGACAGGGCCCGCGTCTCGGCCGAGACCGCCAGCACGGCGAGCCCGGCGAGCAGGTACCAAGCCCCGACGCCCTGAACCGCCCGGGGCAGGATCCGCGCCGAGGCGAACAGGCCGAGGCCGACCAGCACCTGCCAGAGACCCGGCAGCATCCAGACCTCGCCGGGGGCGAAGCGGGCGATGACCAGGGCGAGGCAGGCCCCCGCGCCCGCGGCCGGCAGGAACACCTCGATGGCGTTCCACACCATCGCGTCGGCGAGGCCGGAATGCAGGCGCCGGCTGCGCCGGACCGCCTCGACGCCGATCATCGCGAAGGCCGCGAGGGCCGCCGCGATCCAGAGGCCGAAGAACAGGCCCGGCCGCGCCGCGGGATCGCCGAGCCACAGCGCCTGCCCCGCCGCGCAGGCGAGCGCGAGGCCGCCGGTCCCGGCGACCGTCGCCGCGCCCAAGCCGCGGAACGCCGTGTCGCGGGCGATCTGCGAGCGGATGGCCACGATGTCGGCCAGCGCCTTGTCCAGGTCCTGCATGTGCCTCAAGCCCCCGGCCGCAGCATGCCGCACACCCCACTTTGCACCGCAAAGTATCGACGGGGTCGGCCCACCGCAAGCCGATTTCCGCGCGCGCCTGCCGATCTTCTCAGCATCCGGGACCGCGGTCGAGTTCGCCCCCGGGTGAATTCTACCTATCGGTTGTATTCGCCACACCGTCTTTAGTGGAACGCCACGGCGCTCCGCGGCCGGTCCTCGGCATGGCCGGCGGCGGACGAAAGCCGTCAAACCGCACCCGCGCAGGGTTTCTCGGAGCGCGATCCGGGCCCATATTGTTCTCATGCCCGCACCGAAGAAACCGCGCGCCGCCTCCGTGACGGCCACGTCCGCCAAGGCGTCGAAGCCCGAGCTGAAGCCCCTGGACACCTATCTGGCGGAGCTTCTGAACCCGGCGCTCAACCGGAACCGTCCGGCCACCGTCGAGCCGCCCCCCGAGGCGCCGGCACGGCCGGGCCGCAAGGCGGGGGGCAGGAAGGGCAACCCGAAGGACGGGGTGCCCGCGGCCGCCACCCGGAGGGCCGAGATCGCCCGCGACGGCTTCGCGGAGGCCCCCCAGGCCGGCTACGCGATCGGCGACGCGGCCGATGTCGACCCCCGTCTGGCGCAGGCGCTCGGCCTGACGCCGCCCGAGGACGGCCCCGCGCCGGAGGGCGCCGACCTGCCGGATCCCGGCGGCGACGGCGGCGCCTCGGCGACGGTGAGCGCGCTGGAGCGGCTGCTCACCGAGGGCAACCCGCTGTTCAAGGACGGCAAGACCTGGACGCCCCACCGGCCGGAGCGGCCGCAGAAATCCGAGGGCGGCGTCCGGTTCACGCTCAAGTCGGAATTCACGCCGGCCGGCGACCAGCCCCGGGCGATCGCCGAGCTCGTCGGCGGCGTGCAGGCGCTGGAGCGCGACCAGGTGCTGCTCGGCGTCACCGGCTCGGGCAAGACCTTCACGATGGCCAAGATCATCGAGGAGACGCAGCGCCCGGCGCTGATCCTCGCGCCCAACAAGACGCTGGCCGCGCAGCTCTACGGGGAGTTCAAGGCTTTTTTCCCCGACAACGCGGTCGAGTACTTCGTCTCCTACTACGACTACTACCAGCCCGAGGCCTATGTCCCGCGCTCCGACACGTTCATCGAGAAAGAATCCTCGATCAACGAGCAGATCGACCGGATGCGCCACGCCGCGACCCGCGCCCTGCTGGAGCGGGACGACGTCATCATCGTCGCCTCGGTCTCGTGCATCTACGGCATCGGCTCGGTCGAGACCTACACGGCGATGTCGTTCACGGTCTCGCTCGGGGAGCGGATCGAGCAGCGCCAGCTCATCGCCGACCTCGTGGCCCTGCAGTACAAGCGGATCCAGTCCGACTTCGCCCGCGGCACCTTCCGGGTGCGGGGCGACTCGATCGAGCTTTGGCCGGCCCACCTGGAGGATCGCGGCTGGCGGATCGGCCTGTTCGGCGACGAGGTCGAGAGCATCGTCGAGTTCGACCCGCTCACCGGCAAGACGATCTCCGAGCTGAAATTCGTGAAGGTCTACGCCAACTCGCACTACGTCACGCCGCGCCCGACGCTGCAGCAGGCGATCAAGGGCATCAAGCACGAGCTGAAGGGCCGGATCGAGGAGCTGACCAAGATGGGCCGGCTGATCGAGGCGCAGCGGATCGACCAGCGCTGCACCTTCGACATCGAGATGATCGAGGCGACCGGCGCCTGCAACGGCATCGAGAACTACTCGCGCTACCTCACCGGCCGGAAGCCGGGCGAGCCGCCGCCGACCCTGTTCGAGTACCTGCCCGACAACGCCCTGGTCTTCACCGACGAGAGCCACGTCACCGTGCCGCAGATCGGCGGCATGTACCGGGGCGACTTCCGCCGAAAGGCGACGCTCGCGGAGTACGGCTTCCGGCTGCCCTCCTGCCTCGACAACCGACCGCTGCGCTTCGAGGAGTGGGACGCGATGCGGCCGATGACGGTCCACGTCTCGGCGACGCCCGGCAAGTGGGAGATGGAGCAGACCGGCGGCGTCTTCGCCGAGCAGGTCATCCGCCCGACCGGCCTGGTCGACCCGGTGATCGAGGTGCGCCCCGCCCGCAGCCAGGTGGACGACCTGCTGGGCGAGGTCCGGGAGGTGGCGCAGGCCGGCTACCGGACCCTCGTGACCACGCTGACCAAGCGCATGGCCGAGGACCTCACCGAGTACCTGCACGAGAACAGCGTGCGGGTGCGCTACATGCACTCCGACATCGACACGCTGGAGCGGATCGAGATCATCCGCGACCTGCGGCTCGGGGCCTTCGACGTCCTGATCGGCATCAACCTGCTGCGCGAGGGCCTCGACATCCCGGAATGCGCCCTGGTGGCGATCCTCGACGCCGACAAGGAGGGCTTCCTCCGCTCGGAGACCTCGCTGATCCAGACGATCGGCCGCGCCGCCCGCAACGCCGACGCGCGCTGCATCCTCTACGCGGACAATATCACCGGCTCGATGGAGCGGGCGATGGCCGAAACCGAGCGCCGCCGCGCCAAGCAGCTCGCCTACAACGCCGAGCACGGGATCACGCCGCAGAGCGTGAAGCGCGGCATCGCCGACATCCTGAGCAGCGTGTTCGAGCGCGACCACGTGCAGGTCGATACCGGGCTCGCCAAGGACGCCATCACGGTCGGCCACAATCTCAAGGCCGTGATGGCGGACCTCGAGAAGCGCATGCGGGCGGCCGCCGCCGACCTCGACTTCGAGGAGGCGGCGCGGCTGCGCGACGAGCTGAAGCGGCTCCAGGCGACCGAGCTGCTGGTCTCGGACGACCCGATGGCCCGACAGGGCGACGTGGAGCGCGAGGCCGGCAAGTTCGGCCGGAAGCCGCCGCGCGGGGGCAGCCGCATCGCCAGGCCCGACCTCGACAATATGGGCCCGGGGACGGACCGGGAGCTGCCGGTGGGCGGCGCGGCGCCGGTCTGGCAGGAGCGGCCGAAGCCGCGCTCGACGCAGGGGCTCGGCGGTCAGAAGCCCAAATACAAGGGCGGCGGTGGGCGACGGCGGGGCTGACCCGGCCGCCGGGACCTCAGGCGGCCTCGCTGCCGCGGCCGAGGCCGTGTCCCGACCCGGCCTCGCCGGCATCGACGATGGCCTGCGCGATCCGGACCACGAGGACGTGGCAGGCCTCGTCGTAGGCGTGGGAATCCGCGCGGACCGCCGCCTCAACGACGGTCCCCGCCTGCTCGCGCACGATCTCGCGGGCGGTGCGCAGCGCGTCGGCGTAGGGCTCAAACGGTCGGGGCATCGTCGCGCTCCGGAGACGCCGGGCCTGGCCCGGATAGGCGGCTGGAACGAGCCGGGCGACGAAACTGTTCCCCCGGCCGCTGGACGTCGATGCCGCAGCGGCCCAGATCAGCCGCGATGAGTGACGAGCACGCGATGGCCTCAGAGACGAACCCGCCCCCGACCCTCGACGACGAGACCCTGGCCTTCGCGGGCCGGGTCTTCCAGTACGCGCGGATGGGCCACGCCGAGGAGCTCGCCGACCTGTTCGGGCAGGGGCTGCCGGCGAACCTGCGCAACGACAAGGGCGACAGCCTGCTGATGCTCGCCGCCTATAACGGTCAGGCGGAGGCCGCCCGGGTGATCCTGGAGGCCGGCGGCGACCCGGAACTCGCCAACGACCGCGGCCAGACGCCGCTCGCCGGCGCGGCCTTCAAGAACGACCTCGCCGTCGCGCAGCTCCTGCTCCGGCACGGGGCCGCGGTGGACGGGACCGGCGACGGCACCCGCACGGCGCTGATGACCGCCGCCATGTTCGACCGCACCGAGATGGTCGACCTGCTCCTGCGGCACGGCGCCGACCCGGATCGCCGCGACGCCTCCGGCCAGAGCGCCGCCGACATGGCCCGGGCGATGGGCGCCCAGGCGACGCCGGCGCAGCTCGACGGGGCGCCCCGGCGGCAGGCGTGAGGCCGCGTCGCGAGAAGACCTGTTCGGGCGCGACGGGCGCCGCACACGGGAGCACAGCTTTGTCGCGATGGATCGGGGCCGCCCTGCTGGCCTGCCTTGCCGGAACCGCCTCCCTCGGTACGGCCTCGGCCGCCGAGACGCCCTGGCCGGCCTTCGGACACGACCCGAGCAACCGCAACTTCTCCGAGCTGACCCAGATCAACCGCGACACGGTCGGCCGGCTGCGTCCCGCCTGGATCTTCCAGACCGGGGTCACCGGCTACTTCCAGGCCCAGCCGGTGATGGTGGACGGCACCCTCTACGTCTCCACGACGCAGAACAACGTCGCCGCCCTCGACGCGAAGACCGGCAAGCCCCTCTGGACCTACACCCACAAGCCGCGCACCGAGAAGATCTTCGGCCCGCCCTCCAACCGCGGGGTCGCGGTGTCGGGGGGCCTCGTCTTCGAGGCGACCATGGACGGGCAGCTGATCGCCCTGGACGCCAGGACCGGCCGGATCGTCTGGGAGAAGGAGGCGGTGCGCCCGGAGGAGGGCGAGACCGAGACCGCCTCGGGCCTCGCCGCGACCCTCGGCGGCAAGCCCGTCCAGGGTTCGAGCCGCCTCGGCTTCAAGATGCCGCCGCTCGTCGCCGACGGGCTCGTCATCGTCGGCGTCACCGGCGCCGGCTACGGCCTCCACATCGAGGACGAGGCGGGCGGCCTCGACGGCGGCTCGGTGGTCGGCATCGAGGGCGGATACGGGCGGCGCGGCTGGCTCGCGGCCTACGACGCGAGGACCGGCGAGGAACGATGGCGCTGGTACGTGACGCCCTCGGAGGGCTGGGAGGGCGGCTTCGTGGAGAAGACCGCCGACGGCACGCCGCTCCACCGCGACATCGCCGCCGAGCAGGCGGCGGCGCCCGCCAACCGCGACGCCTGGCGGGTGGGCGGCGGCTCCCTCTGGATGACGCCCGCCTACGACCCCGATCTCGGCCTGATCTTCCTCGGCACCGGCAACCCGGCGCCGCAGAATTTCGGCCTGTCGCGCCCGGGGGACAATCTCTACACGATGTGCCTCGTCGCCCTCGACGTGAAGACCGGGAAGCTGCGCTGGTACTACCAGCAGGTGCCGCACGACGAGTGGGGCTACGACGTCGCCGCGCCGCCCTTCCTGCTGGACATGCCGGGCGGCGCCAGGGCGGTGGCCTCGGCGAGCAAGACCGGCTGGATCTACGTCCACGACCGCGCCACGGGGAAGCTGCTCGCGCGCTCGGCCCCGCTGATCGAGCAGAAGAACCTGTTCGCGCCGCCGACCCCGCAGGGCACCGTGGTGGCGCCCGGCCCGCTCGGCGCGGTCTCGTGGCCGCCCACCGCCTATGACGGGACGCGCGCCTACGTGCAGGTCCGCCACGGAGCGACGACCTACACGGTGAAGACCGTGCCGGCCGCCGCGGGGCGTCCGGAGATCCGCTACACGGAGACCGGGGAGGCCAGGGGCGAGCCGTCCTTCAGCACGCTCACGGCCGTCGATCTCGCGGACGGCGGCCGGATCGCGTGGTCGGTGCGCGGCGCGAGCCGCCTCTCCGGGGGCACCCTGGCGACCGCCGGCGGGCTCGTCTTCTCGGGCGAGGAGGACGGCCATCTCGACGCCCACGACGCGCGGGATGGCCGGATTCTCTGGCGCTTCCAGTGCGGGGCCGGCATCAGCGGGCCGGCGATGACCTACGCGCTGGACGGCAAGCAGTACGTCGCGGTGGCGGCGGGCGGCGCCTCGTTCACCAGGGCGTCGGGCTTCGGCACCGGCGACGCGCTGCTGGTCTTCGCACTGCCCGATTGACCGCGGCCGGCCCACAGCGCGGACGAATGTCGCGGCGCGCCGGACTCTCGACGCTGCGGCGGGACGGGACGCCCCGGCGCGGCCCCGTGGCTAGTGGGCCACGAAGAGGGACAGCGCGCACAGGGCACTCGCGCCCAGCGCGAACGTCACGTCGGTCCAAGCGAAACGAGCCCTGCCAGGCATGCAGAATCTCCGCGCGAATACCGACCAACAAATTCCCGGACAAGTTGTTGCCGTCCGCTACCGGACAGAAGCCTCGCGGACGGTGGCCGGAAACGTTCGAGGAGACAGGCCGGGACGGGTACGCTCACGACGCGCGGCCTTCCGCGGCCGGCGCGTGATGTCCGGGCGCCCGTGTCGCTTCAGCCCGCCGCGACGGCGTAGCGGGTGCGCAGGCGCAGGCCGAACACCGCCATCATGAACATGCAGCAGGTGGCGTTGTTGCCGTTGTAGAGCACCGTCTCGAAGGAGGCCGAGACCAGCCCGAGGAACCACAGCCTCAGGAACAGCATGGTCTCCGCGTCGAGGCGCGTCCCGCCGGCCACGCGCTGCAGGTCGCGCACCGGGGCGAGCACGAAGGCCACCACGGTCAGGGCGAGGAACGGCAGGCCGCCGATCAGCGCGGTGTCGAGATAGGCGTTGTGGGCGTGGTCGACGGTGTTGACCCAGGTCAGCGCCTCGGAGCCGGCATACATGGTCCGCTCAGTCATCCAGAAGGCGCCGATCCCCCAGCCGCGCCAGGGCCGGATCATGATGTTGTCGATGGCGAACTGCCAGATCTCGCTGCGGCCCGTGAAGGTCGCGTCGGTGAGCAGCGACCCCACCGCCTCCTGGATCGGCGGCGCCAGCACCGAGCCGATCGAGATCAGCGAGAACCCGATCACCGGGCCGAGGAGCAGCAGGCGGCGCAGGAACCCGCCGGTCAGGACCTGGCACAGGCCGGTCACGGCGAGGATCACCGGCAGGAGCAGGATCGCGGTCTTGGAGCCGCTCGCCACCAGGAACCCGGC
Organism: Methylobacterium sp. 13MFTsu3.1M2; assembly: GCF_900112625.1. NCBI lineage: Bacteria > Pseudomonadati > Pseudomonadota > Alphaproteobacteria > Hyphomicrobiales > Methylobacteriaceae > Methylobacterium > Methylobacterium sp. 13MFTsu3.1M2. Next base: position 11,485 of record NZ_FOMM01000018.1, read on the forward strand.
CGCCAGGAGCACGATCGCCCAGCCGAGGACGCGGCTCGCCACCCTGGCGACGTAGAGGCCCACGATCACCAGGATCACCATGGCGGCGCCGGCCTCGTTCTTCTGCGGGAAGATCCCGCGCCATAGGCCCGGATGGCTCGGATCGGAATTGACGTCGAAGGCCGAGTGGATCGCGAGGTTCGGCACGAAGGCGACCGCGAGGTAGGAGGCGAGCACGATGACCAGGGCGGACCCGGCCATGGTCAGCGCCAGTTGGCGAGGCGAGCGGGCCACGATCAGCACGCCCGCCGAGAGCATCGCCGCGATGGCGAAGAGCGCGAGCCGCCGCAGCGACAGGCTCGGCTCGACAGAGAGCAGCGCCGTCGCCCCGAGCCAGAGGGCGCAGAGGACGAGGGGGCGGGTCACCAGGGGGCGGAGGTGGCGCACGCCGATCCGGTGGATTGCCGCCGCCATGGCGGCGCCGGCGCTGAGGAACAGGATCTGCGTCAGCAGGCTGCCGTCCTCGGAGGCCGCGAGCATCGACCGGTCGGACAGGTCCTTCAGCCAGACGTGGTTCCAGAGCAGGACGAAGACGGCCCCGTTCAGGAGGACGCGCAGAACGTCCGGCACGTCGCGGCCCGCGACGCCGCGCTGCCGCCCGTCGGCCGGGATCCCGATCGCCGCGTCCGCAGAAGCCATGCCGTCCCACCGCGAGGCCGCGCCGCGCGGCCGAGACCATTCTAGCGGCCCGCAGGTGCGGGGCGATGGAAAATCAGATGTTGCACCCCGCGATCGCGCGATAACCTTGACGCGATCCAGGCGGGGTCAGCGCCGCATCGTGTACTGCGAGCGGCCGGCGGATTGCCGCATCAGGAAGGACGCCATCTCGGCCAGTTCCGGCGCCTTCGAGCGGAAGGTGACGGACAGCGCCAGCAGCGTGTCTTTGTGGTCGAGGCCCGGGTAGAGCCGCTCCTGGACCGGGACGTGCTCGGCCCGCAGCTTGGCGGCGAGGCTGACCGTGTGCCGCGGCTTCACCACGGTGTCGGCGTCGCCGGTCGCCAGGAAGGCGGGGGGCGAGAGAGGGCCCACGAAGGCGACGGGCTGCGTGGCCTCCGGATCGGGCGCCTTGCCGAACACCTTGACGGTGGTGTCCTGGTCGAACGGCAGGAAGTCGTAGGGGCCGGACAGGCCGGCGACGGCCTTGATCGCCTTGGGATCGACCCCGGCGGCGATCACGTAGCGCGGGTCGAGGCCGAGCATCACGGCGTTGTAGGCGCCCGCCGAGTGGCCGGCGAGCACGATGCGGCGCGGGTCGCCGCCGTATCCGGCGATGTTGTCGCGCACCCACGCGATGGCCTCGGCGCCGTCCTCGAGGAAGCCGGGGAACGGCGCCTCCGGGTAGAGCCGGTAATCGGGCAGCACCGTGACGAAGCCCTGCGCCGCGAGGGCGTGCCCGACGAAGGCGTAGTCGTCCTTGGCGCCGCTCTGCCAGGAGCCGCCGTAGAAGAACACCAGGACCGGCGCGTTCTCGGCGCCCGCGGTGGGAACGTAGACGTCGAGCCGCCGCCGCGGACCCTCGCCGAAGGGCTGGTCCTTCGCGGCGAGCCGCCCCCCCGGATCGCGCGGGCCGATCGCGTCGAACAGCGCGAGCGGCGAGGCAGCGGTGAAGCCGAACGCGGCGAGCCCGAGGCAGAGGAGGCTAGCGAGCGCGGTGAGGAGACGTGTCATATCCCATCCGGTTGTCCCGACCGGGCCATACCGCACCGCCCTCGGGGCGGATTGATGACGCTCTCGGGGCGGATCACGAAAAATCAGGTCCGCAGCACGAAGCAGGCGCCGCCGACCTTGCGGATGCGGCCGCACAGGTCGTCGGCCGCCTGCCGGCTCTGAGCCGGGATGCGGATCCGGTAGAAGGCGCGGGTCCCGCGGTTGCGCAGGCGCGTGCCGATGATCATCGGCCGCACCTCGCCGATCACCCCCGCGTAGGCGCTCCGCGCGCGGTTGAAGCTCTGCAGCGCCAGAGCCTTGGAGAAGTTGCCGGCGAGCTGGATGCCCCAGGGGGCGGCCGGCCCCTCGTTGAGGCCGAGGGCGAAGCGGTCGCCGCGCGACGGGACGCGCAGGCTGGCGGTGACCTGCAGGCAGGTCTGCGGCGCTTCCGGCTTGGTCTCCCTCTTGGCCTCCCCCTTGGCCTCCTGGTCCGTCGCGTCCTTCTGACCCTTCGCCTCGGACTTGCTCTCGGACTTGCCGTCGGACTTGGCGGGCGCGCCGCCCTCCGGGAACTCGATCGCCTTGCCGGGGCCGGTCCGCCAGTCGTCCACCGGCTGGCCCGTGATGTTGGCCACGTAGGCCCGCGTCTCGGCGGGCAGGCCGCCGTCGCCGGCGAGCCACTTGCTCACCCGCGCGGCGCCGCCGTTATAGGCCGCGGCGGCGAGGCCCAGATTGCCGAACTGGGTCCTCAGGTCGGCGAGCAGGTGGGCCGCGTGCGGGATCGCCTGCTCGGGATCGAACGGGTCGAGGAGGCCGCGCTCCCGGGCGGTCCCGGGCATGAACTGCGCGACGCCCTGCGCGCCGGCCGGACTCACCACCCCGACGCGAAAACTGCTCTCGCGCCAGATCAGGCGCGTCAGGAACGGCACCGGCAGGCCGCGGGCCTTGGCCGAGTCGTCGATGAGGCGGCACAGGGCCTGCTCGACGGTCTCGGTCGCCCCCTCGGACGGGGCGGCCGCGGCCGGCTGCGCGCAGGCGAGGGCGAGGAGCAGCGCGCCGAGGCGCAGGGGCGGGACGGTCACGCCGCGCATGTAGCGACGCGCGGGGTAGGATCAATCCGCGCGGCCAACCTTCCTGGGGGAACATCCGGCCCCGGCGCACGAGCCTTGCACCTTTGCACACTGGCGCGACCGGGCCGCGCCGTCGTAGCGTCCCGGACTCAGAGAGCCGCCTCCGACGCGGCCCGATGGGAGGAACCGCCGATGTCCGATCCGGCAACCCTGCGCGGCCTGTCCGGCCTGAGCCCCGCGCCGGCCCCGCTCAGGGGCTCGGCGCTCGTGATGATCGACCTGCAGCAGACCTACCGGGAGGGCGTGATGCAGCTCGACGGCGTCGAGCCCGCGCTCCAAGAGGCGGCGGCGCTCCTGCGACGGGCGCGCGAGGCCGGGATCCCGGTGATCCATGTCCGCCACGATGCCGGGCCGGGCTCGCCCTACGACGTGACCGCCCCGATCGGCCAGATCAGCCCGGAGGTGGCGCCGCAGGGCGACGAGCCGGTGATCACCAAGGCCTATCCGAGTTCCTTCGTGGGCACCGACCTCCAGGCGCGGCTCGAGCAGGCCGGCGTGAAGGACGTCGTCCTGGCGGGCTTCATGACGCATATGTGCGTCAACTCCACCGCCCGGAGCGCCTTCAACCTCGGATTCCGCCCCACCGTCGTGGCGGCCGCCACGGCGACGCGGGACCTGCCCGGGCCGGACGGCGCCGTGGTGCCGGCGGCCCAGCTCCAGGCCGCGAGCCTCGCGGCCCTCGGCGACCTGTTCGCCGTGGTCGCGCGCGGGCAGGGCGATATCCCCGACTGAGACAGCGGACCGCTCCCGGCACCGGTCGAGGCCGCGCGATCAGGCCTGGAGCCGCCCGATCTCGGCGATCACCGCCCCGAGGCTCGGCCGCCCGTCGGGATCCGGCCCGGTGCAGGCCTGCGCCAGGGCGCGCAGGGAGTCCGGCGGCGCCGCGCATCGGTCGAGCAGCTCGCCGATCAGGATGCCGACGGCGCGGACCTCGACCCGCGCCAGCGCCGCGCCGAGCGGCCCGTCCGGCAGGGCCGAGGCGGCGCCGAAGTCGCTGAGCACGGCCGCGCCGGTCCCGGCATCCCAGAGCGTGTTGTGGGCGTAGACGTCGCCGTGCAGCAGGCCCCGCCCGTGCAGGTGCGCCACCGCCTCGGCCACGGCGCGGGCGATCCGCAGGACCGTGTCGGCGCCGAGGCGCAGGTCCGGGTCGTAGACGTCGCGGCTGCAGCTCGCGAGGCTCGGCGGCCCGGCGAGCGCGCGCCAGTGCGCCGGCAGGAGCCGGAGCAGCAGGCCGCGGGCACCGTCGGGATGGCCCTCGAGCCGGCCGAGCGCGCCCGTGAGGGCCGGGTGCGTCCCGGCGGCGAGGCAGGCCTCCATCTCCCGCTCGGGCAGGCCGTCGCTGGTCATCGCGCCCTTGAACAGCTTCAGGGCCACGTCCTGCCCTCCACCGGGATCGCGCCACCGCGCCCGGTGGACCCGCCCCGAGGCGCCCTCGCCGAGCAGGTCGCCGACGGCGAGGTCGGCCCACGGCACCGCGGGGGCCGCGACCGGCGCCGTCGCCGGCTCGGCGGGGTTGCCGGCGTAGGCGATCCAGGCGAGGCGGGGCAGGCGCGCGAGCCAGGGCGGGAGTGCCGCGAGACGGTTGCAGGCGAGCCGGATCAGCTCGAGGTCGCCCGCCCCCGACAGGCTGTCGGGCAGCGCCGTGAGCCGGTTGCCCGCCAGCATCAGCTTCTGCAGGCGCGGCCGCTCGCCGAGGGCGGCGGGCAGCTTCGCGATCGCGTTGTCGGTCAGGGTCAGCCAGCGCAGGTCGCGCGGCAGCGACTCCGCCGGGACCTCGCGGATGCCGCAGCCGCGGAAGCCCAGCTGGCTCAGCGCCGGGCAGGCGCCGAGCACCGGCGGCAGGCGCGGGAACGGGTTGCCGGAGCAGAACAGCACGCGCAGACGGTGCAGGCGGCCGAGATCGTCCGGCAGGTCGGTGAGGCTGCCCCGGCCGAGATCGAGCACCTCGAGGGTGTCGGCGAGGGCGAAGACCTCGCGCGGCACCTCCGTCAGGCCGTCGGGCAGCCGCAGCTCGCGCGCGCCGCCGAGATCGCCGCGCCGCAGGGCGGCGAGGGTTTCGCGCCGGTCCAAGCCTCAGCCCCGCTTGAAGAACGCGTCGGCCGCGCCCTGCGCCGCCTGCTTGGCGGCCCGCGCCGCCTCGAGCCGGGCGATCTCGGCGCGCAGGAGCGCGACGCGCTCGTCGAGATCCCCGAGCGAGAGCGTGTCGAGGGGCTGCCCGATCTCGTGGGCAACGGCCTTGCGCGGCCGGTCGTCGTCGTCCCGCACGTCGTGTCCTCCCTACAGGAACGGTGTTCCGGCCCCGTCCCAGGCGAGGCCGAGATGGGCCGCCACGGTGGCGCCGATATCCGCGAAGGTCTCCCGCCGGCCGATCGGCCGGCCGGCCACGCCGGGGCCGAAGGCCAGCACCGGGACCTGCTCGCGGGTGTGGTCGGTCCCGGTCCAGGTCGGATCGTTGCCGTGGTCGGCCGTGATCACCGCGAGGTCGCCCGGTGCCAGCGCCGCCAGGATCTCGGGGATCCGCGCGTCGAACGCCTCCAGCTCCGCGGCGTAGCCCGGCACGTCGCGGCGGTGGCCGTGCTCCGTGTCGAAATCGACGAGGTTGACGAAGATCAGGCCGCCCTCCGGCAGCGTCGCCAGCGCGTCGAGGCCCGCGGTCACGCAGGCCGCGTTCGGGCCCGGCCTGATCTCGCGCCCGGTGGCGCGGTGGGCGAAGATGTCGCCGATTTTGCCGACGCTCACGACCGCGCGGCCGGCCGCCTCGGCGCGGTCGAGCAGCGTGCGCCCGGGCGGGGCGACGGCGAGATCCTTGCGGTTGCCGGTCCGGCGGAAGCCGGTCTCCGGCGCGCCGACGAAGGGCCGGGCGATCACCCGGCAGACGCGGTAGGGGTCGCACAGGCGGCGCGCCACCCGGCACAGGTCGTAGAGCCGCTCCAGCCCGAACGCCTCCTCGTGGGCGGCGATCTGGAACACGCTGTCGGCCGAGGTGTAGCAGATCGGCCGGCCGGTCCGGAGATGCTCGGCGCCCAGCGCGTCGATGATCGCGACCCCGGGCGCGTGGCAGTCGCCCAGGATGCCCGGGAGGCCGCCCTCGGCGACGAGCGCGCGGACCAGCTCCGGCGGGAAGGCCGGCCGGGTATCGGGGAAATGCCCCCAGGGCTCGGTCAAGGGCAGGCCGGCGATCTCCCAGTGGCCGGAGGGCGTGTCCTTGCCGGCGGCCGTCTCCACCGCGTGGCCGTAGGCGCCGCGCGGCGGGCCGGCCGGGGCGAGGTGCGGCGGGATCCGGCCCGAGGCCCCGGCGGCCGCCAGGCCGAGCCCGAGTTCAGCGAGGTGGGGCAGGCGCAGGGGGCCCGCGCGCAGCCCCGCCCGGTCGCCGCGGCCCTCCGCGCAGCGCTCGGCGATGTGCCCCAGCGTGTCGGACCCGGCATCGCCATACGTGTCCGCGTCCGGGGCCCCGCCGATGCCCACGGAATCGAGGACGATGATGAGCGCCCGCGCCACGGTCAGGCGGGCTCCAGCTCGGCGGGGGCGTCGCTCTCGAGGGCGAAGGCGGCCTTGAACAGGGCGCGGGTGTAGGGGGTCTGGGGGTTCGCGAAGATCGTCTCCGCGGCGCCCTCCTCGACCACGCGGCCGTTCTGCATGACGATCACGTAGTTGGCGAGCGCCCGCACCACCTTCAGGTCGTGGCTGATGAACAGGTAGGCGAGGCCGCGCTCGCGCTGGAGGTCGCGCAGCAGGGTCACGATCTGCGCCTGGACCGAGCGGTCGAGGGCCGAGGTCGGCTCGTCGAGGACGACGAAGCGGGGATTGAGCACCATCGCCCGCGCGATGGCGATGCGCTGGCGCTGGCCGCCGGAGAACTCGTGCGGGTAGCGGTCCATGGCGGCCGGATCGAGCCCGACATCGGTGAGCGCCTTGGCGACCACGGCCCGGCGCTCCGCCCGGGAGCGCGCCGTGCCCTGGACCACCAGTCCCTCGGCGACGATGTCGGCCACCGACATGCGCGGCGACAGGGAGCCGTAGGGATCCTGGAAGACGACCTGCATGTCCTTCCGCAGCGGGCGCATCTGCGCCGCGCCGTAGCCGTCGATCGCCTTGCCGAGGAAGACGATCGGGCCCTCCGAGCCGGTGAGCCGCAGGAGGGCGAGGCCGAGGGTTGTCTTTCCCGAGCCGGACTCGCCGACGACGCCGATGGTCTCGCCGGTCCGGACCCGCAGGGAGACGCCGTCCACGGCCCTGACATGGCCGGTGACGCGCCGGAGCAGGCCCGACTTCAGCGGGAACCAGACCTTCAGGGGGCCGGCCTCCAGGAGCGGGGCGGCGTCGGCCGGGACGGGGTTGGCCCGGCCCTTCGGCTCGGAGGCGATCAGGCGGCGCGTGTAGGCGTCCTGCGGATCCGCGAAGACCGCCTTGGTGGCGCCGGCCTCCACGATCTTGCCCTTCAGCATCACGCAGACGCGGTCGGCGATCCGCTCGACGATGCCGAGATCGTGGGTGATGAACAGCATCGCCATGCCGAGGCGCTTCTGCAGGTCGGCGAGCAGCGCCAGGATCTGCGCCTGCACGGTCACGTCGAGGGCCGTGGTCGGCTCGTCGGCGACCAGGAGTTCCGGCTCGCAGGCGAGCGCCATGGCGATCATCACGCGCTGGCGCTGGCCTCCGGAGAGCTCGTGCGGGTAGGCGCCCATGCGCCGCTCGGCGTCGCGCAGGCCCACGAGTTCCAGAAGCTCCAGGATCCGGCGGCGGGCCGCCTTGCCGGCGAGGCCGCGGTGCAGGCCGAGCACCTCGCCGATCTGCCGCTCGATCGTGTGGAGCGGGTTCAACGAGGTCATCGGCTCCTGGAACACCATGGTGATGTCGGCGCCGCGCACGTCCCGCATCGCCCGCTCGGGCAGCCGCGCGAGGTCGCGGCCCGCGAACAGGATCCGCCCGTCCTGGCGGGCCGCGGGGTCGAGGAGGCGCAGGATCGCCAGCGCGGTCACCGACTTGCCGGACCCCGATTCGCCCACGAGCGCGACGGTCTCGCCGCGGCGGATGGTGAAGGAGACGCCGTCGACCGCCACGGTCTCGCCCTCCCGCGCGCGGAACGCCACGGAGAGGTCCTCGACGGCGAGGAGCGGCTGGGGATCGGCCTCTGACATGGACCCCTTATAGCGCGCCCGGCCCCGGACCCTAGCCCGCGCGGACGCCGCACGGGGCGGGCCGGCACGACGCGGCCGGACGGGCCGGCCGGCGGTCCCGGAAGGTCGACCCTGCGTCCGGCCGGGCCCGGACCTAGCGGATCGGCGCCCCGGGATCGATCGCCGGCAGCTCGTTCGCCGGGAGCCCCGTTCCCGCCTGGGCCTGCGGTCCGGCCGCGCCGCGGGCGCGGTTGGCGAGGGCGACGGTCAGGCGCTCGGCGGTCTCGGGCTGCATCACCGCCAGGACCTCGGACATCTTGCGGGGGTTCATGGCCAGCACGATCGGGACCAGCACGTCGAGCCCGAGCCGGTCGAAGACCCGGGCTGCGTCCTTGGGCTTCATCGCCTCGTACATCGTGACGATGTTCTTCAGGGCCTGCTTCTCGGCATCCTCCTTCGCCTTCGCGACGGCGTCGACCTTGTCCTCGGCCTTCTTGAGGTCGCCGAGCCCGGTCTCGAGCTTGCGCTCGGCCTCACCCAGCATCTTCTCGCGCAGCTCGAGCTCGTCGCTCTTCTGACGCAGGGCGTCGCGCCGGGCACCGAGCTTCTCCAGGAGCAGGCGCTCGGTGGGCGAGGCCGAGCTCCCGGCCGCGGGCGGTGCGGACTGGGCCGGGGCCAGGGGAGGGGCCGACGGCTGCTCGGGCGCGGCTGCCGGCGCCTCCTTGGCGCCCACCGAACCGGTCGTCACCGGATCGAAGGGCTCGAAGCCGGTGCGCGCCCGGGCGACCGCGCGCCCGTATTCCGGCAGCGCCGCGCTCTCCGGCAGGCCGGCCTGCAGCAGGCTGAGCAGCTTGAGCACGAGCAGCCCACCGGCCGCGAGCGCCACGGCGTCGATGAGGCGGAGCCGAAACTGCCGGACGGGCTTCCGGCGCGCGCGCCGCTCGGGCGTCGCGGCGCGGCGTATCCGCTCCTCGGGATCCGGCTTCGGCGGCGGGATCTTCGGGGCCTTGACCCCGGTCACGCGGCGCGCGCCCGGACGCGGGCGAGGGCGCGCTCGCTCATGGCGAGCGCCGCCGCGGCCGCCACGCCGAGGCGCTCCCCGTTCGGACTGGCGTGCTCCGGCCGGCGCTCGGCCGGGATCTCCGGCGCGCGCGTCGGCTCGGGGACCGCCTGCGGCGCGGGCCTCGGCTCGGGCGCGGGCTCGGGACGGACCGGCACGGCGCGCATCTGCGCCACGATGGCCCCGATGCGGGTGATCACGCCCTCGCCGGCCTCGACCTGCAGCCGCAGCTCGCCGGCGCGGATCGTGGCGGTCTCCAGGCTCGCGTTCAGGGTGCGGTCGCCCTCGTCGATCGCCGCCCGCAGGCCCGCGATGGCCCGCTCGGCCGTGCCGGTCGCGACCATCAGGTCGCCGATGGTCTGGCGGAGGGCGGCCTCGTCGCCCTTCATCTGGCCGATGCGGCGCGAGAGCCGGAGAGACGTGACGATGGTCGCCGCCAGGAGGACGGCGACCAGGATGTCGGCCGCGAGGGTGACGAAGAGACTCATGACCGGACCCTCATCGGCACTAGTTGTCCGAGCGGTTGTTCATCGAGGCCTCGTAGGCCTGGATCGTCGTGCGCGAGCGGCGCAGCGGCCGGGTGACCTGGACGGCGATGTGGCCGTCGACCCGGCCGATCCGCCCCTGCGTCAGCGCCCAGTCGCCGCAGCGCACGGTGATGAGGTCCGAGGGCTTGGCCTCGAACATCAGCGTCTCGCCGACCTTCAGGCTCATGACCTGCTTCAGCGGCAGCATCATCTCGTGCAGCACCGCGTCCATGGTCACGTCGGCCTGCCAGATCTCGGTGGCGAGATGGCCCTCCCAGACGTGGTCGCGGCCGAGCTTCTCGCCCATGAAGCTCTGGGTCAGCAGCTCCCGGATCGGCTCGATCGTCGCGTACGGGAACAGGATCTGCAGCATGCCGCCGCGCCCGTCGACGTCGAGGCGCAGGCTGATCAGGATCGCGGCGTTCCCGGGCCGCGTGATGGTGGCGAAGCGGGGGTTGGTCTCGATCCGGTCGATGCCGAAGCTCACGGGCGAGAGCGGCTGGAACGACATCTCGAGATCGCCCAGCACGATCTCGACGAGGCGGCGCACCAGCGTCATCTCGATGGCGGTGAAGGGCCGGCCGTCGAGACGGCTCGACGAGCCGCCGCGCTTGCCGCCGAGCAGCAGGTCGAAGGTCGCGTAGGCGAGGTTCGAGTCGACCGTGACGAGGCCGGAATTCTCCCACTGCTCGGCCCGGAACACGCCCAGCAGCGTCGGCAGCGGGATCGCGTTCAGGTAGTCGCCGAAGCGCACCGAGGTGATGTTGTCGAGGGTCACCTCGACGTTGTCCTGGAACAGGTTGCGCAGGGAGGTCGACAGCAACCGGATCATCCGGTCGAAGACGATCTCCAGCATCGGCAGGCGTTCGTACTGGACGACGCCCGAATCGACGATGGCCTGCACGCCCCCGGCCCCGGAGGCCGAGAGCTCGCGCATGGAGAAGCCGAGGACGCCGTCGATCTCGTCCTGGTTGAGCACCCGGTCGTTGCCGGCGAGCTCGGGGAGGTTGTCGCTCTCCCCGTCCTCGATCATCGTCGCCCATTCGGCGGCGACGTCGCCCGCGTTGCGCGTGGTGCCCTGCTCGGCGAGCGCCGCGCCCCACTCCTCGGCCAGCGACGTGTCGCCGCCCTCGGCCCCCTGCTCCAGGAGGGCTGCCGACCAGTCGTCCTCGGGGAGTTCGTCCTCGGGTTCCATCAGGCGTGCTCGATCGGGGCCCGGCGCGGCGCGGCGCGCGAAGGACGGGGCAGGGTCGCGGGCGCGCTCACTGGACGATCACGTCCTTGAACAGCACCGCGTCGACCTTGGCGGGGTACAGGGCGATGTTGATCCGGCGCAGAAGCTCCTCGCGCAGCCGGAACAGGCCCATCGAGTTGGTGATGTCGCTGGCGCGCAGCTCGCGCATGTAGACCTGCAGCGCGTCCTCGACCCGCGGCATCAGGGGCTTCACCTCCTCCTCGACCTTGGCGTCCTTCAGCTCCAGCGAGATCCGGACCTTCGCGTACTTGGCCTTGTCCTGGGGCAGCTCGGGAGAGAGGTTCAGGAGCATCTCGCGCACGTCGACGAAGACCACGGCCTTCTTGGCGTCTGGGCCGGCGCCCTTGGCGTCGCCGTGCCCGCCGCCATGGCCGCCGCCCTGCGCGGCTTCCTTGCCGTCGCCCTGGCCGCCGCCGCGCATCATCAGGAAGGCGCCCGCGCCGCCGCCCGCGATCAGGACCGCGAGGGCCACCATGATCATGAGCTTCTTCTTGCCCTTCGGGGCGCCCTCGGCTTTGGCCTCGCCGTCCTCGGCGGAGGCCTTTTTCGGCGTCTTGGCCATGGAATAATGCTCTCTCGCGGGAGACCGCGCGCCAGGTACACCTGGATATCGGAGCATCACGGTTAACGCGCCGTTAAGGAGGCAATTCCTGCCGGGTCAGGTTTGCCGCGGCGCAGCCCCCGCGCCGCCGCGACACGCGAGCGTCGCTAACCAAGTCCCTGTCACACCGCTAAAATTTGCCGCAGACGGGTTTGGCACAGCGGATGCTGAATGGATCGTTGCCGCCTCCGCGGCCCGCGAGTCCCAGAGTCCACGATGCAGAATGCCCTCTTCGTCGGCGTGTCGAGCCAGATGGCGCTCCAGCGGGAGCTGGACGTGATCGCCAACAACATGGCGAACGTCTCGACCACGGGCTTCAAGGCGCGGAGCACCCGCTTCGAGGAATACCTGATGCCGGTGGCGAGCGCGGATTCGTTCGCCCGGCCAGACCGGCGCCTGTCCTACGTCATCGACCAGGGCACCAGCCTCGACCTCGGGCAGGGCCCGATCGAGCAGACCGGCAACCCGCTCAACGTGGCGGTCAAGGGCTCGGCCTTCATCGCCGTGCAGTCGCCCCAGGGCGAGCGCTACACCCGGAACGGCGCCTTCGAGCTCGACGCGCAGGGCACGCTCGTCACCAGCGACGGCTACAAGGTCGTGGGCGAGGGCGGCCCGATCAGCATCAACCCGCAGGAGACCGGCCTCGCCATCGGCCCCGACGGCACCGTGTCGACCAACCTCGGCATCCGCGGGCGGATCAAGCTCGTCACCTTCGCCAACCCGCAGCGGCTGACCAACGAGGGGACCAACCTCTACGCCTCGCCGGAGCCCGCCCGCCCCGCCGGGATCGACGGGCGCCTGGAACCCGAGTCGCTGGAGCGCTCCAACGTCCGCCCGGTGATCGAGATGACCCGGCTCATGGACGTGAACCGGACCTACGCCATGGTGTCGAGCATGATCTCGCGCCTCGACGACCTGCGGGGCACGGCGATCCGCCGCCTCGCCGACGTCGCCTGAGGAGGCCTGACCGATGCGCGCCCTCTACTCCGCCGCCACCGGCATGGCGGCCCAGGAACTCAACGTCCAGGTCATCTCCAACAATATCGCGAACCTGCGCACCACCGGCTACAAGCGCCAGCAGGTGCACTTCCAGGATCTGCTCTACCAGAACATGCGCCGGGCCGGCGCCTCGACCTCGCAGCAGAACACCCAGCTCCCGGCGGGCCTCAGCCTCGGCTCGGGCGTGAAGACCACCTCGACGGCCCGGGTGATGTCGCAGGGGACGCTGTCCTCGACCGAGAAGGATTACGACGTCGCGATCCGCGGCGACGGATTCTTCCGGGTGACGCTGCCGGACGGCCGGACCGCCTATTCCCGCGACGGCTCCTTCGACCTCTCGGCCCAGGGCCAGCTCGTCACCCGCGACGGCTACCTGCTCGATCCGGCGATCACCGTGCCGCAGAACGCGACGTCCGTGACGATCAGCGCCACGGGCGTCGTGCAGGCGAACATCCCGGGCCAGACGGCGCCGCAGGCGCTGGGCCAGTTCCAGCTCTCGCGCTTCGTCAACAAGGTCGGCCTCGAGTCGATCGGCGACAACCTGTTCGTCGAGACCGCCGCCTCCGGGCAGGCGATCAGCGGCCTGCCGGGCGCCGACGGCTTCGGCAACCTCCAGCAGAGCTACCTGGAGGAGGCGAACGTGAACGCCGTCACGGAGATCTCGTCCCTGATCGCCGCGCAGCGCGCCTACGAGATGAACTCGAAGGTCGTCACCGCCGCCGACCAGATGCTCTCCACCACCACGCAGATGTTCCGCAGCTAACCGCGCGACCCGCACCCCGCTTCAGGTCCCTGAACATGTATGCCGGCATGCATCCCGACCCGCTCGATCCCGACTTCGGGACCCTCGACCTGCCCCGCATCGCCGCGGGGGCCGGGGACGACATCAGCCCGATCGTGCGGCGCGTCCCGCGGCGGGTGATGCCCCTCGGCGCCGCCGTCATCCTGCGCGCGCTGCTGGCCTTCCTCACCTTCGCGGCCCTCGGCGCCCTGGCGATCCCCGCCATGGCGCGGGCGGAGGGCCTGCGGCTGCGCGGCGACGTCACCGCCCGCGGCGACGTCCTGACGCTCGCCGATCTCGTCGAGGGCGCGCCCGAGCGCCTGGCCACGCGCCCGCTGTTCCGCGCGCCCAGCCTCGGCGCCACCGGGACGATCCAGACCCGCCGCATCCTCGACGCGGCCTCCGCCCTGGGCCTCAGCGGCCTGGAGACCGGCGGCCGGCTGCAGATCGCCGTGCAGCGCGCCGCCCGCCGCCTCGGGCCGCCGGAGATCGAGGCGGCGCTCAAGCGCGGCCTCGAGACCGGCTACGGGCTCAACGCCCAGAACATCGCGGTCCGCCTCGACGGCGACGGACCGACCCTGCTGGCGCCGCTGGACCTCGAAGGGCAGGCCGCGGCCCTGGACCTGACCTACGATCCGCGGACGCGCCGCGTCGCGGGCCTCGTCACCCTCGGCGAGCGGCAGGTCTCGCTGCGCGTCTCCGGCGTGGTCGTGGAGCTGCGCGAGGTGGCGGTGCTCACCCGGAACCTCAACCGCGGCGAGCCGGTCAGAGAGGGCGACGTCGCCCTGGAGCGGCGCCCGCGCGAATCCGTCGCCCCCGACGCGCAGGGCAGCGCCACGACCATCCTCGGCGAAGTCGCGCAGAACACCCTCACGGCCGGCACCGTGCTGCGGGTCACCGACACGGCCCCGCCCGACCTGGTCGCCCGCGGCGAGAACGTGACCATCGTGTACGAGACGCCGAGCATCAGCCTGTCGATGCGCGGCCTGTCGAACGATTCCGGCCGCATGGGCGCCGTCGTCAACGTCGTCAACGTCGCCTCCAAGAAGGTCCTGCAGGCCACCGTGATCGGCCCCGGCCGGGTCTCGGTGAGCCCCAGCCCTGCGGCCCGGCAGGCCGCCGGCGCCGCCCCCGTCCAGGCGACCGCCTCCCTGCGCTGACCGCCCGCCCCGCACGCGTCGAAGAGTGATAGCCCGATGGCCCGTCGCACCGTCCTGAACCCGCTCGCCGCCGCCCTGATCGCCGGCGCGCTCGGCGCCTGCAACACCGCCGACCGCCTCTCGCAGGTCGGCCTGACCCCGGCGCTGTCGGCGATCGAGGACCCGACCGCGCAGCCGGGCTACAAGCCGGTGCGGATGCCGATGCCGGACGTGCAGCCGGTCTCGTACGCGCCGAACTCGCTGTGGCGCACCGGCTCCCGCGCCTTCTTCAAGGACCAGCGCGCCGCCAAGCTCGGCGACATCCTGACCGTGAAGGTCAAGGTCACCGACCAGGCCAACATCAGCAACGAGACCAAGCGCTCCCGGGCCAACACCGAGAGCTTCGGCCTGCCCAACGCCCTGGGCCTGGAGAACAACGCGGTCGGCAAGTCCTTCGGCGTCGGAAGCACCGCGCTGCTCTCCGCCACCTCGGCCATGGCCAATGACGGGGCCGGCTCGGTCCAGCGCACCGAGTCCGTCCTGACGAACGTCGCCGCGGTGGTGACCCAGGTCCTGCCCAACGGCAACCTCGTGGTCGAGGGCAAGCAGGAGATCCGGGTCAATTTCGAGGTGCGCGAGATGATCGTCGCAGGCGTGGTGCGGCCGGAGGATATCGAGTCCGACAACACCATCGACTCAGCCAAGATCGCCCAGGCACGCATCGCCTACGGCGGCCGGGGCCAGATCACCGACGTGCAGCAGCCGCGCTACGGCCAGCAGCTCGTCGACATCCTGCTGCCGTTCTGAGGCACCTCAGGACGGCTCCTCCGGCTCCGGCCCGCGCGTCACGTCGAGGCCGGAGCCCGCGCCGGGGGGCGGTCCGACCTTGACCGGCGCGCCGGTGCGGGCGGCCTCGTAGATCGCCTCCATCAGGACCTGGTCCTGAAGCCCCTCCTCGCCGGGGGTGCGGGGCCGCAGGTTCTCCTGGATGCACCGCGCGAAGTGGTCCAGCTCCAGGGCGAACTGGTTCTTCGGGCTCAGGACCTTCTCGTCCCGGGCGGCGTTCCTGCCGTCGCGGTGGCCGATGTAGAGACGCTGGCCCTGATAGGCGAAGGCGTTCTGGAGATCGACGGAGGCTGTCCCGGTGTGCAGGGTCAGGCTCCGCGCCTCGTAGACCCCGTAGCTCGTCAGGCACTGGGCGATCACGCCGGACGGGAAGTGGAGGGTGAAGCTCGCTGTCTCCTCGACCTCGCGGTACTTGGGATCGTCCGGCGGCGCGTAGATCTGGGCCTGGATCAGGTTCGGCTCCTCGCCGAGAACCGCGCGGGCGGTGTTCAGGCAGTAGAGCCCGATATCCGGCAGCGAGCCGCCGCCCGCCAGCGCCTTGCGCAGGCGCCACTGCTCCGGCAGTCCGGTGGTCTGGCCGTTGAAGGCCTGGATCAGCCGGGGCCGGCCGAACTCGCCCGAACGCGCGAGCTTGATCACGGCCCGGTTGTGGGGCTCGTACTGGCACCGGTAGGCGATCATCAGCTTGACGCCGGCCTTCGCGCAGGCCGCGATCATCTCCCGGCACTCGTCCGAGGTCACCGCCATCGGCTTCTCGCAGAGCACCTGCTTGCCGGCCGCGGCGGCCGCCACGACGTTGTCCCGGTGCACGCCGTTCGGCGTGACGATGTAGACCGCCTGGACGTCGGGGTTGGCCTTCAGCCGATCCCACGCGTCGTAGCCGTAGACGGCGTCGTCCGGCAGCCCGTACTGCCGCGCCACGAGCTTCGCCTTGTCGGGCGAGCCCGACATCACCGCCGCGAGACGGGCGCGCTTGCTCTCGCCGAACGCCGGCAGGATCTCGTCGAGGCTCAGGCGCCCGAGACCCACCACGCAGTAGCCGACGCGCTGGCCCGGCGGCTGCGGCGCCGGGCTCGGGGCGGGCGGCCGGTCGCCCGGCCCGCGCCAGTTCGGGAACATCACCTTTCCGCCCTGCACGGCGCCGGTATCGGCCGGGACCGAAGGGGCCGGCGGGGCGGCCGGCGGGGCGGCCTGCGCGCCGCCGCCGGCCGCGGCGCCGGCCAGGGCGCCCCCGGCCGCGAGAAGAGTGCGTCGTGAGAGCCGGGTGTCGTCCGCCATGTGCCTCGCCGTGTCGCCGGATCGGGAGGGCCGCGCCTGGGGCGCCGCCCGCGCCGGGAGCCGCCGGATGGCGGGACCGCGCCCTCAGTGAACGCGACCCGGCTCCGGGCTGTTTCCGTCGAGGAGCGCGGCGCGCAGACGCGCCACCTCCGCCTCGCTGGCGGCGAGCCGGCGCGCGACCGCCTCGGGCTCCGTCGCCGCGCGGGTCTCGGCGAAGCCGAGGCCGACCGACTCGCCCGCGCGCCAGGCCACGAAGGCGCGCCGGATCTCGCCGCGACAGGGGATGAACAGCTCGACGCAGTCGGGGAGCACGGCCTCCGCCGGCAGCCGGACCCGCGCCCCGTCGAGGGACACGTCGCGGACCGTGCAGTCGATCTCCGGGAGGAAGGCCGCGACGCGCAGCCGCCCGCCCAGGCAGACGCGGCGTCGGGCAGTGCGGCGGCGCTCGACCACGATCGTCTGACCCTGACGGTTTCGGTTGCGGGGACAACCGCCATCCAGCCCGGACCGCCCCCGCCCGTCCACCTTAACCGTCTGTTTACCTTAACGGCGGCCTCAGGCGGGCGGCGGCGGGTCGGGCGCCTCGACCTCGCCGCGGCGCTGCAGCTGCAGGGCGACGAACCAGCACAGGGACGCCCAGGCGGCGCCGATGCACCAGCCGGCCAGGACGTCGCTCGGCCAGTGCACGCCGAGATAGATGCGGCTGATGCCGACGAGCAGCGTCACGCTCACCCCGAGCGCCAGGACCAGCGCCTTGGCGCGGCGGTTGCGCTCGATCCGGGCGATCAGGGTCGCCAGGGTCAGGTAGGCGATCGCCGACATGGTGGCGTGGCCGCTCGGGAAGCTCGCCGTGAACACCTCCATGCCGTGGGGCACGAGGTCCGGCCGGGGCCGATGGTAGAAGATCTTCAGCACCGTCGAGACCAGCTCGCCGCTCCCCACCGCGGCGAGGACGTAGAGACCGATGCGTCGGCGCCCGGACACGCCGAGATAGGCCGCCACCGCGCAGGTCAGGAACAGCACGGTGAAGACGCTGCCGAGCCCGGTGATGTCGCGCATCGCCTCCTCGAGCCAGGGCGGCCCGATCGGGTCGGCGAGATCGGCGGGGTTGCGCAGGGCGAGCAGGATCCGCCGGTCGAGGGCCGCGGTGGAGCCCTCGCCGACCTCGTGGGCGAGGTAGAAGAACCCGTAGCCGAGGATGCTCAGGCAGAGCAGGGCGACGAGGGGACCGACCTCGTTCAGGCGCAACCGCAGCCAGACCGCCATCGCGGGCTCGATCAGCCGGTTCTGCCGCAGGTTGCCCGGCGCCCTCATGGCGCGGTCTCCCGGTGCGCGTCGACATCCATCAGGCATTCTCTCCGAAGGGCAGGCGGGCGACGGCGTCCCAGGGGCCGCCGCGGTAGCGCCAGAGCAGGGTGCCGGGGGCGGTGAACCGGAACGGCACGAACCCCGCCGAGAGGTCGGCGTGCAGCGCCCGGGCCGTGTCCGGCGACACCTTGTTCTGCACCGTGACGTGCGGGCGCCAGCCCTGCCGGTCCTGGGCGGTGAGGTGGGCCGCGAATTCCTGCGCGAGGCGGCCCCGGAAGCGCGCCAGCGCGTCGGAGTCGAGCGCGTAGGCGACGCCGCGGCCGGTGAAGCGCAGGCCGGTCACCGCGACCTCCGGCGGCGGCACCGTGCGGGCGAGGGCGGTGATCGCCTCGATCACGCCCCGCTCCCGGTCGCCCTGCAGGTGGTGGAACAGGGTCGCGTGCGCCGGGATGCGGTTCAGGGCTTCCGGGAAGTGGCGGCGCCGCTCGCCGTCGAACCGCGCGAAAGTCGGTTCGTCGAAGGCGAGCGTCAGGATCAGGGGGTCCGTGTCGGTCATCGGGGCCAGATGGCGCCCGCGGGCGCTCAGGTCCAGTACAGGATCCGCGCGGCCGGCAGGTCGCGAGCGAGGCAGGCGGTGAGATGGGCGCGCATCGCCTGCATCAGGGGCTTCGGGAAAACGTGCTTCACCGAGCCGAACTTGGTGCGCTTCTCGACGCGCTCCGCCTCGTCCAGCGGCAGGTCCGAGCCGGGATACCAGCCGCGCAGCACCGCCTTCGAGCCCGGCGTGAACCGGTGGGTGATGAGTTCGGCGGTGAGGTCGAGATCGGGCACGCCGGCCAGCGCGTCGGCGGCGGCGCGGACCAGCCCGGCATAGGCGTCCTCCCAGTCCGGGACCGGCAGGATCGGCGCGACGGTCAGGCCGACCGGGTAGCCGGCCCGCGCCGCCGCCGCCAGGGCGGCGAGCCGCGCGTCGAGGGAATCGGTGCCGCCCTCGTAATGCGCGGCCGCCCGCGGATTGACCGAGAAGCGGATGCGCGTGCGCCGGTTGTGCGGCAGGTCGAGGAGCGGTTCGACCGCGGCGAACTTGGTGGTGAAGCGCAGTTGCACCGGAGCGTCCCAGGCGCCGAAATGCCGAATCGCCGCCGAGAGCGAGCCGGTCAGGTGCTCGATGCCGAGGGGGTCGGTGTAGCAGGACGCCTCGAAGGTGGTCCCCTCCCGCGCCCGCTCGGCGGAGGCCGACGTCACCGCGCCGCGCCCCGCATAGTCCGCGAGGTTGTCGAGGATCGCCGCCAGATTGGCGTAGGCGCGGGTCACCGGCGGCCCGGACAGAGAGCCCGCGAGGTAGCAGTACTGGCAATGGGCCGGGCAGCCCTCGGCGAGATCGAAGCGCCAGTCGGCCGAGGGGGGGATCGGCTGCAGTCGCAGCTTGGTCGGCGGGGCGACTGTCAGCGCGAGGGTCGCCTTGGCGGCCGCGTAGGCGCGCCGAGGATCCGGCTCGCGCGGGCTCGGCAGGCGGTTGGACGCCAGCCGCTCCACCGGCAGGCCCAGCGCTTCGGCGCGGGCCAGCATGGCGCGCCCGTGGGCGTGCTCCAGGGCGGCGGGCATGACCAGCACGCGGCGCGGGCGCCACAGCCGCGCCGGGCGGATGGGCTCCGGGCCGCCGGGCAGCTCCGGGCGATCGCGGGTCTGGACGGCCGGGGCAGGGGAGGGCGTCATGCCTGACGAACGCGCGGTCCCGGTGCCGGGTCCGGCCTAGTCGCCCGCTCGCGGTGCGGCTAAAGCACCGTCATGTCTGCAGGCAGGGAGAGCGTACATGTCGGCCGCGACGGCTGGTTATTCCTCACGGGGGGGACCAACCGGGTCATGGACCGGTATCGCGGCGGCCTGCGGCACTGGCTGCTGCTGCGCGGCTGGACACGGCTGATCAAGGCCCGCGCGCGGCGGGCCGAGAGCCTCGGCATCCGCTGCCTGCACGTGATCGTGCCGGAGAAGCTGTCGGTCTACGACGACAAGACCGACGGCCTGCGCTACGCCCCCGGCAAGGCCTCGACCCGGCGGCTGGCCCGCAGCCTCGCCCGGCATCCGGCCTATCTCGACCTTCTCGCCCCGCTCCGCGCCGCCCGGAACGGGCCGGTGCCGCTCTACCTGCGCACCGACACGCACTGGACCGCGCAGGGCTGCCTGCTGGCCTACCGCGCGATCATGCGGGCGCTCGGGGCGATCCCGCCGGCCGACATCGGCGCGCGTCCGGGCATCGTCTCGGACCAGCTCATGGATCTCGGCGAGAAGTTGCCGGAGCGGCCACGCGAGCGCCTGGAACGGTTCATGCTGCAGCGCGACGCGTCGCGGGTCGAGACCGGGCCGCTGCTCGCCGCCTACGAGGCGGAAGGGCGCGACCGGGAGGTGCATGTCGGCGCGCATGTCGTCTACCGGAACGCGTCACCGGCGGCCGATCCGCGCCGGCTCGTCCTGTTCGGCGATTCCTGCGCCCATTTCGACCCGTTCCTGCTGACCGGGCTGCTCGCCGAGAGCTTCAGCGAGGTGCACTTCGTCTGGTCGTCGAGCCTCGACTGGGCCTATATCGAGCGCGTCCGCGCCGACATCCTGCTGTTCGAGATCGCCGAGCGCTTCCTCGCCAAGCTCCCGAAGGACGATTTCGACGTGGCCGTCGCCGGCCAGCGCGGGACCGGCGGGCGCCTCGCGAAGCTCCGGGCCGGCGGCCTCGACGCCGTCGGCCGCGGGGCGACGCCTCAGTAGATCGCCTGATCCAGGCGGGCAAAGTCGGCGACGC
The DNA here is from genome assembly GCF_900112625.1 of Methylobacterium sp. 13MFTsu3.1M2. Classification (NCBI taxonomy): domain Bacteria; kingdom Pseudomonadati; phylum Pseudomonadota; class Alphaproteobacteria; order Hyphomicrobiales; family Methylobacteriaceae; genus Methylobacterium; species Methylobacterium sp. 13MFTsu3.1M2. The sequence continues at coordinate 32,003 of NZ_FOMM01000018.1, forward strand.
TCGCCGCCTGATACTTCGCGAAGGATTCTGGCGCGCAGGCGATGCCGATCATCAGGACGAGGAGCGTCGCGAGGCACGCGAGCGTTGCGGTGACCACGTCGGCGTGGCGCCGCAGGGCGTGGATCACCAGGCACCCGAACGTGAACAGGGCCGCCTCGGCGACGGGCACCAGCGCGAACGACATCACTTCACCTCCATCGATCCCCCACCGGGTCGGGCAGCTGCGGCACGCGCACGGCGACGGGTGGGTGACGCGAGACATGGCGGACTTTGCTGCACCGCAACAGACAGGCGGGCGCAGGCCTGCCTTGCGTGGCGTTCGCGGGCGGACGCGTCCCTTCACACCGACCGCGCGAGGCCCATCTCGGTCGGACCTCTCGGACAGGCGGAGACGACGATGGGCCTCCTCGTAGACGGCATCTGGCGCGACCAGTGGTACGACACCGCCGCGACGGGCGGCCGCTTCGAGCGCAAGGCCTCGGCCTTCCGCAACTGGGTCACCGCCGACGGGTCGGCGGGCCCCTCCGGCGCGGGCGGCTTCCGCGGCGAGCCGGGGCGCTACCATCTCTACGTGTCCCTGGCCTGTCCGTGGGCGCACCGCACGCTCATCGGCCGGACCCTGAAGGGGCTGGAGGACGCGATCTCCGTCTCGGTGGTCGACCCGCACATGGGCGCGGAGGGCTGGGTCTTCGGCGACACGCCGGGCGCGACGCCCGACCCGATCCACGGCGCCCGGCGCCTCTACGAGGTCTATCTGGCCGCGGACCCGTCCTACAGCGGCCGGGTCACCGTCCCCACCCTCTGGGACCGGGAGCGCGCCACCATCGTGTCGAACGAATCCGCCGAGATCCTGCGGATGCTGAACGACGCCTTCGGGGGCACCGGCCCCGACCTCTATCCCCCGGACCTGCGCGCCGAGATCGACGCCGTGAACGGCCGCGTCTACGACCGCGTGAACAACGGCGTCTACAAGGCGGGCTTCGCGACCACGCAGGAGGCCTACGCCCAGGCCTTCGAGGCCCTGTTCGCGGAACTCGACGCGCTCGAGGCGCGCCTCGACCGGAGCCGCTACCTCTGCGGGGACCGGCTGACCGAGGCCGACATCCGGCTGTTTACGACGCTGATGCGGTTCGACGCGGTCTATGTCGGGCACTTCAAGTGCAACAGGCGCCGGATCGCCGACTACCCGAACCTGTCGAACTACCTCCGCGACCTCTACGCGCTGCCGGGCGTCGCGCCGACCGTGAACCTCACCCACATCAAGCGGCACTATTACGAGAGCCATCCGACCATCAATCCGACGGGGATCGTGCCCCTCGGGCCGGACCTCGACCTCGCCGCGCCGAACGACCGGGCCCTGCGGTTCGCGGGCTAGCGGGCCGCCCCGCCCGGCGTCCCTTCCGCGCCCGTGCGGGTAGGGTTGAGGGCGTCCGGCGCGTCCGCGACACACCTCCCGTCGCGCCGGTCCGGGGGCCGTGCCCCTCGACGGCGTGCGCGGCGCGCCTAGTTCGGCTCTCAACCGGAGGATGCCCGACACGCCATGACCAACAGCCTGCGCCTCGCGCTGCTCTGCGCCCTCGTCAGCCTGCCCTCCGCGGCCCGCGCCCAGGCGGCGCTGCGGCTGGAAGGGACCTGCGAGAAGCTCGTCATCGGCACGCAGGACCTGAGCGCGGCCTGCAGCAACGTCCTGACGAACGCGGTGAGCCGCAACCGCACGAGCTTCGACTTCACGACCTCCGACGGTCAGATCCTCAGCTTCAGCGGCAACGGCGCCCAGCAGGAGGCCACCGAGGAGACCGATCCGCTGCAGCCGATCAACGTCGTCACCACGGGCAAGGACGGCGCCCCGATCCTCGCGATCGGCGCCTGCCGCTTCTCGACCCCGGAAGCCGGGCGCACCGCGATCACCTGCGAGGCCAGCACCGCCGACGGGCGTCCGTTCGCCGGCACCTTCGTGACCGCCGCCAAGGCGGCGGCGGGCGCGCCGGCCGCCGCGCCGCCGCGCTGAGGATCCGGCCCTCCGGGCTGGTCAGACCGGGGCGGAAGCCCCATTTAAGGCGCTCCACGAAAAAGGTTCCGAAGCCAGACCGATGCTCAACGACACCCTCGCCGCGGGCGGTACCCCGGCCGGCGACACCGGCTCCCTCATCAAGGACACGACCACCGCGAGCTTCCGTCAGGATGTCATCGCCGAGTCGATGAACCGGCCGGTCCTGGTCGATTTCTGGGCGCCCTGGTGCGGGCCCTGCAAGCAGCTCACGCCGGTCCTGGAGAAGGTCGTCCGGGAAGCCGCGGGCGCGGTCGTCCTCGCGAAGATGAACATCGACGAGCATCCCTCGATCGCCGGTCAGCTCGGCATCCAGTCGATCCCGGCAGTCATCGTCTTCCAGAAGGGCCAGCCGGTCGACGGCTTCATGGGCGCGGTCCCGGAGAGCCAGATCAAGGAGCTGATCGCGCGCGTGGCCGGTCCGCAGCAGGACCCGCTGGAGGCGGCCCTCGCCGACGCGGCGGCCCTGATCCAGGAAGGCGACCTCGCCGGCGCCGCCGAGATCTACGCGGCCGTGCTAGAGCAGCAGCCCGACAACGTCACCGCGCTGGCCGGCCTCGCCAAGATGCAGCTCGACGCGGGCGAGATCGAGAACGCCAAGCGCGTCCTGGCGATGGTTCCGGAGGCGAAGGCCGGCGACCCGGCGCTCGTCGGCATCCGCGCCGCCCTGGAACTCGCCGAGCAGGCGGCGTCGCTGGGCGACCTCGCGGGCCTGCAGCGCGAAGTCGAGGCCAACCCGGACGCCCATCAGGCGCGGTTCGACCTCGCGCTCGGGCTCGCGGCCCGGGGCGAGCGCGGCCAGGCGGTCGATCACCTGATCGAGCTGCGCAAGCGCGACAAGGACTGGAACGAGGACGGTGCGCGCAAGCAGCTGCTGCAGTTCTTCGAGGCCTGGGGCGTGATGGACCCCGACACGATCCGCGGCCGGCGCAAGCTCTCGGCACTTCTGTTCTCGTGAGGCACCGGCTCGCGCGCCGACCCACCGATCGGCCCCTCTGGGAGGCGCCATGAGCACCCATGCGAGCTACAAGGGCCCCGCGGATTGCCCGGCCGTGATCCCGGTCTTCCCGCTGTCCGGCGCGCTGCTGCTGCCCCGGGGACAGATGCCGCTCAACATCTTCGAGCCGCGCTACCTCGCGATGGTCGACGATGCCATGCGGACGGACCGGATCATCGGGATGATCCAGCCCGACCCGGAAGGGTCGGGCGGATCGAATCCGAAGCTCTACCGCGTCGGCTGCGCGGGCCGCGTCACCCAGTACGCCGAGACCGGCGACGGCCGGTACCTGATCTCGCTCACCGGCGTCACCCGGTTCCGGGTCGAGAGCGAGCTGGCCTCGATCGGCCCCTATCGCCGCTGCCACGTCTCCTACGACGAGTTCGCGGTGGACTTCGAGCCGCGGGCGGGCGAGGAGCAGGTCGACCGCGAGGGCGTCCTCAAGGCGCTGCGCGATTTCGTGGAGTCGAACGACCTCAAGGTGGACTGGGCCGGGATCGACGAGGCGCCCGACGAGGCGCTGGTCAACGCCCTGTGCATGATGAGCCCGTTCGGCGTGCGCGAGAAGCAGGCGATGCTGGAGGCTCCCGACCTGAAGACCCGGGCCGAGATCCTGATCGCGGTCACGCAGATGGAACTGGTTCGCGGCTCGGGTCCCGAGTCGCCGATGCAATAGGTTGCCCCACCGATGTCCAACGATCTCACCGCCCCCGTCGAGGCGACCCGCGTCGACCCGAAGCTCCTGGAGATCCTGGTCTGCCCGCTGACCAAGGGCACCCTGGAATACGATTCGGCCCGGCAGGAGCTGATCAGCCGCTCGGCGAAGCTCGCCTACCCGATCCGCGACGGGATCCCGATCATGCTTCCCGAGGAAGCCCGGCCGCTGACCGACTGAGCGCCGCGAGTCGCTCCGGCCGTCCCGCGCGGCCCGTCACAACCCGCGAGGGCGGCGCGGCGCGCTGGTCGGCTGCCCGCGCCCGCCGACGGATCCGATCATGGATCCCGCCCGGCCCGATCGAGGCCGGTTGCTCAATCGCCGGCCCGCCCCGAGGCGCCCGAGGCTCTCCCGCGCGGGCAGGTTCGGCCGCGGTCTCGCGGGCGCTTTCCCGCGGGCCCGGCGATCCTCGACAGGCGCGTGCAGGACCTCGGCCGCCTCCGTCTCCTCCGTGATGAGCGGAGACTTGGACGCTCCGGTCGGCAGATCAGTCCACAGCATCGTCCGCAACGAGCTTGACTATTGGCCGGGAGACTGTCGGCCGTAATCTATCTTGAACAGGCGGGAGGCAGCCATACTCTTGCCGCTTCCATCGTTCAGCGTCGAGTCATCCTCGATCGATGATTCTGACCGTGCACGCCGCTTCCGGCGGTGTCCGCTTCGCTGAAAGATTGCATCGCATGACCAAGCTGACCGCGGTCGCGGCCCTCGCCGCCGGCCTTCTCCTCCCGACGTGCCTGCCCGCCAGCGCGGGGCCGAGCGCGCATAACGGGCGGTGGTCGGTGGAGCTGGTGACGGAGAGCGGCCTGTGCAGCGCCCGCTACACCTACGCGCTCGCGATCCGCGAGGGGCAGGTGCAGCTCATTTCCGGCAGCGCCGGGGCGCAGGTCAACGGCCACGTGCGGCCCGACGGCAGCGTCGGCATCACGGTCAGCAACGGGACGGCGAGCGGCACCGGCACCGGCCGGCTCCAGGCCGGCAGCGGCGCCGGCACCTGGAAGGTCTCCTCCCTGTGCTCGGGCCACTGGACCGCGCGGCGCAGCGACACCCGCACCGCGCAGGCCGACTGAGGTCGCTCAGGCGGCCGCGGCGAGCCAGCTCCGCGCCTCGTCGATGCGGGCGCGCTCGAACACCTTGATCTGGGTCGGCGACACGAAGTTGAAGGTCTCGGCCAGCGCCTTCAGCCAGGGCGCGTCCGTCACCAGGGCGACGTGGCTGATGCTCTTCATCATCGAGATGCCGAAGCGCGGGTCCTTGAAGAAGGCCGCGGGCTCCATGCCCTCGAAGGCGCGGATATCCTCGAGCAGCTTGATCTTGCCGCCCTTGTCGAGGTCGGCCTTCATCGCGGTCATCGCCGCGTTCATCTCCTCGTCGGTGATCTTCCCGTCGACCACGATCTCGGCGACATTCGAATCCGGCGTCTTGGTGTAGGTCAGCACTGATCGCTCCTCCGGGAACCGCATGCGTCCCGTAGCCGGTCTCCGACCAGGGTCCGCCGCCCGTGACCTGAGCCATACCCGATCGCGGGACGAACCGGTATGGCTCCGGACCCTCGCTCTGACATGCCTCCCGACGGCGAACCGGCGTTCACGAGACCGGGAGGCCCACGAAGTCTCCTACAAAAAGCTCTGCGGGTCGACATCGATGGCGACCCGGACGTTGCCCCGCACCTTCGGTCCCCGGGCGATCCAGGCGCGCAGGTAGGCCTGGAGATCGACGTTGCGCTCGGTCTTCACGAGCAGCCGGAACCGGTAGCGGCCGCGCACCAGGGCGAGGGGCGCCTCGGCGGGGCCCAGGACCATCACGCCCTCCGGCGGCTCGGCGGCCCGGGCGAGCGCCTGCCCGTGCGCCTCCGCGACCTCGCGCTCGCTCGCCGAGACGATCAGGGCCGCGAGCCGCCCGAACGGCGGCAGGCCGGCCGCCTCGCGGGCCTGGATCTCCTCCGCGTAGAAGCGCTCGGCGTCGCCCGAGAGGAGCGCCGCGATCACCGGGTGGTCCGGCTGGTAGGTCTGGACCAGGGCGCGCCCGGGCTTCTCGCCGCGTCCGGCGCGCCCGGTGACCTGCTGGAGCAACTGGAAGGTGCGCTCCGCCGCCCGCGGGTCGCCCGAGGTCAGGCCGATATCGGCGTCGAGCACGCCGACCAGCGTCAGGAACGGGAAGTTGTGGCCCTTGGCCACGAGTTGCGTGCCGATCACGACGTCGCACGCGCCGGCCGCCACCGCCTCGAGTTCCTGGCGCAGACGCTCGGCGCCGCCGGGAAAGTCGCTCGACAGGACGACGATGCGCCGGTCCGGGAACATCTCGGCCGCCTCCTCGGCGATCCGCTCGACGCCGGGCCCGCAGGCGGTGAGGTTGTCGAAGGTCCCGCACTCGGTGCAGGCCTCCGGCCGGCGCTCCGCGTAGCCGCACTGGTGGCAGACCAGCGCCCGGCGGAACCGGTGCTCCACGAGCCAGGTCGAGCAGTTCTTGCACTGGTAGCGGTGGCCGCAGGCGCGGCAGAGGGTCAGCGGCGCGTAGCCCCGGCGGTTGAGGAACAGCAGCGCCTGCTCGCCGCGCTCCAGGGTGCTCTTCACCGCGTTGACCAGCGGCGGGCTGAGGAAGCGGCCGCGCTCGGGCTGGTCGAGGCGCATGTCGATCGCGGCGATGTCGGGCAGGCGCCGGCCGCCGAAGCGCTCGGGGAGCAGGACGTGCCGGTAGCGCCCCCGCGCGGCGTTGACGCGGGTCTCGATCGCGGGCGTCGCCGAGGTCAGGACGACCGGGCAGCCCTCGAGGCGCCCGCGCACCACCGCCATGTCGCGGGCGTGGTAATGGACGCCGTCCTCCTGCTTGTAGGCGGTCTCGTGCTCCTCATCGACCACGATCAGGCCGAGCCGCGCGAAGGGCAGGAACAGGGCGGAGCGCGCGCCGACCACCACGAGCGCCTCGCCCTCGGCCACGGCGGCGCGCAGGCGCTCGCGCCGCTTGCCGCCGATCCCGGAATGCCACGCCGCCGGCCGGACCCCGAACCGGGCGGCGAACCGGTCGAGGAACTGCGCCGTCAGGGCGATCTCGGGCATCAGGATCAGCGCCTGCCGCCCGGCCCGGACGCAGGCGGCCACCGCCTCGAAATAGACCTCGGTCTTGCCCGAGCCGGTGACGCCCTCCAGCAGGACCGGGCGGAGATCGTCGGATTCCCGCGGCTGCGGCCGGTCCCACGGGAAGGGGGCGACGAGGGCCGCCACCGCCTCGGCCTGGGCGGGCGAGAGCGGCGCCCGCGGGAAGTCCGGGTCGGGCCGCGGCGCGACCGGCTCCGGCTCGACCGCGACGGTCTCGAGGACGCCGTCGTCGATCAGCCCGTCGACCACCGAGAGCGAGACGCCGGCCTCCTTGGCGAGCGCGCTCTTGCCGCGCAGGGCGCCGTCGGCCGCCGCGGCGAGCACCTTGGTGCGGGCCGGGGTCGGCCGGGACGGGGGCTTGTCGGTGAGTCGCACGGCGACGCGGGCGGTCTCGCCGGCGGCCGCCTCGTCGGGCAGCCGCAGGACCATGGCGAGCGCCGAGCCCTTCGGCGCCAGCGTGTAGCGGGCGATCCAGTCGACGAGGCTGCGCAGCGGCTCCGACAGGGGCGGGTAGGGCAGGCGGCCGGTCACGGGCCGCAGGTTCGAGCCGCCGGGCGTCTCGGCGACGCCCCAGACCACCCCGACGATCTCGCGCGGGCCGAGGGGCACCTGCACCACGTCGCCCGGGGCGAGGTCGAGCCCGGCCGGCGCCACGTAGCTGTAGGGCGTATCGAGGGCGAGCGGGATCAGGATCTCGGCGACGGCGGGCATGCGGGGCTTTTCGGGCGGGTCCGTTCCGGGTCCGTACCATAGGCGCGGGAAAAGAACCCGCCGCTTCAGCGATCCCGCAGCGCCGGCACGAGCGGCAGGGCCGCGAGGCTCAGCGCCGCCATCGCCCAGAAGGCCGATGCGCCGAACGCCCCGTAGAGCGCCCCGGAGGCGAGGGTCGCGGCGACGCCCGACAGGCCGAGGCCCAGCGTGCCGTAGAGCGCCAGCGCGGTCGTCCGGAGATCGGCCGGCGTCGACGCCTCGATGAGGCTGAGGCAGGCGAGGTGCAGGAGGGCGAAGCTCAGCCCGTGCAGGGATTCGGCGGCGGCGAGCCAGGGAAGCGCGGTCGTGGATGCCAGCATCGCCCAGCGCAGGCCCCCCGCGCAGGCCGCCACCGCGACGCCGGTCGCCGGGCCGATCCGCGCCAGCAGGGGCGGGCCGACCAGCAGGAAGACCAGGACCTCCGCGGCCACCGAGACCGACCAGAGCAGGCCGGCGGTGGTCGCCGCGATCCCGGCGGACCGCCACAGGATCATGGCGAAGCCGTCGTGCATCGCGTGCGCGCCGATCACCAGGGCGGCGACCAGCACCGTGCGGCGGAAGCGCGGCAGGGCCACCAGGGCGGCGAAGCCCCGCCACCGCGCCCCGGCCTCGGCCGCGCCGCACGGAGGAGCGGCGGGCAGGGCCAGGGCGGCCGCGCCGGCGGCCAGGAACAGGCCGCCGCTCGCCACGAGGGCGGCGGCGAGGCCGTGGAGGCCGATCAGCCAGCCGGCCGCGGCGGTGCCGACGATGAACGCGGCCGAGCCCGCGCCGCGGACCCAGCCGTACTGGAACGCCGCGCCGCCGCGCGCGGCGGCCAGGGCCAGCGCGTCGGCGAGGGGCGCCGGGGCCGCGGTGCCCGCCGCGTAGAGGAGCGCCGGCCCGATCAGCTGCGCCAGCCCGGCGCCGGGCAGGTGCGCCAGGGCGCTGAGCCCGGCCAGCGCGAGGCTCGCCGCCAGGACGGATCGGCCGGCCCGGTGGCGGTCGGCGAAGGCGCCGGCCAGGGGACCGACCGCGAGGCGCAGGGCACCGGCGGCGGCGAGGAGGAGGCCGATCTCGCCGGGCGTCAGGCCGCGCGCGGCGAGGAAGCCCGGCAGGACCGGCGACAGCACCCCGTAGGCGCCGTAGAGCGCCGCGTAGAGGACGAGGAATCGGGCGAGCCCGCCCCACCGTCCCGCCCCTGTCGCCTGCCGCTCCATCGGCGGAGCGTAGCACCGGCGCGCGTCCCGGTGTCAGGTCCGCGCCGGGCTTTCGTCAGCAGGGTCGGCGGACGGCGTAGCGGTAGCGCCGTCCCTGCGCGTCGAGCAGCTCGCTGTCCGGCCCTTCCTGCCACACGACCTCGTCCTCGGGACGGGCCGCGTCGGTCAGGGTCGCCCCGCGGACGATGTCGAGGCTGAGGCCGAACCCGTAATTGGTCGCGGTCGCGTCGGTGATCGCGGCCGAGATGTCGGCCTCGTCGGGCAGGCAGGCGAACAGGACGCCGTCGGCGATGGCGAGGGTGTAGGTTTGCACGGATAGCCTCCAGGAGGCTCGAGGAGCGTGGACCGGCTGCGAGGGGCCGAACCTAGGCATCGCGGCCCGGATGTGAACCCTCACCACCGAGATGCTGCATTGCACCATTTCGTGAGCACGAACTCCGCGCGAGCCCGCGCCGCCGCGCCTCAGCGACCCAGATGATCGTCGAAGAAGTGCGCCATTTCTCCGAAAACTTCCCTGGTTTCGGGCGCGTCCGGCGTGAACAGGTACTGGGCGTGGGACATGCCCTCGAACACCTGCAGCGACGCCTCGATCCCGGCGGCGCGCAGCTTCCGGTGGGTGCGCACCGTGTTCGACAGGAACAGGTCGCGGGTGCCGGTGACCAGGATCGCGGGCGGGAGGCCGGCGAAGTCGCCGTAGATCGGCGAGAGCTGCGGGTCCTTCAGGTCGCGGCCGGCGGCATAGAGCTTGGCGGCCGGCGTCAGGTAGCCGGAATAGCTGACGAGCACGTTGTCGAGCCACTCGTTGGTCCGGTAGCTGTCGCCAGTCTCGGTCATGTCCGACCAGGGCGTCCCGAGGCCGATCGCCGCGGGCAGCGCCAGCCCCTCGGCCTTGGCGCGGAGCATCAGCGCCAGGGTCATGCCGCCGCCCGTTGAGGTGCCGAACACCGCCATGTTCCGCGGCTTCTGCATGGACAGCATGGCCCGCCACACGGCGGTCGCGTCGTCCATGGCGGCCGGGTAGGGCGCGTCCGGCGGCATGCGGTAATCCACCGAGATGACCTTGTAGCCGCCGAGGCCGGCCATCAGGATCGCCTCCAGCGTTCCGGCCTCGCCGGGATTGTAGACGTAGCCGCCCCCGTGGATGTGCAGGAGGAGCCGGTCGCGGTTGGCTTCGGGGATCTGCCGGGGCTGGATCACGAAGGCCTTCACGCCGCCGATCACCGCGGCCTCGCTGGTGACGCCCAGCTTCTCGCGGAGCGCCGGCAGGGTGGCGGCTCCGGCGGCAGCGAGCTTGTCGACCAGCGCCTTCCAGGCCGCGGCGTCCGGCGGGTTCGCGTTCCAGGCCGGCACCCGGTAGGGCGCCGCCACCGCGGTGCGGAATTGCGGGCTCGTCGTGTCGGGGACCGGCACGACCTTGGCCGGCACCGTCCGCGGTCCCGGAGCGGCGTTGGCCGCGCCCATCTCGGCCTCCAGCTGGGCGAAGCGCGGTACGGCCCGCTCCGCGGGCGCGGCCTGCCCGAAGGCGGCCTGGGTGCCGCAGGCGATCATCAGCAGCGCGGACAGGCTCAGGCGCATCTCGATTCCTCCCACGGCAGCCCGTTCCGCGACCCGTCTCGGCGGGTGCCGGCCGCGCTCGGCCGATACCTATCGGAGCGGGCGGCCCGCGACAGCCGCCCGGGTGACGATCGCGGCCGCGCGTTCACGCACCGAGCCGCGGGAGCGCGGCCGGCGTCTCCGGCTCGACCACCAGGGTCGCCGGCACGGCGCCGTCGCCGGCGAGGGCCTCGGCGATCGCCTCCGGCCCGATCGGGTCCTCGGCCGCGCCGGCGACGCCCGACGGCTCCGGCGTGATCCGGGCGGTCTCCCGGCGCGGCCCGGTCTCGGCCGCCGCCGCGTGCTCGTCGGCGACGCCGGTCACCGCCCCGGGCGCGATCAGCCCGATGGCGGCCGCGTGCTCGGCCATGGCGACGCTGTCGGCGGCGAGCACGAGGCTCGATCCGGCCCGGGCGACGGCGCCGGCGAGCCGGACGATCTCCTCCACCCGCGCGGAGCCGCGGGACACGTTGCGGATGTAGACCGCCAGCACCCGCCCGGGATTCTCCTCGACGATCTGCGCGTAGACCTCCGGGTCGTGCTGGCCGCTGTCGCCGATCAGCACGAAGGGCAGGTCGCGGTAGAGGGCGAGCATGTGCCGGATCAGCGCGTGCTTGTGGTCGGTGGCCCGGCGCGGCAGCGGGTGGGTCCAGGAGAGGCCCCATTCCCGCAGGAAGAGCACGGGCCCCGCCGGGATGCCGTGGCGCTGGAAGAACTCCGACAGCATCTCGTAGAGGCCCCAGGGCGCGCGGGACACGTAGAGCATCGGGTTGCCCTCGTCGCCGCCGGCGCCCGCGTGGAGGGCGCGGTAGAGGGCGGCGACGCCCGGGAAGGCGACCCGGCTCTCGGCATCCTCCACGAACAGGCGCCAGAGCATCTTGAGCTTGTTGGCGACGCCGGTGCGCATGACCGTGTCGTCGATGTCGCTGACCACGACGCAGCGGCAGCGGTCGGGCGGGATGAACACCGCGCCCTCGGCGGGGATCGGCGGATCGGCCTCGAGGCGGAGTTCGACCGCGTGCCAGTCACCCGTCTCGGCCGGAGGCGAGCGCGGGTGCAGGTGCACGCGGAAATAGCCGTCCCGGTCGGTCTCGACCCGCACGGCATCGTCGCCGAACCGGGCGGTGATGCCCGCGCCGGCGATCGTCCGCCGGGCGATGCGGCGGCGCAGGTCGCGCCACTGCGCCCGCAGGGATTCGGGATCCTCGCCGGGTATCCCCGGCGACTGCCGGAAGACCCGGCCGATCAGGAACACCTCGTCCCGTGACCCGTAGCCGCGGTAGGGCTCGACCACGAGCCCGCCGCGGCCCTTGCCGCCATGGCCCTGCGCGCGGCGGACCGGCCGCGTGAGGACCCGCAGCGCCTTCGTGGCGCCCCTGCGCGCGCGCGAGGCCATGGCGACCGGCCCCCGTCCGGGCGCTCAGGCCTGCGGCAGTTCGGGGCTGAGCCCCATCGCGTCGAGGCCCTCCTCCAGGAGATCGCCGGCGTCGGGGCTGCCGAGCAGCTCCCGCACGGCCCCTTCGCCGGCGGCCTCGCGCTCGCGGGCGAAGCGCACCGCCTCGCTCCACTCCTCCGGCTCCATGTCGCCGCGACCGACGTAGAGGAGGGCGAGCAGCTCGGCCCGGGAATCGTCGTCGAGCCCGGCGATCAGGCCCCGGACCTCGGATTCCGTCGCGTCGTCGGTGCCGGAGACCAGGACGTCGGTGGCGCCGTCGTCGATCGGGTTCGAGCCCGAATCCGGGTCGGTGTTGCCCTCCTTCACCTCGATGGCGCGCAGCCGCATGACGATGTCGGTGACGGTCTCGACGGCGATATCCATGCGCTGATCTCCGGACGCTGACGGGGTCGGGCAAGCGGGGCCCTCAAGCCGCGACAACGGGCGAGCGGGCGCCGGGTTCGCCCCATCCCCATCGAAGGCGGGTTGCGTGGTCCGCGCCACTTTCCGGCTCCGCGACCGTGAGATAGAGGCTTCGAGACTGTTCCGACATCTGGATCGACATTGGCGATAGACGTGGTTTCTACAAAGACTGCCCGGACATCGCCTGCCGATACCGTCATTCCCTGTGCACGCGACGGCGCCTCCCGCGGCCCGGGCGGGCGCCGCTGGCGCCTCGTCGCCCTGGCGGGCCTGTCGGCCCTGGCCGGATCGGCGCTGATCGGGACGCGGTCCGCCGAGGCCCGGTCCGCGGGCTACGAGGGCAGCGCGCCGAGCTGCTTCCTGACCGGCGGCGGCGCGCTCGAGATCTGCCGCGAGGGCTCGGAGGCCGAGGGCGTCCTGATCGCGCCGGCGCCCTGCGCCTTCGTGCGCGGCGTGCAGATCCTGCGGCTCGCCCGCTCCGAGGCGCCCGGCCCGCTCCAGGCCGTGTTCCAGGGCCAGACACCGGTAGCGTCCCGCCGGGACGAGCCGTGCCCGGAGCGGCGCGCCACCGACAGCCGCGACGGCGGCGCCCTGCGCACCGGCCGCACCTTCGAGGCCCTGGTCACGACGCTGCCGCCCTCGGCCGACCGGTTCTGGGTCGACCTGCCGGAGGAGCGCGCGCGGACGCGCGGCTGGTCCGAGCCGACGCCGTCCGCGGAGGGCATCGGCCCGCGCGACCCCATCGCCGTGACGGGCCGGACCTGGGCCGGCGAGGCCTACAGCTACGTCTTCCTGCTCGGGCAGGAGCGCGTGGGCGTCGCCGGCGGCGACGCGGCCGAGCCCGAGCGCCGCGGCCGGCGTCGGCGCCGGCGGGCGGAGCCGGACGCGCCGGCGACGGGCCCGGCCGACGTCCGGCGCCGCGTCCAGATCGAGGCGCGCACCCTCGACTTCCAGACCTTCGAGATCCGGACCCGCACCGCCGACGGCTACGGGCTGGCCTGGACGCCGTTCGAAGCGGGCGCCGGCCGCGGCCGGCGCGCCGACCCGCCCGTCCCCGCCGCGGTGGTCGACGAGGCGGGCAAGCCGGTCACGTCGGCCTGCACGGCGCCGGCCTTCGAGACCCACGGGCTCGCCGGCTCGATCAGCGTCGTCGACCGCACCTATCACTACGTCTACACCGACGTGCTGCCCGAGGATTGCGGCCTCGCCCCTGAGAAGCGCCGCACCGGGCTGTTCCTGCGCACCGCGCAGGACCTGTCGGGGCCGAAGGTCTGGTCGACGGCGCGCAAGCTTGCCGGGCCGCTGCCGCCCGGAACCCTCGTGCGGGTGGCCCGCGCCAAGGGCATGCAGCGCTGGGCGGTCTCCTACACGTGCCAGCGGCCCGCCAACGCCCCGGGCGGCCCGGTGGCGGATATCTGCCTGCAATACACGGCCGACCTGAACCTCGACGGGATCGGCGCCCTCAAACTCTACGCCGATCCGGTGGAGGCGGGCCGCTCCGCCGCCTATCTCGGGCTGCGCTCGGGGGGCGACGGCAGCGGCCGGTACGACCGGAGCGCGCATTTCTGGATGACCGACGCGGAGGGCAACCTCGACACGCCGGCGATCTACCCGAACAAAGCGGGCTTCCTGACCTGGCTCGACCGGCTCGCCCCGACCGCCTCCGGGCGCGACGCGTCGAGCCTGTACGGGCGGCCCGTCTACTGGGGAACGTGGACGGTGCGCCCGATCGGCGCGCAATAAGTCGCAGGAGGCGCTATATGGGCGGCCGACAAGCCGCGCGAGGCGTGCCTGACGGACCCGATGGAAACCCATATCGACCTGTGGTTCGCCGCGAGCATCGTGGCGATCTCGCTGCTGCTCTCGGCCTTCTTCGCGGGCGCGGAGACGGCCTTCACCGCCGCCTCGCGGGCCCGAATGCACGCCTTGGAGCAGGCGGGCGACCCGCGCGCCGCGATCGTCAACCGCATCCTGGCGATCCGCGAGCGCTTCATCGGCGCGATGCTGATCGGCTACAACATCGTGGCGATCGGCGCCTCGGCCTTCACCACCAGCGTGCTCACGGCGCTGTTCGGCAAGAGCGGCGTAATCTACGCGACGGTCGGCATGTCGGTGCTTGTCATCGTCTTCGCCGAGGTGCTGCCGAAGACGCTGGCGATCTCCAAACCCGACAAGGCCGCCCTGCTCACCGCCCGCCCGGTGGCCTTCGCGGTGGCGCTGATGGGCCCGCTGGCCATCGCCATCGAGCACGTCGTGCGGGTGATGCTGAAACCGTTCGGCGTCACCATCGGCGAGCACCAGTCGATCCTCACCGCCGCCGAGGAGCTGCGCGGGCAGGTGGCGCTGATGCACCGGGAGGGCGGCGTCGCCAAGGCCGAGCGCGACATGCTGGGCGGCCTCCTCGACCTGTCGGACCTGTCGGTCTCCGACGTGATGGTCCACCGCACGAAGATGCGGGCGATCGACGCCGACCAGCCCTCCGAGGACATCGTCCGGGCGGTGCTGGCCTCGCCCTACACCCGCATGCCGCTGTGGCGCGGCACGCCCGAGAACATCGTCGGCGTCCTCCACGCCAAGGACCTGCTGCGGGCGCTCGACGCCGCGGGCGGCGACGCCTCCGGCCTCAAGGTCGAGGCGCTGGCCCTGGAGACGTGGTTCGTGCCGGGCACGACGTCGCTGCGCGCCCAGCTCAAGGCCTTCCTGACCAAGAAGACCCACTTCGCCCTCGTGGTCGACGAGTACGGCGAGGTGATGGGGCTCGTGACCCTGGAGGACATCCTGGAGGAGATCGTCGGCGACATCGCCGACGAGCACGACGTCACCGTCTCGGGCGTGCGCCCGCAGGGGGACGGGTCGGTGAACGTGGACGGCGGCGTGCCGATCCGCGACCTGAACCGGGCCATGGACTGGGACCTGCCCGACGAGGAGGCGACCACCATCGCCGGCCTCGTCATCCACGAGGCGCGGACCATCCCGGACCAGGGCACCGCCTTCAACTTCCACGGCTTCCGCTTCCAGGTGCTGCGGAAGGCCAAGAACCGGATCACCACGCTCCGCATCACGCCGCTGACCGCGGCGGGGCTCCAGGCGGCCGCGCTGCCGGACGCGCCGCGCGACGCGGTGTGACGGCGGCAGGCGACCGCCGCGGCCGGGGTCCGCGCCCGCGCCGCGACGCGCGCGGGGCGGTCCTCAGCCCGGCATCGCCTCCAGCCCCTCGGCGCGGATCCAGTCGCGGGTCCGGTCCAGGGCCCGTCCGAGCCGGTCGAACAGGGCGTCGATCTCGTCCGGCGCGATGATCAGCGGCGGGCAGACGGCGACGCGGTCCCCGGCGAGCGCCCGCACGATCAGCCCCTCGCCCTGCGCGAAGGCGACGCAGCGGGCGGCCACGCCCTTCTTCGGGTCGTACTGCCGCTTGCTGGCCTTGTCGGCGACGATCTCCAGGCCGCCGATCAGCCCGAGGCCGCCGGCCTCGCCCACGATGTCGTGCCCGGCGAGCGCCGACAGACGGCGCTGGAACTGCGGCGCCTTCTCGGCCGCGCCCTCGATCACCCGGTCGCGGCGGTAGATCTCGATCGCCTTCAGGGCCACCGCGGCGGCCACCGGGTGCCCGGAATAGGTGGTGCCGTGGCCGAAGGTGCCGATCTTCTCGCTCTGGCCGATCAGCGCCTCGTAGAGCGGTTCGTCGATGCTCACGCCGCCGAGCGGCATGTAGGCCGAGGTCAGGGCCTTGGCGAAGGAGATCGAATCGGGCCGGGCCCCCAGCGCCTCGCTGCCGAACCACGTGCCGAGCCGGCCGAAGCCGCAGATCACCTCGTCGGCGATGAAGCGGACGTCGTACTTGGCCAGCACCGCCTGGATCGCCGCGAAGTACCCCCGCGGCGGCACGATCGCGCCGCCCGCGCCCATCACCGGCTCGGCGATGAAGGCCGCGACCGTCTCCGGCCCCTCGCGCAGGATCGTCTCCTCCAGCTCGGCGGCGAGGCGCGCCGAGTAGGCCTCCTCGGTCTCGCCCGGCTCGGCGCCCCGGTAGTGGTGCGCGGGCGAGACGTGCAGGAAGCCCGGCAGCGGCAGGTCCCAGTCGGCGTGGTTCGCGGCGAGCCCGGTCATCGAGGCGCTCGCGACCGTGACGCCGTGGTAGCCCTTCTGGCGGGCGATGATCTTCTTCTTCTGCGGCCGCCCCAGGGCGTTGTTGTAGTACCAGGTCAGCTTGACCTGCGTGTCGTTGGCCTCCGACCCCGAGGAGGTGAAGAAGATCTTCGAGGTCGGGACCGGCATCAGCTCCTTCAGCGTCTCGGCGAGCTCGATGCCCGGATCGTGGCTGCGGCCGGAGAACAGGTGCGTGAAGGGCATGCGCGCCATCTGCGCCCGGGCCGCCTCCACGAGCTCCGCGTTGGAGTAGCCCAGCGCCGTGCACCACAGGCCGGACATGCCCTCGATGTAGGAGCGTCCCTCGGTGTCGTAGACATGCACGCCCTCGCCCCGTTCCAGCACCAGCGGGCCGGTCTGTCGGTGCGTCGACAGGTTGGTGTAGGGATGGAGGAGGGTTTCGACGTCGCGGGTCGCGAGGTTCGAGAGCATGGTTCGCAAGGTCCTCGTGCGCGGGTGACCGCCGCCACACTACCGACCCGATGCCCCGTCAGGTAGCCCGGAGGATCCGCGTCCGGCCGTTGCCGGACGCATGCCGCCAGCGCTACTCCAGCACCGCCCCTCGCCGCGCCCGACCGATGCTCAACCCGGAAGCCTACGTCGCCCAACCCGCTCCCGGCCGCGCCTGCGGCGCCTGCACGCTGTGCTGCAAGGTCTACGACGTGCCCGCGGTCGAGAGCGTCGCGGGCCAGTGGTGCCGCCATACGAAGGCCGGCCAGGGCTGCGCCATCCACGCCACCCGCCCGGACCATTGCCGGGCCTTCCACTGCCTCTGGATGACGGAGGGATGGCTCGGCCCGGAATGGAAGCCGGACCGCGCCAAGATGGTGCTGAGCCTCGATCCGCTCACCCGCAACATGAACGTGCAGGTCGATCCCGGACAGGCGAACGCGTGGCGGCGCGAGCCCTATTACGGGCAGCTCAGGCGCTGGGCCGTGGCCTCGGTGCCCCTGCGCCGGCACGTGCTGGTCCACGTCAACAAAAGCACCACCGTCATCCTGCCGGACCGCGACGTCAGCCTCGGGATCGTCGGCGCCGACGAGCGCATCGTCACCACCGACCGGATGACGCCCCAGGGCCCGAGCTTCGACGTCCGGAAAGTGCCGGCCTGAACCGGGCGACCGGCCGGACCCGGGGCCGGCTCAGCGCTCGGTGCCGGAATGCCGCCGCATGACCGGGGATTCGATCACCAGGAACGTCATCTGGAACAGGATCAGCCCCGTCTGGTCCGTCACCTCGATCCGCCAATCCTCGCCGAGGGCGATGCGCTGGGCGTCCTGCTTCAGGATGTCGCCGGCGCGCCGGACGGCTTCGAGCCGGGCGGATTGCCAGTCCGGCAGCTCCGTTCCCGCGCCGTCCAGGATCGAGGATCCATCGTGGACGTTGAAGTGATAGCGCGGCATCCACACGTCCCGGTCGGGTCCAGGCGGGGGATGCGGGTACCCCTCACTCGCGGCCGTGCCGAGTCTCGTCGCCGCGAGTGACGGACTCGTTACGCCACGCCCGCCGGCTCGGCCATATACGGGGTTAGAGTCGCGGTCGGGATCGCGGGACCGCGTCGCGGCGCCGACGCCATGTCGCGACGCGCGAGCCTTGCGGATCCGGCCGGTTTGCCCGAGTGATCGGGCATGACGACCGTTCACGATTTCAGCGTCTCCGCGGCCGACGGAACGCCGTACCCGCTCGCGCAGCATCGCGGTCAGGTGCTGCTCATCGTGAACACGGCCTCCCGCTGCGGCTTCACCCCGCAATACGAGGGGCTCGAGGCGCTCTGGCGCCGGCACCGGGATGCGGGCCTGACGATCCTGGGATTCCCCTGCAACCAGTTCGGCGCGCAGGAGCCGGGCGACGCCGCCGAGATCGCGAGTTTCTGCGCGCTGCGCTACGACGTGAGCTTCCCGGTGCTCGCCAAGGTCGCGGTGAACGGGTCGGGCGCCGATCCGCTCTACGCCCATCTCACCCGCGCCCGCACAGGGCTGTTCGGCACGCGGGCGGTCAAGTGGAACTTCACCAAATTCCTGGTCGGACGCGACGGCCGGGTCATCGCCCGGTTCGCACCCGGGACGAAGCCCGCGGCCCTGGAGGCTAAGATCCAGGCTGCCCTGGCCGAGCCCGCCTGAGCCGCGCCCGCGTCAGACCGCGTCGAGATCCGCGGCCTCGGCGGAGACCGCGCGGCGCGCGTCGATCCGTTCGCGCACGCGCAGCACCGTCCGCAGGGGCGCGATCGGGAACGGGCGCACCGACTCGCGCAGGATCCCCGCCAGGAACCGGATCTCGGCAATCTTGCGCAAGGTCAGATCGGGCGCTCCGGCGCCCTGTGCTCGGCGCTCGAGGTCCGAGAGGGCGTCGAACAGCGCGTAGCGCCCGTCGAGATCCCGGCAAGACTGTTTCGACGCGATCAGATTGGCCAGTTCGCCTTCAAAACTGCAACGGACAGGCTGATCGGAACGCATCGTCGACTCGAACACAATGTGCGTCGAACCCTAAAACAGTGTTCGCGCTTTGTCAGCCGCCGACGCGCGGCGGGCGCCGCGAATGCGGGATTGTTGCGCAATTGCATCTGCGCGACCGCGCCGGACCGCGGCCCGGGCTCAGCCGCCGGCCGCGACGAACGCGGCGGCCGCCTCGAACTCCGTCCGGCGCGCCTCGAGGCGGGCCTCCGCCTCGGCGTCGCGCCCCCAGACGGCGGCCTGATAGGTCTCGTCCACGTGGGCCGCGGACCAAGCCTCAGCCGGTGTCAGCCGGCCCTCGAGAACCGCCAGGGCGATCAGCAGGGAGCCGGTCAGCGTCGTCAGGGTGTGCAGGCCCGCCAGCCGGAACGGGTCGGTCACCGCGTTCACCGCAGCGGAGAGCGCCTGGATCGTGTCGGCCGGCTGCGCGACGTGCATGACGCCCTCGCTCAGGATCACCCGCGCACCGAACGCGTCCCGTGCCCAGGCGAGGATCGGATCCCAGGCCTCCGCCTGGGCCGCCACGAGGCGCTCCGGATCCCCGGCGCGGTAGGCCACGAGATCGGTGCCCGCGTAGGCGCAGAGATCCGCAGCGACTTCGGCGAGGCGGGGCGTGACGCCGTCGATCGCCGTGTTGGCCAGCCGGGTCAGGGGCATCCGCGCGGGGTCGATCGCCGTGTCCTGGGCCTGCCACTCCGCCGCGACGCGCTCGGCCAGGGTCCGGCTGGGGAGACGCAGCGGGTTGCGGGCCGGCGTGTTGGCCGGACGTCCGTCGAGGGTCAGCCGGAACCCGTCGGCATCCTCGGAGAAGCCGGCCTCCTTGTAGAAGCGGTGGGGCAGGGCCGGCTTGGCGTGGCCGCGGGCGGCCCGGACCGGATCGGGCCTGTCACCGTCGCTCGGTTGCCCGAGCCAGTCTGTCGTCTCATCGCTCATGGAGGCGAGATAGGCGCTTCCGGCCCCGCGCGCGAGCCTCCCGCGATCAGGAGCCGGTCGCGAGCCCCTCGAGAAGCAGCGCCTCCAGCGCGGCGGCACTCGGGACCACAGTCACGGCCCCGGCCCCGTAGAGCGCGTCCGGCGGATGGTAGCCCCAGGCGACCCCGACGGCCGTCGCACCGGCCGCCACGCCCATGGCGATGTCGAAGGTGGTGTCGCCGACCATCACGGTGGCCTCGGGCTCGCAGCCGGCCTCGCGGATCGCCTGCTGCAGCATGGTCGGATCCGGCTTCGACGGCGCGTCGTCGGCGCTCTGGGTCGTGGCGAACCAGTCCGCCCAGCCGTAATGCGCGATCAGCCGGTCGACACCGCGCCGCGACTTCCCGGTGGCGAGGCCGATCAGCACGTCGGAGCGCCCGTGCAGCCGGGTCAGCAGGTCGGCCATGCCGGGGAACAGGGGCTCCTCGTGGGCGGGGTCGAGCCGCAGGCGGTTGTAGGCCTGCTTGTAGCTCTCCGAGAGTTCCGCGACCGGGCCGTCCTCGCCGACGAGGCGCCGGAAGGCTTGCGGCAGCGACAGGCCGACCACCGACAGGGCCTCCCGTCGCCCGGGCGCCGGCAGGCCGTTCTCCGCGAACGCCACCTCCTGGGCCGCCACGATCAGGTGCTGGCTGTCGACGAGGGTGCCGTCGACGTCGAAGACGACGAGCCTCATCGCGACTGACGCGCCGGAAGTCGCGCCGGTAGTCGCGCCGGTAGTCGCGCCGCGAGCCGCCCCGACGGCGCGGGTGAAAGGAGGCGGGTCCCCGTCACGGCTTCCGGCCCGGCTGGGCCGGCGCGGCCGCGGCGGGCTGGCCGCCGGGGATCCGGGTCCGCTCGTAGCCGAGCCGGCACCGGATCAGGAAGCGCCGGCGCTTGCCGCCGCGCAACCCGCGCTGATGCGAGGCGCGGTTGCAGGCCGCGTAGGAGCGCCGCCGGCGCTCCGCGCGGGCACTGTTGGCGGTACGCGGGGCGGCCTGCGCGGGCGCCGCGCCCGGGGCGGGCGCCGGGGCCGGATGCGGGGTCGCCGTCTCGGGGGGGTGGGTGCCGTTCGCCGTCGGCGCCGCCCTGGTCGTCTCGCCCGGCGCGGCATGCGCGATCGGCCCGGTGAGGCACAGGGCGGCGAGGCAGGCCAGCATCGCGAGCTTCATGTGTCAGGGTCTCGAACCGCCGGGAACAGGCCCCGCGGCGGATCGGCGGGGCGCGGGGCAGCATATGAGGCGGCGCGGCCGGTTGCCAAGGCATGCGCCGCGCGGGACGCCCGGACCGCACCCGACTTTCACCGGAGATGCCGCGGCGCTGACGGGCGCTCGCGTGACGGTTATCTGGGGGACGGGAAGGATGATCCGGCGATGAACCTCGTGCTGCTGCCCGGCTTCATGACCGATGCCGACCTCTGGTCGGACGTGGTCGCGCGCCTCGCCGAGGTGGGTCCGATCACGCACGGCGACCTCGCGCGGGACGCCGCCATCGCCGACATGGCGCGCCGCGTCGTCGCGGAGGCGCCGCCGCGCTTCGGGCTCGTGGGCTTCTCCATGGGCGGCTACGTCGCCCGCGCGGTCGCCCGGCTCGTGCCGGACCGGGTGGAGGCGCTGGTCCTCGTCGCCACCTCGTCGCGGGCCGACACGCCGGCCCAGGCGCGCCGGAAGGCCGCCGCCGTCGCCCATATCCGCCAGCAGGGCTACCGGGGCCTCAGCCGGTCGGCGATCCTCCAGTCGGTGCACCCGGACCGCGCCGGCGACGGCGCCCTCCTGAGCCGGATCCGGCAGATGGGCGACCGGCTCGGCGGAGAGGTCTTCCTGCGCCAGGCCGGGCAGGCGCGCGAATCCGATGGCGACCGCCTCGGCGCGATCGGCTGCCCGACCCTGGTCGTGGCGGCGGCCCAGGACGCCCTGCGCAGCCTCGACGAGGCGCGGGAGCTCCGCGATGGCATCCCGGGCGCGACGCTGAGGGTGATCGACGGGTCGGGCCACATGCTGCCGCTCGAGGGCCCGGACGCGATGGCGGACGCGATCGTGCCCTGGCTGCGGGCTCAGGCCTCCGGAGCCTCGACGATCGGGTCGTAGCGGGCGGCGTCGAAGCCCAGGAGGTTCCAGCTCTGCGCCATGTGGGGCGGGAGCGGCGCGCTCACGTCGACCGGCTTGCCGGTCCGCGGGTGCGGGATGACGATCCGCCGGGCGAGCAGGTGGAGGCGGTTCTGGATGCCGCCCGGCAGCTCCCAGTTCTCGACGGAGAAGTATTTCGGGTCGCCCACGATCGGGTGGCCGATATGGGCCGCGTGGGCGCGCAGCTGGTGCGTGCGGCCGGTGACCGGCTTGAACGACAGCCAGGACAGCTTCTGGGCCGCCTGATCGACCATCGCGTAGTAGGTCAGCGCGTGGCTCGCGCCCTCGTCGCCGTGCTTGGCGACCCGCATCCGCGCGTCCGCGTCGGTGGGCTCCTCCTTGGCGAGGTAGGTCGAGACGCGCCCCTGCCGGACCCGCGGCACGCCCGCGGTGAGCGCCCAGTAGATCTTCCGCGCCGCCCGGGACCGGAAGCTCTTGGCCAGCGTCGCGGCGGCGAGCCGGGTCTTGGCGATGATCAGGCACCCGGCCGTGTCCTTGTCCAGCCGGTGGACGAGGCGCGGCTTCTGGCCGTCCGAACCCGTGAGGGCGGCGAGCAGGCCGTCCACGTGCCGGACCGTCCCCGAACCGCCCTGGACCGCGAGGCCGAAGGGCTTGTTGAGGATCATCATGTCGGCATCCTCGTAGAGGATCAGCGACCGGATGAAGGCGGCGTCGTCCTGCTCGCGGGCGGCGCTGCGCGGCCGCTCGGTGGGCTGGTCGAGGCGCAGCGGCGGCACGCGCACGCTCATGCCCGGCTCCAGCCGGTCGTTCGGCTTGGCGCGCTTGCCGTCGACCCGCAACTCGCCCTTGCGGACGATGGTCTGCACGCGGGTGAAGGGCAGGAGCGGGAAGCGGGCGGTGAGGAAGCGGTCGATCCGCATCCCAGCCTCGTCCGGCTCGACGGTCAGGGTCTGCACGCCGGAGGCGAGGGTCGCGGAGGCGGCGGCGCGCTGCTCGCGCCGGGTCGGACCGGGCGCGGGGGCAGAGGCGAGGGCCGGGGAGGGGGCCGCCGAGCGCCTGGCCGGCGGCCGGCCGCCGGGCTTGCCCGCCGCGGCGTCGCGCGGTGCGGCGGCGTCGCGGCGCGGCTTCGGCGGCCGGGCCGGCGCCGGGGCCGCAGCGGCCTGCGCGCCCCAGGGATCGCGGGTGCCGGCATCCTCGCCGCGGTTGCGGGCCGCGCGCTCGGCGGCGTCGCGGGCGCTGGTGCGCGGGCCCGTGCGGGCGCGGCCGTCGGCCTGGGCCTTGCCGCCCCTGAACTTGCTGGCGCTGGACTTGCCGGCCTGAGGCTTGCGCCCCGTCGGCCCGCCGCTTCTGGGAGGTCGTATCGTCATGCTTCCGCCGGCACCCGTCTCCGCGTCGGACGGAGCGTCCGGGCGCATGGGCCGCGGCGTCGCGGACGTCCGGACCGATGGGATTGCCCGGCTGTAGCATCGCCCGCGCCGAGCGGCAAAGGCGGTGGGCCGGCCCGGTCCGTCAGGGCTCCGCGCGCCACGCGTCGCGGAGGCGGGCCTTCAGGCCGGCGGGGAAGAGGTCGGGACCGCCCGGCACGTCGAGCCCGTCCAGATCGCACCACCGCGCCACGCAGGCGGTGCCGGAATCCTCGTGGAACACGAATCGCTCCTGCCCGTCGAACCGCCCCGGCGGCAGGGCGACGGGGAACAGGAACAGCACCTCGTGCCCGACCTGCCCCTCGTGCGTGAAGATGTTCTCCATGACGCGGGGGCCGCCGAGCACCGAGACGGTGACGCCGAGCTCCTCTCGGAACTCCCGGATCAGGGCGTCCTCGACCCGCTCGCCGAACGCGACGCTGCCGCCGAGCGGCCGGACGCCTTTCAGCCGCCCGTCATCCGCGCGGACCTCGGCCACGAGCAGGCTGTTGCCGCGCCGGGGCAGACCCAGTGCCTTCACGCGTATCTCCGCAGGGGGCCGCCAGACCGTCATCCCGCAGGGGCTAGCCCGTCGTCGGCGAGGCCGCAACGGACCGGCGCACAGCGCGCCGATCCACGGCAACAACCGGACACACGGTTGACGCCCGCCCCCGCTACGGCCAAGCTGTGTTCGACGGTTCCCCTCGGGGATCAAAAGGGAACGCGGTGAGGGGTTCGCCCCGAAGCCGCGGCTGCCCCCGCAACTGTAAGCGGCGAGCCCTTCACCACCACGTCACTGGGTCACCCCGGGAAGACGGTGCGAGGGCGGCGACCCGCGAGCCAGGAGACCTGCCGTCAGCCGTGGTCACACGCGAAACGCGCCGGGCGGGGTGTCCTGGCGGGTGTCGAGGCGCCGCCAGTCCCGAGGGGAGGCGGCCGCCGAGGCCTCGTTCGCGGTGACGTGCCACAGCAAGCGCGCCCGCGACGCCGTTCCCCATGCCCGTTTCCGCTGTCCCGACTCCCTTGAGCCCTGTGGCAGGACGCCGTCGCGCGCCCGCACGGGCAGAGGCTACCGGACAGCGGGCGCATTGTAATGTTATTACAATGCTTGTAGGACGCGGGGGCCGGCGCGCGCCGTGCACGGACCACTTTCCCCATGTCTCCATCGACCCATCGCTCCCGCCCCGGCGGGCGGGCCCCCCTCTGCGGCGTTCTCCTCGCGCTCCTCGCCAGTCCGGCCGCCGCACAGGAGGCGGTCACGCTGGATGAGCTGTCGGTCGCGGGCGCGGGCGGCGACCCGGGCCGCCTCCCGCCGAACGGGCTCAACCTGCGCACGCCCGACCGGACCGCGAGCCGCCTCGGCCTGACGCCGCTGGAGACGCCGGCCAGCCTCGACATCGTGTCGGGCGAGACCGCGCGGCTGCGCGGCCAGGACACGATCGCCGAGGCCGTGACTCAGGACGCGACCGGCATCACCACCATCGCGGCGCCCGGCAACGGCAACGGCGCGTTCACGTCCCGCGGCTTCGCCGGCCCGAACTCGATCCAGCAGCTATACGACGGCACGCGCTTCTACGTCGGCGCCAACACCGTGACCTTCCCGTTCGACACGTGGAACGTCGAGCGGATCGAGGTGCTGCGCGGGCCGTCCTCGGTGCTCTACGGCGACGGCGCCATCGGCGGCGTCATCAACGTGGTGCCCAAGAAGCCGGTCTTCGTGCCGATCAACGCCGCCCGCGCGGTCATCGGCACCGACGGTGTCGCGCGGCTCGCCCTCGATTCCGGTGGCCCGCTGGGGCAGGCGGAGTACGGCGACACCTTCGCGTACCGCCTCAACGTCAGCGGCAATCGCGCCGACGGCTGGATGCGGCCGGAGGGCGATTTCCGCAACCTCGCGGTCTCCGCCGCCCTGCTGTTCCGGCCGAGCGCCGACCTCGCCTTCACCCTGAGCCACGATCTCGGCTACCAGGAGCCCGCCCGCTACTGGGGCACCCCGCTGGTCGAGGGACGGATCCCGGATCTCATCCGGTTCAACAACTACAACGTCCGCGACGCGAAGATCACCTGGGCCGACAACTGGACCCAGCTCAAGACCGAGTGGTCCCCCTCGGCCGACATCACGATCCGCAACACCGCCTACCGGCTGACCAGCCGGCGCCACTGGCTCGACGTCGAGCAGTACAGCTACAACCGCGGCACCGGGCTCGTGGACCGGGGCGACTACCTGGAGATCTACCACAGCCAGGAGCAGGTCGGAGACCGCCTCGACGCGACGTTCCGGGGCAGCCTGTTCGGGCTGCCGAACCAGTTCGTGGCCGGCTTCGACGTGAATCACATCGACTTCCGTCACACCAATAACTTCTACTTCGACCAGACGACGAGCGTGCCGCTCACCGGCTACGATCCGGGCCTGTTCCCGCAGAACGGCCGGGCGCGCCCGGCCTACGCGACGCAGACGAGCCAGGCCTCGGTCTTCGCCGAGGACCGGGTGATCCTGTCGGACAAGCTGTCGTTCCTCACGGGCGTGCGCCTCGACGTGCCGACGCTGAACCGCGAGGACCTGCAGACGGGATCGCGGTTCGAGAAGACCTATCGGGCGCTCGGCTACCGGTTCGGCCTCGTCTACAACCCGACGCCGGACAGCGCGCTCTACGCCCAGTACAGCTTCGCCACCGACCCGGTGAACAGCCTGATCACGCTGTCGCAGTCGCTGGCGGGCTTCAAGCTCGCGACCGGCGATCAGGTCGAGATCGGCGCCAAGGGGCTGGCCTTCGACGGCGCCCTCGAATGGACCGTCGCGGGCTACCGGATCGTCAAGGACAACCTGATCTCGGCGATCCCCGGCCAGCCGACGCTGTCCACGCAGGTGGGGAGCCAGTCCTCGCAGGGCTTCGAGCTGGCGCTCGGCTGGCGCTTCGCGCCGGGCTGGCGGCTCGACGGCAACCTCGCGCTCCTCCACGCGCAGTACGACCGGTTCGACCAGACGGTGAACGGCGCCACCGTCTCGTATGCCGGCAACCAGCCGATCGACGTGCCCGAGCGCGTGGCCAACCTCTGGCTGACCTGGGACGTCACCCGCGACTGGACCGCGCGGGTCGGACTGCAGAACGTCGGGCAGGTCTACAGCGACTTCGGCAACACGGCGCGGCGCCCCGCCTACAACCTCGTCAACGCGGTCCTGGACCATCAGGTGACGGCGGATTCGCGCCTGTCCGTGCGGGTCTACAACCTGTTCGACAAGGTCTACGCGATCTCGGGCAACGCCGTGAACGGGGTCGGGACCAACTGGCTGCTCGGGCGCCCGCGCTCGGTCGAGGTCGCCTACACGGTGACGTGGTGAGCCTGCCGCGCCGGCTCGGCAAGGCGGGACGGCGCTGGCTGCTCCTGTTCCACCGCTGGGCCGGGATCGCCGCGGGGCTGTTCTTCGCGCTGTGGATCGGCTCCGGGCTGGTGATGCTCTACGTGCCGTTCCCGGCGCTCACCGGGGCCGAGCGGCTGTCGCGGCTCGCCCCGATCGCCTGGGATCAGGTCGCGGTCGCGCCGGACGCGGCGCTGCGGGCCGGCGGGCTCGCCGGCGTGCCGGCCGCCTTCGGCCTGGAGATGCGGGGCGACGAGCCGGTCTACCGGATCGCCGGCCACGACGGCGCCCGGGTGACGGTCTCGGCACGGACCGGCGCGCGGCTCGTCCCGCTGACACCCGCAGACGCGCTGCGTGTCGCGGCCGGTGGTGCTCCGGCTGCGCAGTCCGAGTTGGTCGCGCGCGACCAGTGGACCGTCACGGCCCGCTACGACCCGCTCCGGCCCTTCCTGAAGGTGGCCCTCGGCGACGCCGCGGGGACCGAGCTCTACGTGTCTGCGGTGACCGGCGAGATCGCCCTCGACACGACACGCTTCGAGCGGGGCTGGAACTGGGTGGGTTCGGTGGCGCACTGGATCTACCTCACGCCGCTGCGGGCCCGGCCGGAGCTGTGGCGGACGATCCTGTTGTGGCTCTCGGGTTTCGCCGCCCTCGGCGCGCTGAGTGGAGGCGCGATCGGGATCTGGCGCCTGCGCCTTCGGCGGCGCTACGCGGCCGGGGCGGTCACGCCCTATCGCGGGCTGGCGCGCTGGCACCACCTGCTCGGCCTCGCGGGGGGCCTCGGCTTGAGCACGTTCATCGTCAGCGGCTGGATCTCCATGAACCCGAACCGCTGGTTCAGCGCGACCAGCCCGCCGGTAGCGTTGCGCGCCGCCTATGCCGGAACCCCGCCGGCGCTCGGCCTCGATCCGCACCGGCTTCGCGATGGCGCCGTGCCGGATACGCGCACCCTGCGCTTCGCCGCCATCGGCGGACGCTGGTGGATCGTCGCCGAGACGGCGGACGGCCTCCGGACGGTCGCAGCGGACGGCGCGACCGCCCTCGACGCGCGCAGCATCGCGGCGGCCGCGGCAGATGGTTTCGCGGACGGTCCCCTCCGGTCGATCCGCCCGTTATACGCCTACGACGCCTACTGGTATCCCCACGGGGCCGACCCACGGCCGCTTCCGGTGCTGCGCCTGCGCTTCGGCGACGCGGCCGCCACGTGGCTCCACGTCGATCCCAGGGACGGCACGATCCTCCAGCGCCTGGACCGCTCGGGCCGGATCAACCGCTGGCTGTTCGACGCCGCGCACCGGCTCGACCTGCCGGGGCTCACCGGCAACCGCCCCCTGCACGATACGGCCCAGTGGGTCCTGAATCTCCTGGCGGCGGGCATCGCGGTCACCGGGATCGTGGCGGGCTGGCGCAGGCTGCGTCGGACGCTGTCCGCCTGAGGTCGGTTTCAGCGTGTGCTGTCGAGCGGTCGAGATCGGCCCGGCGGTGGCTTCCGATCCGGTCGTGCTGCGCATCAGGACGACAGACCGGAGGCGGACGCAGATACCTCCACGTCCGGCCTGTGCGCCTGTCGGTATTCACGGGGGCTCACGTCGTAGCGATCCTTGAAGCGGCGCGCGAAATGCGCCTGGCTGCTGAAGCCGCAGCCATAAGCCAACAGGCCGATCGACAGGGCGGCGCAGGCCGGGTCGGTCAGGCGTTTGGCTGCCACCTCCAGTCGGCGTCCCCAGATGTAGTCGGAGATGTGCCGGCCGCGCTCATGAAACAGCTCCTGCAGCCGCCGCAACGACACGCCCATCGCGGCGGCGAGCCGGGGCGGGTCCAGGTTCGGGTCGCTCAGGTTCGCCTCGACATAGGCCTTGGCGCGCTGGACCGTGACGTTGCCGTGGATGGAACGGGGTACCTCCTGCGCCATCCGTTCGGCGAGGCTCGCCACGATCAGGTCGACGCCGATCGATGCCATGCGCTCGGCCGCGTCAGGGGTGAGGCGATCGCTGACCCGGACGAGTTCCTGAAGGTACGAGCCCGTCAGGGTCGTCGAGGCGAGGTCCGCTGCGGCCGTGAGCGCGGTGTAGAGCCGGGACGGGCCCAGAACGGTCTCAAAACGCTGGCGCGGCAGATCGATGACCAAGGAGTCGCCGGTCTCCGCCTCCATCACGGATGAACTCGAGTCGAGCAAGATGAGGTCGCCCGGCTTGGTCTTCGCCTCCCGGTCAAGCTGCTGGATTGTATCCCGTCCGGACAGCTTCAGGAGCACGAAAACCCGATCGGGGTTCCCGCGGCGTCGCGCTTCGGCGTCCGTGATTCTGGTCCGCACGGTTGTGTGCCAGAAATGCGAGATCGGCATCGCGCCGATACACGTCACGTCCAGCCGTCCCTGGAACGGGAGACCGTCCGGCGTCTCGATCTCGGCAGGCACGAGCCGCTCGCAGACTAGTTCCCGCCATTGGCGGACCGCGTTTCTGGGATGAATCCCATCTGTCGAGAAAAACGGTTGCATCCGCCGCCTGGGCACCCCTGTCGCCACCCGGTGGCGAAGATCGGGAACCCCGGCGTTTATTGTATATAATCTACCTTCACAACAGGTTAGACGGGGGACAAGGGGCGGAGCAGCGGCGCCCGGCCAAACAACGCCGTCCGGAAGCGGACCGGCGATGATCCATCCCTCTCGAGCATCATCACGATCACGCGGCCTGATGTCCGACCCTAGAACCGCGCCGTCAGGAACAGCCGCACGTTCCGCCCCGGCAGCAGGATCTCGTCCTTCTTGAACGAGGTCGAGTTGCGGATATCGTCGTTCAGGAGGTTGCGGCCCTGGAGGCCGAGGGTGATCGCGCTCGCCCCGTAGACCGCGGGATCGACGGCCTTGGTGTAGCTCAGCTCGGCGCGCAGGTCGTCGTAGCCGGGGGTCGGCGTCTCGTACACCGCCGTGGCGTCGTGGCTGAAGGCGTGGAGCAGGTTCACCCGCGCGAACCATCCGTCGGCCCGCAGGTAGACGCCGCCGCCGAGCCGGTAGGGCGGGATGCGCGGCACGTTCGCGCCGTTGTCGAACTGGGCGCGGACGAAGTCGAACTGCGCCTCGACGCCGGCGAAGCCGTTGCCCACCGGCACGAGGTCGTACTGGCCGATGATCTCGGCGCCGTAGAAGGTCGCGTTCTGCTGCTGGTAGACGATCTGCCGGTTGTCGGTGCCGACGCCGCAGGAGGCGAAGTCGTCGTCGCAGGTCAGACCCGTGTAGTTCCGGTAGATGAAGCCGGTGTAGCGGGTGAAGTAGCCGGTGGCGTCCAGACGGAAGGGCCCCTCGGCCCGCCGGATGCTGGCCTCGACGGTCCGGGCTCGCTCCTTCTTGAGGTTCGGGTTGCCGATCTCGAAGGTCGCGGTGGCGTCGTGCGGGCCCTGCGAGAACAGCTCATAGCCCGTGGGCCCGCGCTCGACGTAGGAGCCGGTGAGGCTCGCCACGAAGCCGTAAGGCAGGTCCTGCAGGGCGCCGATGCTGGCGCTCTTCGGGGCGAAGCGCCGGGTGCGCGCGTACTGGAACGGCTCCTGTCCGTCGACCGGCACGTAGTCGGCGGGGAACTGCGCCGCCGTGCTCGAGAGCCGGTCGACCTCGTAGCGCCCGGCCGCCTGCAGCCGCGTGCCCGGGCGCAGTTCCAGCTCCTCGAAGAGGTATACCGCGTTCGCGCGCGACTCCGTCTTCGGCAGGAACGATTCGAGTTGCGTGTTGATCACGCGCCGGTCCGACTGGAAGCCCAGAGCGCCGGTGAGCCTGCCGAACTCCGTGATGACCGGGACGTGCTGGAGTTCCAGGCGTCCCTCGGCCTCGCGGTTCTTGAAGATCGCCTGGACGCCCTCGATCCCGTCGTCGCCGATCCCGACCTCGTTGTGGCGGTAGACCGAGTAGCCCGCCCAGTAGCGGATCACCTCGAAGGGCCCGTCGAGCGGACGGTACTCGCCCCGCGACAGGACCCGGTCCTGGTTCGGGGTCAGGCGGGTCCGGTCCTGCTCGGCCACGCCGCCGGGGATCGCGTAGACCGCGTCGTAGTGGCTGAAGGAGATGCCCACGAAGCCGCGGTCGCCGATCGCCGAGATGCCGACCGCGCCGCCCTGCGACTCGTTGTACGAGTTGCGCTGGATCCCGCCGGGGATCGCGTAGCTGTCGTTGGCGGTCTTGAAGCCGTCGGCGTGGACCGCGATGCCGTCGCCGCCGGCGTCCACCGTGGCGGCCCCGAGCCGGCCGTTATCCACGCTGGAGAAGCCGCTGGTGACCTGCCCCTGCACCCCGTTCGCCGGGATGAAGGTCGGGACCCGGTTGTTGTCGGCCGAGACGACGCCGCCGATGGCCCCCGAGCCGTAGCGCAGGGTCGCGGGACCGCGGATCACCTCGATCCGGTCGGAGACCAGCGGGTTCACCGGCACGGCGTGATCCTCGCCGAGGTCGGACACGCCGCCGTTGACGATGCCGTTCTCCTGGATCCGCACCCGGGCATTGTCGAGGCCGCGGATGATCGGTCGCGAGGCCGCACCCGGCGCGTAGGTCGTGCCCGAGATGCCCGGACGGTCGAACAGGGCGTCGCCCAGGGTCCGGGGCTGGTCGCGCGCGATCTGGTCCTGGGTCACCACCGTCACCGGTGAGAACGTGTTGGTCGCCACCGGCAGGACGCCGATCGGCACCGCCGCATCCGCCGCGACCGCGCCGCGCGACGGCTGGATCGGGCTCGGGCTGGTGACGCTGATCTCGTCGAGGGCGACGGCCTGCTGCGCCCGCGCGGCGGAGGGCGTGAGGAGGCCGGCGCAGACGGTCGACGACAGGACCGTGCTGGCGAGGAAGCCGAAGCGGCGCGAGGGAAGCATCGAGACTCACACAGTGTTATATCGTTTCATTGTTGCGGTGCCTCGGTCCGGTGCAAGCGTTAATCCCGCCGGTGTCGGACACGGCCGAGAAACGTTACATCGTTGCAACAGCGATCCGGGCGGCGCGCCCGCACAAGCTCAAGACGCCGGTTGACTTTGAAACGTTATAACATTTTGATCGCGTCATGACTCAGCGCGACACCCGCCTTCCCGTCACCGTCCTGTCCGGCTTCCTCGGGGCCGGGAAGACGACACTTCTCAATCACGTGCTCACCAATCGCGACGGCCGCCGCGTCGCGGTGATCGTCAACGACATGAGCGAGGTGAACATCGACGCGGATCTGGTCCGCGCCGGGGGCGCCGACCTGTCCCGGACCGACGAGACGCTCGTCGAGATGACCAACGGCTGCATCTGCTGCACCCTGCGCGACGACCTGCTCGCCGAGGTCCGGCGGCTGTCGGAGACGGGGCGGTTCGACTACCTGCTGATCGAGGGGACCGGCATCGCCGAGCCGCTGCCGGTCGCCTCGACCTTCTCGTTCCGCGACGAGGCCGGCCGCTCCCTGTCGGATCTCGCCCGGCTCGACACGATGGTCACGGTGGTCGACGCCGTGAACCTGCTGAAGGATTACGGCTCGTCGGCCTTCCTGCGCGAGCGCGGCGAGACGGCGGGCGCCGAGGACACGCGCACGCTCGTGGACCTGCTCGTGGAGCAGATCGAGTTCGCCGACGTGGTGGTCATCAACAAGGCGCGCGACGTGCCGGCCGAGCACCTCGCGCTGGTGCGCTCCGTCGTGCGCGGCCTGAACGCCGATGCCCGCATCCTCGAGACCGATCACGGGCGCGCGCCGCTCGCCGAGATCCTCGACACCGGCCTCTTCGACGAGGAGAAGGCGCAGCAGCACCCGCTCTGGTTCAAGGAGCTCTACGGCGCCCACGCGCACGTGCCGGAGACCGAGGAGTACGGCATCGCCTCTTTCGTCTACCGAGCCCGGCGGCCCTTCGACCCGGAGCGCTTCAACGCCTTCGTCAACGCCACGTGGCCGGGTCTGATCCGCGCGAAGGGCCATTTCTGGCTCGCGACCCGGCCGGACTGGGTCGGCGAGTTCTCCCTGGCGGGCGCTGTGGCCCGGGTCTCGGCGATGGGGTTCTGGTGGTCGGCCGTGCCGCGGCGGCGCTGGCCGGAGGCGCCCGAGTTCCAGGCGCGGCTCCGGGACGTCTGGAGCGAGGTCTGGGGCGACCGGCGCCAGGAGCTGGTCTTCATCGGCACCGGCATGGACGCCGCGGCGCTCACGGCAGCGCTGGACGCCTGCCTGCTCGAGACCGGCGCGGACCGGGCGCCGTTCGATCCCGCGCCCTATCGCAGCCTGCCGGACCCGTTCCCGGCCTGGCGCCGCGCGGCCTGAGGGCGACGGTCAGGTCGCCAACGCTTCCGCCTCGTCCTCGGCCTCGATCTCGGCATCCGCCTCGGTCGTCTGACCGGATGCGCCGGCCGCCTCCGCGAGGCCGCGGGCCGCCTTCCGCAGGAGCTTCCGGAGGCGGCGGCGGTCGGTCTTGTCGAGGTGGTCGAGCAACTCGGCCTCGACCTCCTCCTGGATCCGCTCGATGGCCTCGGCCTTGGCCCTGCCGGTCTCCGTGAGCTGGACCCGCACCACGCGGCCATCGCCCGATTCGGCCCGGCGCTCGACGATGCCGAGGGCCGCGAGCCGCGTGACGGTCTTGGAGGCGGTGGGCGGCCGGACGCGCAGCAGGGCGGCGAGATCGCCCATCGTCATCGTGCCGGCCGCGGCGAGCGCCTGCACCACCTGCTCCTGGCCGGCGAACAGGCCGAGCTTGGCCAGACGGTCGCCGGTCCGTGCCCGGTGCAGGCGCGCCGCCTGCACCAGCGCCCAGCCGACGCTGCGCACGCCGGGTGGCCTCAGCTTCTTGGACGGGAGGCCAAGCAACGCGGCCTCGTCCTGATGATCGCGCTTCTGCTTGTCGCCCACCGGAGCGCCCGAATTAGAGCCGGCGGCCGCCGGACGATCCTGAATCTGCACCGTCCACCCCCATCAAGCGGCCGCCCAGGTCCCTGTGGCGCCGACCGGTGACGGTGCGATGACGGGGCTGGCGCGGAGGCCCGCTCAGCAGTGCATGAGACGCTGGAGACGGTCCAAGATGTCCTCGCCGGTGCAGGGACGGGCGATGAACTCGGCATGCTCGGGCATGCGGGCCGGGTCCGGGGCCGCGCGCCCGGACACGATCAGGATCGGCAATTGCGGCCGCGCCTCGGCCACGGAGCTCGCGAGGTCGAAGCCGTCGGTCTTGCCCGAGAGCTGCACGTCCGTGACCAGCCCGCAGATGTCCGGGCGCGCCTGCAGGATGCTGAGCGCCCGCTCGGCCGAGGCGCACTGGACGGTGTCGTAGCCGCCTTCCTCCAGCACGTCCCCGAGGTCCATGATCGTCAGCGCCTCGTCCTCGACGAGGAGGATTACCGGCCGATCGCCGCTCGAACCCGTCTGCTCGCTCGCCACTGTGTACTCCCTTCGGCAGCACCCGGCCGCGCGGGCCGCCGCACGCATCTCCAGCCGTAGGCCCAACGGCAGAAACGGTCCCGGGTTGCAGGCCGGCACGGGGGCTCGTCACGGGAAAGTGGAACGCGCGGCCCTCATGTCGATGCCGGCGCCAGCTCGGTCACCACCCCGGCGACGGCCTCGACGAGCCGGTCGAGATCGGCCGCACCGATCGTGAGCGCGGGGGTGAGGTAGACGATGTCGCCGAAGGGCCGCACCCAGACGCCGCGGGCGAGCAGTTCCGCCTTCAGAACGGCCAGATCGGGCGCCCGCGCGAACTGGACCGCGCCGATGGCCCCGAGGACCCGGACATCGGCCACGCCGGACACACGCCGCAGCGGCTCCAGCCCCGCGGCGAGGCGCTCCGCGATGGCGCGAGCCTGGCTCAGGCGCGGCTCGGTCTCGAACAGGTCGAGGCTGGCATTGGCCGCCGCGCAGGCGAGGGGATTGGCCATGAAGGTCGGGCCGTGCATCAGCGCCGCCGCCGGATCCTCGGACCAGAACTCCGCGAACACCTCCGTGCGGGCGATCGTGGCGGCGAGCGCCATCGTGCCGCCCGTGAGCGCCTTCGACAGGCACAGGATGTCGGGCACGATCCCCGCCTGCTCGCAGGCGAACAGGCTGCCGGTGCGCCCGAAGCCGGTGAAGATCTCGTCGGCGATGAGCGGCAGCCCGTGGCGGCGCGCCAGCCCGGCGACCGTCGCCAGCACCTCCGGCGGGTGCGTCCGCATCCCGCCGGCACCCTGGACCAGCGGCTCGACGATCACCGCCGCCAGGGTGTCGCGATGGGCCGCCAGGGCCACGTCGAGCGCCGCGGTCTCGGCCGCGCTGCGCGGCAGGTCGCAGAAGATCTGGCCCGGCAGGTAGGCGCCGAAGCGGCGATGCATGCCCTCCTCGGGGTCGCAGACCGACATCGCCCCCATCGTGTCGCCGTGGTAGCCGCCGCGGAACGCGAGGACCTTCGTCCGCCCGCTGACCCCGCGGTTGATCCACATCTGCGCCGCCATCTTGAGCGCGACCTCGACGGCGACCGAGCCCGAATCGCTGAGGAAGACGTGGTCGAGATCGCCCGGCAGCAGGGCGGCGAGCCGCCGGGCCAGGGCCTCCGCCGGCGCGTGGGTGAGGCCGCCGAACATCACGTGGGGCATGCGCGCGAGCTGGTCGGCCACCGCGCCCGCTATGTGTGGGTGATTGTAGCCGTGCACCGCGGTCCACCAGGAGGCGATGCCGTCCACGAGCTCGCGCCCGTCGGCGAGGCGGATGCGGGTGCCCTGGGTCGCGACCGCCTCCAGGGGCGGCGCCGCGCGGCGCATCTGCGTGTAGGGCCGCCAGAGATGGCCTGCGGGCGTTGCGAGGGTCATGCGCCTGGCATGATGTGGCCTCGGACGGGGGTCAAGGACCGGCACCCGCCGCTTGACATTGTCCGCGCGGCACCGCCCATCCCCGTCTCCATGGACAGCCTCGACGCCTTCGCCACCGGGAAACTCGACGCCCTCGAGGCCGGCAGCCTGCGCCGCAAGCTGGTGCCGACGGAGCGCGGCGCCGGCGCCGCGGCGGCGCGGCGGGGACGGGCGCTCGTCTCCTTCTCGTGCAACGACTATCTCGGCCTCTCGCATCACCCGCGGGTGATCGCGGCAGCCCAGGCCGCGGTCGCGAGCCACGGCGCGGGGGCGGGCGGGTCGCGGCTCGTGACCGGCGACCACCCCTATCTCGGCGCCCTGGAAACCGGCCTCGCGCGCCACAAGGGCACGGAGGCCGCCCTGGTCTTCGGCAGCGGCTACCTCGCCAATCTCGGCATCACCCCGGCGCTCGCCGGGCGGGGCGACCTCGTCCTGCTCGACGAGCTGTCCCACGCCTGCATGTGGGCGGGCGCGCGGCTCTCGGGCGCGCGGGTCCTGACCTTCCGCCACAACGATCCCGGCGACCTCGCGGCGCGGCTCGCCGAGCACCGGCCGCACCACGGGCGCGCCCTCGTGCTGACCGAGCGCGTGTTCAGCATGGACGGCGACCGGGCGCCCCTCGGCGACATCCTGGGCATCGCCGAATCCTTCGACGCCTGGACGCTGGTGGACGACGCCCACGGCATCGGTGTGGTCGAGGACGGACCGCGGGCGCCCCTGGAGATGGGCACCCTTTCGAAGGCGCTCGGCTCGTACGGCGGCTATCTCTGCGCCTCGCGCCCGGTCATCGACCTGATGACGAGCCGTGCCCGCAGCTTCGTCTACACCACCGGCCTGCCACCGGCCTCGGCCGCCGCGGCCCTGGAGGCGCTGGCGATCCTGGAGGCGGAGCCAGAGCGCCGGGCCCGTCCGCTCGCCCTCGCCCGGCGCTTCACCGCCCGCCTGGGCCTGCCGGAGGCCGAGAGCGCGGTCGTGCCGGTCCTGGTCGGCGAGGCGCAGGCGGCGCTCGACATCTCGGCGGCGTTGGAGGCGCAGGGCTACCTCGTGGTGGCAATCCGCCCGCCGACCGTGCCGGCCGGCACCGCGCGGCTGCGGGTCGCCTTCTCGGCCGCCCACGACGAGGCTCAGGTCGACGCCCTCGCGGAGGCCGTGGCCGCCCTGATCGGTTGAGCGCGGGCGCTTCTCGGTGATCGCGCCGATTCTCATATCTGCGGGCCGAACAAGCGGCTGCGGACACCGTTCGTCTCTGCGAGCGCAGCGAAGCTAGGCAGGGCGGCACGACCCCTGGGATCGTGGCGCCACGCTGGATTGCTTCGCTGCGCTCGCAAAGACGGTGAGGGCGTCGCGACAACCTGCTAAGGCGTTTCGCGCATCGAGAACCCGATCCGGCTGCCCGAGGTCGGGCGACATCATCGAGAGGACGACGCCATGGACGCCACCGCGCTGCGAGCCCTCCAGGCTCCGATCAAGGACAAGTACCGCACCGCGCCGGACGCGGCGGTCATCACCTTGAAGGCCAGGGGCACGCTGGACGACACCAAGATCGCCTGCAAGGTCGAGACGGGCCGCGCCATCGCGGAGGCCGGGCTGCATCCGGCCACGGGCGGCTCGGGCGCGGAGCTGTGCTCGGGCGACATGCTGCTGGAGGCGCTGGTCGCCTGCGCGGGCGTGACGCTCAAGGCGGTGGCGACCGCCCTGGAGATCCCGCTGCGCGCCGGCACGGTCAGCGCCGAGGGCGACCTCGATTTCCGCGGCACCCTCGGGGTCGACAAGGAGGCGCCGGTGGGCTTCCGCAACATCCGCCTGTTCTTCCAGCTCGACACCGACGCGCCGGAGGACAAGCTCGCGCAGCT
Organism: Methylobacterium sp. 13MFTsu3.1M2; assembly: GCF_900112625.1. Lineage (NCBI taxonomy): Bacteria > Pseudomonadati > Pseudomonadota > Alphaproteobacteria > Hyphomicrobiales > Methylobacteriaceae > Methylobacterium > Methylobacterium sp. 13MFTsu3.1M2. The sequence goes on from NZ_FOMM01000018.1 coordinate 69,299, forward strand.
CCTGAAGCTGACCGAGCGCTACTGCGTCGTGTTCCAGACCCTCAACCACAAGCCGGAACTGTCGGTCGCCGCGACGACGGCCTGACGGAGCGCACCATGGCGGGCGGCATCACCCAGGCCGAGTACTGGAACGGCGAGGTCGGTACGCGCTGGGCGCGCAATCAGGCCGTCCTCGACGCGATGTTCGTCCCGCTGACGGAGGCGCTCTTCGCCCGCGCGGGGCTCGCCCCGGGCGAGACGGTACTCGACATCGGCTGCGGCGCGGGCGCCACGACCCTGGAGGCCGCGCGCTGGGTCGGGCCCGCCGGGAGCGTGACGGGCGCCGACATCTCGGCGCCGCTCCTCGCCGTGGGGCGGGAGCGCGCCGAGGCGGAGGCCCCCGCGAGCGTGTCGCTCCGGTTCGTCGAGGCCGATGTCGAGACGGCCGATCTCGGCCGGTTCGACCACGTCGTGTCGCGATTCGGCGTGATGTTCTTCGCGGATTCCGCCCGCGCCTTCGCCAACGTGCGCCGGATGCTCCGGCCGGGCGGCCGGATGATCTTCCTGTGCTGGCGGCCCCTCGCCGAGAACCTGTGGGTCGGCGTGCCGCGCGACGCGGTGCTGCCGCTCCTGCCGGAGGTGCCGCCGCCGCAGCCCGACACGCCGGGTCCGTTCCGCTTCGCCGACGCCGACCCGCTCGTCGCGCTCCTGCGCGGGGCCGGGTTCGACGCCGTGACCTGCGATGCCCTCGACCGGGACATCGTCCTCGGGCAGGGCGAGACCGACGCGGCGGCGGTCGCGGCGGCCACCCACGTCGCCCTGAACCTCGGCCCGAGCTCCCATCTCGTCCGCGAGGCCGCGCCGGATCTCCGGGCGCGCGCCGAGGCGGCCGTGGCGGCGGCCCTCCGGCGGCACGCGGCGGGCGGCGCCGTGCGCCTGCGCGCCGCCTGCTGGCTCGTCCAGGCGGGATAGGTTCCGCGCCGCTGCTCGCTCTCACCGTCTTCGCGAGCGGAGCGAAGCGATCCAGCCCGCGCGACGATCCCGGGCGTCCCGCTGCCCTGGGTCACTGCGCTGCGCGCGTGATGACGAACGGCGCGACGGCCGCCGAAGGGTCGATCGGAAACGGTCTCAGAGACCCAGCGCGCCGCCGTCCGAGCGCGGGTCGTGGGTCGCCTCGATCCGCCCGTTCCGGGGATGGCGGACCAGCATGCCGGCATGGCCGAGCGAGTCGATGTAGGAGCCGCCGAGTTCCTCGATCTCGTGGCCGAGTCGGCCGAGGGCCGCGATGCAGGCCGGATCGAACCGATCCTCCACCTTCACGCTGAGGGAGGGCGCGCCCCAGGTGCGCCCGTAGAGCAGGCGCGGCGCGTCGACCGCGTCCGCCACCGACATCCCGTAATCGGCGTAGCGGGTGAAGATCTGGGCCTGGAACTGCGGCTGCCCGTCGCCGCCCATGCTGCCGTAGCTCATCACCCGCCCGTCGTCGAAGGCGGCGAGCGCCGGGATCAGCGTGTGGAAGGGGCGCCGGCCCGGCTCCAGGGGATTCACGGCCTTCGGGTCGAGGGAGAACGACATGCCCCGGTTCTGCCAGCAGATGCAGGTGGCGGGCAGGACCGTGCCGGAGCCGTACTCCCAGTAGACCGACTGGATGTAGGAGACGGCGAGGCCGTCCTTGTCGATGGCGCCCATCCAGACCGTGTCGCCGTGACCGGGATCGGGCAGGGGCACCCGGGCGGCGCGGCCCATGTCGACGAGCGCGGCCTCGCGGGCGAGCCGGTCCGGGGTCAGGAAGGTGGCGGGATCGTGCCGCAGGCGGGCGAAATCGGTGATCACCCGGTCGCGGATCGCGAAGGCCCGCTTCGTCGCCTCGATCAGCCCGTGGTAATGGGCCGTGGTCTCGGGCTCGGCGATGTTGAGACGGTCGAAGATCCCGAGGATCAGGAGCGCCGAGAGCCCCTGGGTCGGCGGCGGGAAGTTGTAGAGCGTCGCGTCGCGGCGGCGGATCGACAGGGGCGCCCGCTCGACCGCCGCGAAGGATTCCAGATCCGCCCGGGTGACCGGCGCGCCGAGGCGCTCCAGGTCGGCGGCGATCTCCCGGCCGATATCGCCGCGGTAGAAGTCGCCGAGGCCCGCATGGGCGAGCTGCTCCAGGGTGGCGGCGAGCAGCGGGAGGCTCCGGGTCTCGCCGGCCGGGAACGGCTTGCCGTCCTTCAGGAACGTCCGCGCGAAGTTCGGGGCGTCGTGGAGGGTGTCGAGTTCCTGGGGCACGTAGCGCGCCTCCGACGGGGAGACCGGGACGCCGGCCCGCGCCTGCGCGATCGCGTCGGCCAGCAGGGTCTCCAGCGGGAGGCGGCCGCCCAGCGCCCGCGCCAACTCCAGGGCGAGGCGCCAACCGCCCACCGCGCCGGCGACCGTCACCATCGCGTCGGGGCCGCGGGCGGGGATCGCGTCATAGCCCTTCTCGCGGTAGCGCGGGATCGTGGCGAGGCGCCCGGCCGGACCGCAGGCCTCGATGCCGCGCACCCGCCCGCCGCGCTCGCGCACCAGCCAGAAGCCGTCGCCGCCGATGCCGTTCATGTGCGGGTAGACCACCGCGATGGAGGCGGCCATCGCCACCATCGCCTCGATGGCGTTGCCGCCCTGCGCCAGGACAGTCTGCCCCGCCTGGGCGGCGAGGCTGTGGGGCGCGGCGACGGCGGCGGACGTGAAGACGGGGGTCTCGGGCATCGACGGTCCTGTGGTGTACCGGCCGCAGGGTTAGGCGAGCGCGCGGCTCCTGCAAAGGTCGAGCGTGTTCGACCAGCACGCCGTGCTATTCTGCGGCCCGTACTGTCGCCGACAAGCGGCCCATGGTCCGGAAGCTCATAGCCTCGTTTGCCCTGGCCCTCTCGGCCGTGCCCGCCGCGGCCCAGCAGCACGTGCCCTCGGTCTTCGAGGGCGCGGGCGCCGATCCGCGCGTCTCGGTCTCCCAGCCGGAGACCACCAGCCAGGCCTCCGGCGGCTACGTCCGCTCGGTCGAACCCTCGCTCGGCCCGCTCGGCGATCCGCTGGGGATCCGCCCGGTCCTGAAGGAGCGGGGCATCGAGTACAGCCTGACCTACATCGTCGACGTGCTCGGCAACCCGGTCGGCGGCCTGCGGCAGGGCGCGATCGTCGAGGACCGCCTCAACCTGCGCCTCAACCTCGACCTCGACCGGCTCGCGGGCTGGCAGGGCGCGACGGTCCACGCCAACGCCTACTTCATCCACGGCACCGGCCTGTCGCGCTACTATGTCGGCAACCTGCTCACGACGAGTGTCATCGAGGCGCTGCCGTCGACGCGGCTCTACGTTCTCTGGCTCGACCAGAGCCTGATGGACGGAAAGCTCGGGATCCGTATCGGCCAGCAGGCCGCCGATACCGAGTTCTTCGTCAGCCAGACCGCGACCCTGTTCGTGAACTCGACCTTCGGCTGGCCGGCCATCACCGGGCTCGACCTGCCGAGCGGCGGCCCGGCCTACCCGCTCGCGGCGCCGGCGATCCGGGCCAAGTACGTGCCGGGCAACGGCTTTTCCCTGCAGGTCGGCCTCTACGACGGCGATCCGGCCGGCGCGAACCGCCCCGGTCGGGATCCGGAGGCGCAGCGCCTCGACCGGACGGGCATGAATTTCCGCCTGCGCGATCCGGCCCTGGTCATCGCCGAGGCCACCTACGCGTACAACATCGCGCCCGGCGCCCGGGGATTGCCCGGGGACATCACCCTCGGCGGCTGGCAGCATTTCGGCCGGTTCGACAGCCTGCGCTTCGACATCACCGGCGTGCCGCTGGCCGACCCGAACGCCACCGGGATCGGCCGGCCGGTGCGCGGCAATGCCGGCCTCTACGCGATCTACGACCAGACCCTCTACCGGGAATCCGGCAAGGACGACGAGGGCCTGGGCTTCTTCGTGCGCGCCGCGTGGTCGCCCACCCGCTCCAGCCTGATCGACGCCTACGTGGATACCGGCCTCGCCTACAAGGGCCTGCTCGACGGGCGCGACGACGACACGGTCGGCCTCAGCTTCGCCTACGCCCGCATCGGCGACGACGCCCAGCGGGCCGACCGGGACACGATCCTCTACACCGGGATGCCGATGCCGCGCCGCCGCGCCGAGGCGGTGATCGAGGCGACCTATCAGGCGGTGGTCGTGCCGGGCTTCACGGTGCAGCCCGACGCGCAGTACGTCATCCGGCCGGGCGCCGGCGTCGCCGGTCCGGACGGGCGCCGGCTGCGCAACGCGGCGGTGCTCGGCCTGCGCGCGACCGTGCAGTACTGAGCCGGCCTGCGACCGCGGCACCCGGAACGCTCCCGGGCCTCCGCCTCTTTCAACAGCATGTTGATTTTCGAGTGGGTCGTCGGCGTCCTGTTCGGCGCCGTCCTCCTGGCCGGCGTCGCGCGCCGGCTCGGTGCGCCGTATCCCGCCTTCCTGGCGCTGGGCGGCGTCGGCCTCGCCTTCGTGCCCGGCGTCCCGAACCTGCGGCTCGATCCCGAACTGGCGCTCGCCCTGTTCCTGGCCCCGGTCCTGCTCGATGCCGGGTTCGATGCCTCGGTGCGGGACCTGAAGGAGAACTGGCGCGCGGTGCTCGGGCTCGCGGTCGGGGCCGTGGCGGTGACGACTGTCGCGGTCGCGGTCGTGGCGCGGCTCGTCGTGCCGGACATGCCGCTCTCCGCCTGCATCGTGCTCGGCGCCGTGGTCGCGCCGCCCGACGCCGTGGCGGCGCTGGCGGTGCTCAAGCACGCGCCGATGCCGCACCGGCTCGCCACGATCCTGCGCGGCGAGAGCCTGCTCAACGACGCGGCCTCGCTGCTGATCTACCGGCTCGGCGTGACGGCCGCGATGGCCGGCACCTTCCACCCGGCGGAGGTGGCGCCGGCCTTCCTCCTGGGCGTGGTCGCGAGCCTCGTCGTCGGCCCCTGCCTCGGCCTGCTGTTCGTGGCCGTGACCCGGCGCGTGACCGATCCGGCGAGCGCGATCGTGCTCCAGTTCGTCGCCGCCTTCGGGATCTGGCTCGCCGCGGAGAGGCTGGAGCTGTCGGGGGTCCTGACCATCGTGACCTTCGCGGTGACGGTCGCCCGCCGGGCACCCGGCGTCACCGCGCCCCGCGCCCGGGTGATCTCCTACGCGGTCTGGGACACGGCAGTGTTCGTGCTCAACGTCCTGGCCTTCGTGCTGATCGGCATCCAGATCGACCCGATCCGGGATCGGTTGAGCGGCGCGGACGCGTGGCAGGCGCTGATCCTCGCGGGCGCGACCTTCGCCACCGTGGTCCTGACCCGCCTCGCCTGGGTGATGCCGACCACAGGGATCCGCGGGTTCGGCCTTCGGCAGGCCGGCGCCCCGGCGCGGCTGGGCCCTGGGATCGCCCTGTCGTGGGCGGGCATGCGCGGGATCGTCACCGTGGCGGCCGCCCTGGCGCTGCCCGCCGAGTTCCCGCACCGGGATCTCGTGGTGGTCACCGCCTTCGTCACGGTGCTCGGCACCCTGATTATCCAGGGCCTGACCCTGCGGCCGCTGCTCGCCCGTCTGCGGCTGGAGGACGATGATCCGGTGGGCCGGGAGACCGGTTGGGCCCGCGCGGCGGCCTACGAGGCCGCCCTGGAGAGCCTCGCCGACGCCGAGAACGAGCCGGCGACCGACGCCCTGCGCGCCGAGTTCCGCGCGGCCCTCGCGGAGGCCGAGGCGCACGACGAGGGCTTGGCGCCGGAGAGCCTGCCGGCGGATGCCGCGCGGCGGCGCGCCGTCGAGGCCGCCCGCGACGCGGTGCTCGCCCTGCGCCGCCAGGGGCGGATCGGCGACGACGCCTACTACCTGCTGGAGGAGGAATTCGACTGGGCCGAACTCAGCGCGACCCCGCGCGCGGAGACCTGAGCGCGCCCCGTCAGACGCCCTTGCGCGCGGCGATCCGGGCCTCGATCGCGTCCCAGACCGCGACCGACAGGTCGGGGCCCCCGAGTCGCTGGATCGCCCGGATGCCGGTGGGGGAGGTGACGTTGATCTCGGTGAGGTGCCCGTCGATCACGTCGATGCCCACCAGGATCAGGCCCCGCCGCGCCAGTTCCGGGCCGATCGTGGCGCAGATCTCGCGCTCGCGGTCGGTGAGCTCGGAGGCGGAGGCGGCGCCGCCGCGCACCATGTTGGAGCGGATGTCGTTCGCGGCCGGCACGCGGTTGACCGCCCCCATCGGGACGCCGTCGACCAGGATGATGCGCTTGTCGCCCTCGGTGACCCGGTCGAGGTAGCGTTGCACGACCCAGGCCTCCCGGAAGGTCGTGGCGAACAGGTCGAACATCGAGCCGAAATTCGGGTCCTTCTCGGTGACCTTGAACACGGCCGCGCCGCCGTGCCCGTGCAGCGGCTTCATCGCCACGGTCCCGTGCTCCAGCCGGAAGGCCTCGATCTCCGCCTTGTCGCGGCTGATCAGCGTCGGCGGCATCAGCTCGGGGAAGTCGAGGACGAACAGCTTCTCGGGCGCGTTGCGCACCTCGAAGGGATCGTTGACCACGAGGGTCTCCGGATGGATCCGCTCGAGCATGTGGGTGGCCGTGATGTAGGCCATGTCGAAGGGCGGGTCCTGGCGCATCAGCACCACGTCCGCCTCGGCGAGGTCGATCCGCTCCGGCGGCCCCAGGGTGAAGTGCGCGCCCTCGACGTCCTGCACGGTCAGCCGCTCGACGCGGGCCGTCACGCGCCGGCCCTGCATCGAGAGCCGGTCGGGCGTGTAGTAGACGAGCGCGTGCCCCCGCCGCTGGGCCTCCAGCAGCAGGGCGAAGGTGGTGTCACCCGCGATCCGGATGTTCTGGATCGGGTCCATCTGGACCGCGACGGTCAGGCTCATACCAAACGCCCCTCGCCAACGGCGGGCAACTCGACCGGGTCCCGTCTCAATCGTCGGACAGGGACTTGCTGCCCGTGCGCTTGTCGTAGTCGCCGATCGCCGCCCGGCATTCCGGGGACAGGCGCTTGCGGTTGCGCATCATGCAGCGATCCGCGTCCTGGCTGTTCGGATCGACGCCCGCGCATAGGCGGAAATAGTCGTTCGCGCAGCCGAGCTGCAGGCCCTGATCCTCCCGCTGGGCGTAGGCGGGGCCGGCGGTCAGCGCGAACAGCGCCAGCGCCGCAGTAGCCAAGCCGCGGCGGCGGAAGGCGCGCAGGGATCGTTCCGGAACCAGTCGCATTCAGCGGTGTCCTCAATCTCGATCGGGCGGAGAGCCGACACGGCGGTCCCGCCATCGCCCGTGCCCGGCATATCGGTCGGGCCGGGCGGTAGGCAAGCGCCGAGGGTCCCGACGGGTTCCGCGCGGCAACGTCGCGGCCACGCTTCGCCGCGGTGTGGCGCGCGGGTCGCACAGCGCCGCCGCCCGGCGGGCCGTCCGCACATAAGAAGGCCCCGTCCGGATCGGACAGGGCCTCAAGTCGAAGGGAGGAAACGCCCGCCATGGGCGCGAACACCCACGCAATTCACGCGCCAACTCCCGCCAGCACCGCGATTCCCGGCCGGGGCCCGGAAAGACTCCGTTAACCACGTCGTGCTGGATTGTTTCGGTAGCCCTTGCCGACGCCCTCCGAAGGGCCCGGGCCAGATGCTCGGACCGCCGACAGGAGCCGGAGACCATGACCCTCATCAAGCCGCTGGAGACCGGCGAAGCCCGTTCGTCGAAGCCCGCCGCCGATCCGGCACGCAGAGCCGCCCAGGCCCCGTCCGCCACCCTGATCCCGTTCCCGGGCACGGAGTCGCGGCGGACCTGCCGGATCCCGCGCTCCGGCGAGCGGCGCGGCGAGATCCTCCTGTTCCTCGGCGTGCGCTACGAGCGCCTCGCGTCCTGAGGACGTCCCCGCGCATGTCAGCCCGGCCGCGCGACACCACCGACGGTTCTCCCATGTCAGCCCCGGATCGCCGGCAGCCCGACCGCGCGCGCACCGCGCTGCGCCTCGCCCCCGCCGGCGCCGCGCTCGCCCTGCTCGCGGCCTGCACCCAGAGCGGCGATTTCGGCCGGCCGCGCACGGGGGTCTGGAACGGGCTCATCGACACGACGGGCAGCTTCAGCACCCGGGATCGCGGGCGCCTCCTGCTCGATTCCGGCCTCACCGACGACGAACTGACCCTGCGCGACCGCGCGTGGCGGTTCGTCGCGCCGGCCAGCAACTTCACGGCCTTCCAGGACACGGTGTTCGGCCTCGCCAGCGCCCACGCGCTCCCGCCGACGTGGCGCTACGAGGAAGTCGGCGCCTATTACGAGGCCCTGACGGAGGAGCCGTCCCGCTCCCCAGTCTCCCGCTACCGGAAGCTCAGCGACGACGCGACCGCCGACGCGCGGCTGATCCCGCTCTTCGTGGCGCTGGCCGCCCGCGTCATCGACGCGGATGCCGCTCGCCTGCGCAGCCTGCCCTTCGCCAAGACCCTCGACGACGCCGCCGTGCGGGATGCCGTCCAGCGGGTCGCCGAGAACCGCTGCCTGATCGCCTGGGTGCGCTTCGAGGCCGGCCTACGGCTCGCCCGCTACCGGTTCGCGCTGGAGCACCTGTTCGCGGCCGCGCCGGCGCCTGAATCGGTCTCGGCCGAGCGGTCCATCCTGATGCTGGCCGCGCGCCGCAACCTGCTCGACCCGCTCCTGCCGCCGGACGCCGCGGCCCGGTGCGGCCTCGGGCCGCTTCCGCTGCCGCCCCCACCGGCCGCGCAGGCGGAACCGCTGGTGGTCAAATACTGAGCGCTCAAGGCCGCCCCGGGATGAAGGCCGTGCCGCGCGGATGGCCGGAGGCCGGACTCCGCCGGCCCTAGTACTTCAGCCCGGTGTCGCAGAGGACGGTCACGGCGGTCGCGTCGCGGGGGAGACGCCAGGACGACAGCAGCGCGACCGTCGCGGCGACGTTGGCCGCCGCCGAGTAGCCGACGTGCAGGCCCTCCCGCGTCGCCAGGGCCCGCCGCCACTCCTCGGCCGCCGCGTCGGTCACCGGGATGGACAAGTCCATCAGGCCGGCCGTCCAGTGCGGCGGGACGCTGCCGTAGCCGGTGCCCTGGATCAGGTGCCGGTGCTTCGTGACCGGCGATCCGCCGAGGGGCTGACAGCCCGCCGGCTCGACCGCGGCGCAGATCACGGACGGGTTGCGCGCGCGCAGGGCCGCGGCCACGCCGAGGAAGGTCGCGCCCGTGCCCACGGCCGCCACCCAGGCATCGACCCGGCCGGACGATTGCGCCCAGATCTCCGGTCCGGTCGTGTCGCGATGCGCGCGCACGCCCTCCGGCGCATGGAACTGGTCGATGTAGAGGCCGCCCCGCTCGGTCGCGACGCGCTCCGCCGCGTCCGCGGCCGCCCGCACGTCGGCGCCGGTGACCTGCCCCGGGACGCCGTCCACCTGCGGCACCCGCACGACCTCGGCCCCGAGCGCCTCAAGCATCCGCACGCGCTGGAGACTGTTCCCGGCCGACATCGTGACCACGAGCGGGTGCCCCAGGGCCGCGCAGGCCACCGCGAGGCCGGCCCCCATGTTGCCGCTGGTCATCTCCACCACGGGCGCCCCCGCGGCGAGGCGGCCGTCCGCGCGCGCGGCCAGCAGGATGGCGCGGGCGGCGCGGTCCTTGACGCTGCCGCCGGGCTGCATGAACTCGGCCTTCGCGAGGATGCGGCCCGGACCGGGATGGACGCGGTCGAGGGCGACGAGCGGCGTGTTGCCGATCAGATCGAGGGCGGATCGCGTGATCCCGGCGGCCGAGGACGGCATCGTCGCGGCGGCTGCGGTCATCGCGTCGGCGGGGCCGGCGCCGTCATCCGGGAGAACGCGGGGCCGCGGGGGCTCAGCACCGGCCGACCGGCGCCGCGGACCCGTGCGGCGTCCTCGCTCAGCGTCCCGCTCCCTTGCCCGACGCATCCTTGCCCGAAGCGTCCTTGCCGGGCGTGTCTTTGCCCGCGGACGCATCGTCCGTCGGCGTGTCGGTGGCGCAGGAGACGGCCTGGACGGCGGCGTTGGCGGCGGGCCTCTGGCTCGGGAGACCGGCGATCACCCGCACCACCACGAAGCCGCGCGCGTCGGGCGCGACGATGCGCACGTCGCGGCTCGGATCGTTCTCGTCGTCGTCGGCCAGCGCCTCGTCGTACTGCGCCCGGGTCAGGATCACGAGATCCAGGGCCCCGCGGACCGCGGCCTGATCGGTCACCGCGTAGAACGCCCCGCGGCGGGCATGCGCGGCGAGCGAGAGCGACAGCGGACCGGTGCGGGCCGAGACGCGCATGGGCCCGTCCGCGAGGTTGTAGGCGCAGACGCCCACGGCGACCGCCGGATCCGGGATCGGCAGCCACGCCTCGGGCGGGGAGGGGTCGTCGCCGGTCGCGACCGCGTAGATCGATTGCGGATGGTCCAGGTTCTCGCTGGTGCGGGCGCGCGAGACCGCGTCGGCCTCCGACAGGGCGGGGATCGCCAGGACCGCCGCGATGTGGACGATCCCGGCGAGCACGAGGCCGATCAGCGTGGCGTAGACGAAGCGCAGGCTCACGGGGCGCACCCCACGCGGGTGATGGCCGGCACGGCACTTCGGTCGAGGGACCCGACGCTGGCGGCGACCGGCGTATCGTACAGGCGCAGGGCGAGGCGGACCGGCCCGCTCGCCCGCGGGCTCGGGAGCCAGTTGCCCGGCTGGACATCCGGCGCGAGCGTGATCGTGAAGCGCCCGTCGGCCGTGCGCAGCACTTCCGTGGAGGTGAAGCCCTCGCGCAGCGGCGGGCGGCCGGGTTCGCGCGCGCCGCGCCCGGCGACCGTGACGGTCCAGGCGCGGGCGGGCGGCGTCGCGCCGCCGATCCGGTACGTGCAGGTCGCGTCGAGCGCCTGACCGGAATCGTCGACCGCCGCGGTCAGAAGCAAGCCCTCACCGACCGCCAGGGGGATCTCGCCGCGGCGCGCGTTGACGGCGCGGGTGTAGGGATCGGCATTCGCCGCGCCGGCCCGCGGCCACGCGGTCCAGGCTCCGACCTGCACGCCGCCGAACGGGTAGCCGCCGCTCGTGGCCCAGTCGGCGCTGGCGAGTCCCAGGACGGCGCCCAGCGCCAGGGTGTAGGCGGCGAGGCCGGCGATCGAGCTCTTGCGCCAGAGGCGCAGGACGAAGCGCGCAGCGCCGTTGCGTGGGGCGCCGGCGAACACGGAGGTCCGGCCGAGCGCCTCGGGGATCGTGAGCTTCATGCGCTCACCGCACCTCGGTGAAGCCGCCGACCGGGCGGGCGCCCTCGGCGACCTCGCGCAGCTGACCCGACGGCGGCGCCGCCGCCCGATCGCCGGGCTTCCGGCCGGTCCTCGGCGCGCTTCCGGCGCCGGCAGGCGCGTCCGCGGCCGAGCCGGGCGCGCGCTCGACGGTGCGGAACAGGCCGTTGAGGCCGCTGATCACCTCGAAGGAGCGGCGCGAGAGCTTTCCGTAGGCGCTGGCATTGGGATCGGTCGGCGCGGTCGGGCCGCCGGAGGCCTGCTGCTGGGCGGCGCGCGGGCTCTCCTTCAGGCCGGGCAGGCCCTTGATCTCGATGCCCTGGTGGGCCGGCTCCATGACGTCGTGCCAGAGCTGGGCCGGGAGGGAGCCGCCGGTGAGCTTGTTGGTCGAGGTGTGGTCGTCGTTGCCGAACCAGACGGCGCCGACGTAATTGCCGGTGTAGCCGACGAACCACGCGTCCCGGTAGGCGTTCGTCGTGCCGGACTTGCCCGCCACCTTCACGCCCTCGAGCTGGGCCCGCTTGCCGGTGCCCTCCTCGACCACCTTGTTGAGCATGAAGTTCATGTCCGCCACGACCTGGGGCGAGAGAACCCGCTCGGGCGCCTCGTCGGCGTGGCGGTAGATCACCTCGCCGGACGAGTTCTTCACCTCGATGGCCGCGTAGGGCTTGGCGCGGAAGCCGCCGTTGGCGAACACCGCGTAGCCCGCCGCCTGGTCGATGACCGTCACCTCGTCCGAGCCGATCGGCATCGAGACCGTGTCGATCAGGTTCGAGGTGATGCCCATCTTGTGGGCGAGTTCCGTGATCTTCGCGCGGCCCGCCTTGGCGGCCTTGGCCTCATGGCTGATGCCCATCGCCTTGCCGAGGGCGATGGAGATCTTGATCGGGATCGTGTTGATCGACTTCGCCACCGCGAGCCACATCGGAACCCGGCCGGCATAGGAGCGGCCGTAATTCTGCGGGCACCAGTTGCCGATGCAGACGGGGCTGTCGACCACCGTCGTGTCAGGCTTGAACAGCCCGGAGGCGAGCGCGGCCGAGTAGACGTAGGGCTTGAACGAGGAGCCGGGCTGGCGCAGCGCGTCGGTAGCGCGGTTGAACTGGCTCTCGCCGTAATCCGCGCCGCCCACCATGGCGCGCAGCGCCCCGTCGGGATCGAGGATCACCATGGCGGCCTCGTCCACGTCGTAGGCGTCGCCGGATTTGCGCAGGATGTCGGCCACTGCCTCGTCGGCCCGCTTCTGGATCGCGAGGTCCAGCGGCGTCTTCACGGTCAGCACGCGGTCGTTGCGCAGCTTGCCCGCGTCGGCCATCGCCTTGATCTCGCCGAAGGCCCAGTCGAGGTAGTAGTCGGCGGTGATGTCGCGGGTGCGGGTCACCGGCGTCGCCGGGTTGCGGAGCGCCGTCTGGATCTGGCCCTCGGTGACGAAGCCCGCCTCCACCATGTTGTGCAGCACGTCCGCCGCCCGCGCGCGCGCCGCCGGCAGGTTGACGTGCGGGGCGTACTTGGTCGGCGCCTTGAACAGGCCCGCCAGCATGGCGGCCTCGGCGAGGCTGATGTCCTTGAGCGGCTTGCCGAAATAGTAGTCCGCCGCCGCCACCGCGCCGAAGGTGCCGCCGCCCATGTAGGCGCGGTCGAGGTAGAGCTTCAGGATCTCGTTCTTGGTGAGATGGCTCTCGAGCCACAGGGCCAGGAACGCCTCGTTGACCTTCCGCTCCAGGGAGCGCTCGTTCGTCAGGAACAGGTTCTTGGCGAGCTGCTGGGTGATCGAGGACCCGCCCTGCGTGCCGCTGCCGCCGCGGGAGTTGTTCACCAGCGCCCGCAGCGTGCCGATCGGGTCGATGCCCCAGTGCTCGTAGAAGCGCCGGTCCTCGGTGGAGACCAGCGCCTTGATCATGATGTCGGGAAAGTCGTCGAGCTTCAGCGAGTCGTCGTGCTTGATGCCGCGCCGCCCGACCTCGGTGCCGTAGCGGTCGAGGAAGGTGACGGCGAGATCCTGCTGCTTCAGCCAGTTCTCGCTGGTGAGCTGGAAGGCGGGCTGCGCCAGCGCGAGCATCAGGATGGCGCCGCCGGTCCCGATCGTCACTCCCTCGCTCGTCAGGTCGAGGGCGACGCGCTTCCAGCCGCGCACCGCGAAGCGGCTCATGACGCGCTGGAAGCGCTCGTAAGCCTGACCCGTCGACTGGCCGCCGTCGTACAGGCTCGCGTTGACCCAGGCGTCGAAGGCGAGGGCGGCGCGTTCGAGGCGGACCTTGATCTCGGTGAACGTCGGCAGGCGCACGATGTCGAACCCGGCTTGTCGAGCGCCTCTGCGGCGGAACCTGGCGGCGGATGGTCGGGCGACCGCGCCGCGGACACGAACCCTGCGCCGGCGCCACCGCACGGCATCCGACGTCCATAGCAGGATCCGGAACCGGCGGCGAGGCTCTGCGCAGTCTCGTGATTCGCCGCGGACGAGCTTGGCCTTAACGCACGACGGGGCGATCCGGTCGCATGGCAATCGCAGGGCGGCCGTCGGCGACACTCGGCTGCCACGCTTGCAGCGCTGCCGCGCCTCGGGCAGAGAGGCGGCTTCCCATCCGAGAGACTTTCCCGATGCCCAAGCCCGAGGCGCCGCGCCGCGGGGCGGTCGAGCCGTTCTGGCGGACCAAGACGCTCGAAGCCATGACCCCGTCCGAGTGGGAGAGCCTGTGCGACGGCTGCGGCCGGTGCTGCCTGATGAAGCTCGAGGACGAGGATACTGGCGAGGTCCACCACACCGATATCGGGTGCACCCTGCTCGACGGCCTCACCTGCCGGTGCCGTGACTACGCGCGGCGGCAGAAGCGGGTGCCCGACTGCGTGCGCCTGACGCCGGAGGCGGTGCGGTCGATCGCCTGGCTGCCGCCGACCTGCGCGTACCGGCTCGTGCGCGACGGGCAGCCGCTCTACCCGTGGCACCCCCTGGTCTCCGGCCGGGCCGCGAGCGTGCACGAGGCGGGCATCTCGGTCCGCGGCCGGCTCGCCGGCAACGAGGAGGAGTTCTCGGAGGACGAGTTGCCGGACCGGATCGTGGCTTGGCCGGGCCTCGATCCCGGCGCGGTGTGAAGCGACCGCACCGGACGTCCCCTCGAGCGATCGGCCGAGTTCGCGAGCCTCGGTCGGTACGCCCTAGCCGGCCCCGGCGTGTCGGCCGAGCAGCCGGCCTCCGGCCAATCCGTTCGCCGCGATCACGATGGCGACCGCCGCCGCGTGGAACAGCAGGTCCGTGGCGGTGGCGTCGTGCGGGTGGACCGGCATCAGCAGCGCCGCCGCCGCCGCCGCCACCGCCAGCCCCCCGAGGGCGGCCGTGAGGTTCGGCCGCAGCGGGCAGGCGCGCCGCAGCATCACGACGATCAGCAGGGACAGCGGCACCGAGACGCAGATCAGGAAGCTGAAGCAGCCCGTGATCGCGTGCTCGCCGGGCAGGTCGGCCCCCGGCGCGATCCAGTCGCGCAGGCAGCCCAGGCCGCTCGCCCCGACCCAGAGGGCGAGGGGCGGCAGCGGCAGCAGCGCCCAGCGGCCGGACCGTCCCGGCACGCTGGTGGCGAAGGCCGCGTAGGCGGCCGTGATCGCCGTCAGCACCGCGCCCAAAGCCGCGAAGGCCAGATCCGGCACGTGCATGCGCAGCATGAAGCCGCCGGTCCCGACCCAGGCGGCGAGGACCACGCCGATCACCAGCGTCGCACCGAGCCAGAGGGCCGCGCGTGCCTCCGGGGCCGGCAGCGGCCGCACGGGTTCGAGCCCGACCGCGAGTTCCTCGACCAGCCGCTCGTGGCGGGACAGGTCGCCGCCGGCCCAGTTGCTCCCCTCTCCGGGCATCACTCCCGCTCCTGCGTCAGGCTGGCCCGGAGCGCCTTCAGCGCCCGGTGCAGGTTCACCTTGAGGGCCCCCTTGCTGCGGCCGGTGAGGGCGGCGGTCTCGTCGAGCGACAGCTCGCGCAGGCCCAGGTGCTCGACCGCCTGCCGCTGGCCGTCGGGCAGGGCCGCCACCGCCCTGGCCAGGGCGGCGGCCCGGTCCCGCGCCTCCAGCCCGTGGCCGGGGGCCGGCCCCGGATCGACCTCCGCCTCGTAGGCCAGCGGGTCGTTGACCTCCCGCGGGCGCCGCCCGGTGCGGCGCAGCCGGTCGATCGCCCGCCGCTGGGTGATGGCGCGCAGCCAGGGCAGGAACGGCCGGGCCGGATCGTAGCTCGCCCGAGCCCGGTGGACGGTCATCAGCGCGTCCTGCACGACGTCGTCCACCGCCTCGCCGCGCATGCCCTGCGCCCGCGCGATCGCCGAGACCACGGGCAGACAGGCCTTCAGCAGCGCGCGATAGGCGGCCGCGTCGCCGCCCTGGGCCGCCGCCATCAGGGTCGCCAGTTCCTGTTCGAGCGCCATCCGGGCTCCGCCGTCGTTCCGTCCCCCGGCACGCGGCGTGTCTACCCCACGGTCCGATCCCGACGCCAGCACCCAGCCGCGCGCGGGCATCCCGCCCGGGACGGCGAGGATCATCGCACGGCCTCCCGGACCGTCGCGGCGTGCGACGTTGCGGGAGACGCGGCGAGGCGCGCGGCGCCCAGGATCCGCCCGTCCTCGGACTGGAGCAGCAGGGCCGCCGTCTCGCCCTCGGGACGCGCCGACGCGAAGGTCGCGGCGGAGCCGGACCAGCGCCCAAGGTCGCGCACCGACCGGACGATGTTGGCCTGCTCGATGGTGCGCCCGGCATTCTCGCCGCGCAGCACGCGGGTGGTGTGGCTCGGATCGTACCCGATCAGGAGGACGCGGCCCGCGGCGCCGCCGGCCCCGGCACCGATCTGCGCGACGACCTGCTCGCCGTCGCGGGCCAGCGTCACGGGAATGCCGGGCCCGGCCTGCCGGGCGTGCGCGATCGCGGCGCGCAGGCCGGCCTCGTCGGAACCGACCAGCCCGACCTGCCCGTCGACCACCGCCTGCGGCGTGTAGGTGGATCCGCCGAGACGGGCCGCGTAGGCCTCCTGGCGGGCGGTGGCGGCCGGCAGGGCGTAGCGATCGCGCCAGTCGAGATGGTTCCAGTAGGTGACGTGGAACGCGAGCGGCAGGACATCGCCCTGCGCCCCCGCCGGCTCGTGGGCGAGGCGGCCGATCAGCGCCTCCGCGGGCGGGCAGGAGGAGCAGCTCTGCGAGGTGAACAGCTCGACGACGACGGGGCGCTCCTCCGCGTCGGCCGGGTAAAGGCTGCCGCACAGCAGGGCGGCGGCGATCAAGAGGGCAGGGCGCATGGCCGGAACTCCCGCACGCCGGCGGTTCGGACCCGGCGTACCGGCTCCTTCGGCGGCGGCGCGGCGGCGGTTACACCGGCGGCGCGAGCTCGAAGGCGTCGACGTCGCGCAGCAGGGCGACGAAGGCCCGGGCGCCGTGGTCGAGCGCCGCGCGGCCCGCCTCGGCCGTGCCGAGCCGCGCGTCGCCCATGGCGCCCGAAGCCTGGAGATCGCCGGCCTTCCACGCGAAGGCGGCGGGGCGGCCGGCGCGCAGGTGGGTGAAGTCGCGGATCATCGACAGCGTGCGCGGCGGGAAATCCGCGACCCGGTCGGTCCGGACGAGGTCCGGCCGCAGGGCCAGCATCAGCGCCGTCTCGATGCCGCCGGCGTGGATGCCGTGGGCGATCTCGTCCGCCGGGAACAGACCCTCGGGATAGCCGAGCCGCGCCCAGGATGTCGTGACCGCGACCATGCCGAACCGGGCGCGCAGCTCGCCCGCCACGAGATCGATGAGCGCGCTGTTGCCGCCGTGGCTCGTGACGATCACCAGCTTGCGGCAGCCGGCGCGGTGGACGGCCGCGCCGATGCCCGTCCAGGCGGCCAGCGCCGTCCCGGTCTCCAGGGAGAGCGTGCCGGGAAACGCGTCGTGCTCGTCGGACTTGCCCACCGGCTGGACCGGCAGCAGCAGCACGTCGAGATCCGCCGGCACGCCGTCGCGCACCCGGGCGAGGTAGCCCTCGGCGATCACGGTGTCGGTCGCGAGGGGGAGGTGGGGACCGTGCTGCTCGACGGCGGCCACCGGCAGGACGGCGATCGCGCGACCCATGTCCCGTTGGGTGAAGTCTTCGGTGGTCAGCTCGGACCAGAACTGCGCCGTCATCTCTGCCGCGGCCTCCGCCCGCCCCGCATGCGGCGGGTCCGGAAGGCGATCTAGCCGGCAGGCCGGCGCCGAGTCGACCGTCGCGCCGGCGATCCTTCCTCAGACAACCGGTCCCGCGCCGGCCCGGATCGCGTCAGGCGAACAGCGCGTCGATGTCGTCCTGGGAGGGCGTGGCGTCCACGGCCTGCGGGCCGTTCAGCATGAGGTCCTCGGCCCGGGTCCGCCGGGCACGCTCGGCGGGATCCATGGAGGCCGCATCGCGGGCCTTCACGGCGCCGACGAAGCGGGCGAGGCGCTGCTCGAACAGGCGCAGCGATTCGACCACCTTGGCGATCCGCTGGCCGGTGATGTCCTGGAACGCGCAGGCCTCGAAGATCGTGTTGATGCGCTCCTCGACCGCGTCGCGGTAGCCCGGCCCGTCGGGCAGGCCGAGCATCGCCTCGGCCGCCTCCATGATCGTGTTGGTGGCGCCGGCGGTCGCCTCCACGACGCTGCCGAGCTCCTCGTGCGCCATGGGGATCCGGTCGCGACTCATCTCGTTCGCGCGCAGCGCCCCGATCTCCTCGCGGAGATGGGCGATGTAATCCGCGATCTCGATCAGCTCGGAGATCACGGTCTGCGGCTCGCGAAGCCGCAGATCGGGCTGCCGTGCGGCGGCTGACGACATGCTCTCCTCCTCGGATCTGTGGCCGTCCTCGCCGGCCACGCCACGTCTCGGCGTCCGGCGGCGCGGGAGCGATCCGTCCGGACGCGCGGTGGTCGAAGACGGGAGGCCGGTCAGCTGCCGCAGACCGCCTCGATCTTCGACTTCAGCGTGGCCGCGTTGAAGGGCTTGACGATGTAGTTGTTCACGCCGGCCTTCTTGGCCGCGATCACGTTCTCGGTCTTCGATTCGGCCGTCACCATGATGAACGGCGTCGTCCGAAGATTTTCGTCGGCGCGCACGTGACGGAGCAGCTCGTAGCCGGTCATCGGCTCCATGTTCCAGTCGGAGATGACGAGCCCGTACTTGCGACCCTTCAGTCGTGCGAGCGCCTCGGTCCCGTCGGAAGCGTCGTCGACCTCCTCGAAGCCGAGCTGCTTCAGTAGATTGCGAATAATGCGGACCATCGTCTGGTAATCGTCGACAACGAGGATCGGCATGCTCAGGTCGAGAGCCATCGAACAACTGCTCCGTATTGCCCGGCGGGAAGCCGCGGCGGCTCCCGGATAGATTAACGCTTCGCTAACGCTGCAATTTAGCTGCGCTGCACAGCATTTCAAATAGGGCATGCGCATTGCGAAGCCGTTAATCGGCGCGGGCGGCGCATGGCCGCCCGCGCGGCGTCGCCTCGCTTGACCCTCCGGGCGCCTTTCGGCAGGGTCCGGCCGCGTCGGGCCCCTCGCGGACATGTCAGGCGACCCTATCCGACCCTTCCGAGCACTCGACCCGAACCGATGGCCACAGGCGACGACACGGCCGCGCGACCCTTCACGATCTGCCGCGCCGACGCCCCCGTCCCGCCGGCCCTGGCCGGGGCCGTGGCGGCGATCGGCAACTTCGACGGCGTCCATCTCGGGCACCGGATGCTCGTCGACAGCGTGCGCGCCGCCGCCCGCGCGGCCGGCCGGCCGGCCGCGATCCTGACCTTCGAGCCGCACCCGCGGGCCTACTTCACGCCCGACGCGCCGATGTTCCGGCTGACCGGCCTCGCCGCCAAGGAGATCGTGTTCGCGCATCTCGGCCTCGACGGGCTGATCGTGCGCCGCTTCGACGGGGCTCTGGCGGAGACCGGCGCCCGCGCCTTCGTGCTCGATTTCCTGAAGCGGTCGCTGGGCCTGTCCGGCGTGGTCGTCGGACACGATTTCCACTTCGGCCGCGGCCGCGAGGGCACGCCCGCGATCCTGGCCGACCTCTGCCGGGAGGCGGGGATGAGCTGCCACATCGTGGCGCCGGTCGCCCTCGGCGGCGAGACCGAGCCGGTCTCCTCCAGCGCGATCCGCGCGGCCCTCGCGGCCGGCGATGTCGCCCGCGCCAACGCGCTGCTCGGCTACCGCTGGTTCGTCCTCGGCGCGGTCCGCCACGGCGACAAGCGCGGCCGCCAGCTGGGTTTCCCCACCGCAAACGTGATGCTGCCCGATTGCGGGCTCGCGCACGGCATCTACGCGGTGCGGGTCCGCCTGGCCTCGGGCGCGTTCCGCGACGGCGTGGCGAGCTACGGCCGCCGCCCGACCTTCGACGACGGCGCACCGTTGCTGGAGACCTACCTGTTCGACTTCTCCGGCGATCTCTACGGGCAGGACATCGCCGTGGAGTTCGTCGGGTACATTCGCGGCGAGGAGCGGTTCGCCAGCGCCGAGGCGCTGGTCGAGCGGATGCATGTCGACGCGGCCGCGGCCCGGACCATGCTGGCGCGGGATGAGACCCCGTCGATGCTGACCTGAGCCCCGCGGGCATCGCGGCGCGCGCGGATCGTGTAGAAGGCACCATCGAGCAGGAGGCGGACGTGCTGGGTCGTTACGAGCGCGCGAACAACGGCGAGGCGGTCGTCGAGTACGGCGACGGCACCATGCGGGTGGTCAAGCCCGGCAGCTTCGTGCGCTGCGCGGTGACCGGCGAGCCGATCCCGCTGGACGCCCTGCGCTACTGGAGCGCCGCCCGCCAGGAGGCCTACGTCTCCCCCGAGGCGATCCTCAGGCGGCTCAAGGAAACCGGCCGCCCCTGACGGTCACGGCGCGCCGAGCGCGCCGCGGATCTGCCGGCGCAGGGCGGCCGCGTCGTCGAGCGCGAGGCGGACGCGCAGCACCCGCACGCCTGCCGCGAAGGCCGGCGGCAGGCGCACCGCGTCCTTCTCGGTGGTGACGAGCGCGGCGTCGAGGCGCCGGGCCGCCTCGGAAAGCGCCGCCAGCTCGCGCGCCCGGTAGGGATGATGGTCGGGGTAGGGGCGCGTCCCGACGATCACCGCCCCCGCCTCGGCCAGGGTCGCGAAGAACTTCTCCGGGCGGCCGATCCCCGCGAAGGCGAGGCAGCGGCGGCCGGCCAGGTCGTCCGTCTCCGGGACGAGGCGCGCCCGGTGGACGGGCAGGTCGCGCCGCGCGGCCGCCCGGGCGACCGACTCGCCCCCGGCCCCGTCGCCGATCACGATCAGGCCGCCGACATGCGGCCACTGCCGGGCGAGCGGCGCGCGCAGCGGCCCCGCCGGGAACGGCAGGCCGTTGCCGAGGCCGGCGGGTCCGTCGACCACCGCGAGGCTGAGGTCCTTGGCGAGGCTCGGATTCTGGAGGCCGTCATCCATCACGACGACGTCGGCGCCGAGGCTCCGGCACAGGGCGGCCCCGGCCGGGCGGTCGCGGGCGACGATCGCGGGCGCGAGGCGGGCGAGGAGCAGCGGCTCGTCGCCGACATCGGCGGCGGCGTGGTGCGCGGGATCGACCCGCACCGGACCCGCGAGCCGGCCGCCGTAGCCGCGCGACAGGAAGGCCGGCGCGGCGCCGAGTTCGGCGACGAGGCCCGCGACCGCCAGGGCGGCCGGCGTCTTGCCGGCACCGCCGAGGGTGAAGTTGCCCAGGCACAGGACCGGGCAGCCGGCCCGCGCGCCGGGGCGGTCCATCCGCCGCGCCACGAGCGCCCCGTACGCCGCGCCGACCGGCGCCAGCGCGCGCGCGGCCGGATGATCCGGCCCCGCGGCCCAGAAGGCCGGCGGTCGCATCAGGCCCGCGCGAGCGGGCGCGCGGGGCTGCCGCGATCGAGGCGCTGGAGCTTCATCTGCGCCACGAACGGATCGAGGACCGCGAGCGTGCGCGCCACCGCCCCCTCGAACGGCTCCAGGGCGCGCTGCCCGGCGCGGGCCATGTCGGCGAGGCGCTCCCGGTCACCGAGGAGCTCGGCGGCGACCGCCGCCAACTCGACGCCGTCGCGCACCGGCATGGCGCCGCCGGCGCGGTCGAGGGCTTGGTAGATGACGCCGAAATTCTCGGTGTGCGGCCCGTGAAGCACCGCCGAGTCGAGCCGCAGTGGCTCGATCGGGTTCTGGCCACCCCGCGGAACCAAGGAGCCGCCGAGGAACACCAGGGGGCAGAGGCGGTAGAACAAGCCCAGCTCGCCGATCGTGTCGGCGACGTAGACCTCGATCGAGGGATGGGGCCGCCCGCCGGTGGACCGCAGCGCGCTGCGCAGGCCGACGGCGTTCGCGCAGGCGACGGCCTCGTCCCCCCGGGCCGGGTGGCGCGGGGCGATGATCGTCAGGAGCTGGGGAAACTGCGCCTTGAGCATCGCGTGCGCGTAGGCGACCATGGCCTCCTCGCCGGAATGCGTGCTCGCCGCGACCCAGACCGGCCGGCCGGCCACCATGGATCCCAGATAGGCGAGCTGCTGCGCGTTGGCCGGCGGCACCGAGGCGTCGAATTTCAGGTTGCCGGCGATGCTCACCCGCGGCGCGCCGAGCTTGGCGAAGCGCTCGCCGTCCTCCTGGGTCTGCGTGAGGCAGATCGCGATGCGCGCCAAGAGCGCCTTCGCGGTGCGCGGGCAGCGCTCCCAGCCCCGGAACGAGCGCTCCGACATGCGCCCGTTGACCAGGATCAGCGGGATCTCGCGCTCGTCGAGCGCCAGGATCGTGTTCGGCCAGATCTCCGACTCGGCGATCACCGCGAGGTCCGGCTGCCAGTGGTCGAGGAACCGTCCGACCCAGCGCGGCGCGTCCAGGGGCATGTACTGATGCACCGCGCCCGGGGGCAGCCGGACGCCGACCAGCTCGGCGGCCGCGCGCGTGCCGGTGGTGACGAGGACCGAGAAGCCGCGGGCGATCATGCCCTCGACGAGCCCGATCAGCGACAGGGCTTCGCCGACGCTGGCGCCGTGCATCCAGGCAAGCGGCCCGACCGGCCGGGCCCGGCCCGGCAGGCCCCGCCGCTCCGGGAGCCGGCGCGGATCCTCCTTGCCGCGCTGCGCGCGCCACGCGAGCAGGCCCGTCAGCGCCGGCTCGCCGATGCGCAGGCCGGCCCGGTAGGCCTGCAGTGGCAGGGTCACGGAGGGGCGCCTCACGCGAGGTCTCCCACCGGCGCCTGGCCGATCTCAGGGACCTGGTCGCGGTAGAGCGCCGCCCGGTCAGAGCGCCCGACGAGGGCGTAGGCACGGGCATGGACCCGGTTCATCTCGGCCTCGACGAAGCGTCGGAGCGTCTCGAACGCTTCGCCCTCGCAGTCCCGCGGGACGTAGATCGGGTCGCCCAGCACGATCGCGCCGCGGCCGAAGGGCAGCCCGAGGCAGGCCCGGTCCCACGAACTGAAGCGCAGGTGCCGGCTCGTCACCACGGCCGCCGGGACGATCGGCCGGCCGGAGAAGCGCGCGAGGGTGAGAATCCCGGCATCGCATCGGCGGGAGACCTTCGGCACGTCGGCGCTGAAGGCCACGGATTCGCCGGCCTTCAGCGCCCGCAGCATCGCCCGCAAGCCCTCCGCGCCGCCCTTGGCGCGCTGATCGGTGGCGCGGCCGCGGCCGCGGGCGCCGGAGGCGCGCATCACGCGGACGCCGAAGCGCTCCAGCGCGATGGTGTTGATGTTCCCGTCCGGGTTCCGCGAGATGATCGTCGCCACGCGGTCGCCCGGCCGGCGCAGGAGCGGCATCATGATGTGCTGGCCGTGCCACATGCCGAGGATCAGCGGCGTGCGCGCGTCGATCCACCCGTCCGCCGCGCCCGCGGACGCCTCACCCGCGTGGATCTCGAAGCGGTTGGTGAGGCGCACGAGCCGCAGATAGGTCGCCGCGAGACGGCCGAGGAGGCGTTGCACGGGGGGCTGGCGGAGGAGACGCTTACCGAGGCTCATGTCACGCTTGGGGCGGGCCGGCGTGCCGCCGCCCGATCAGGTCCGGATCGAATTCGACCGCGCATGGTCTAGCTCCCGCTCCGGAGACGAGACAATCGGCCTCGTCCACAACCACACGGTTAGGCCGCCGGGATCGGCGGGCGTTCCGACGCCGCGGATGCTCCCGCGGCGCGGCGAAAACACGGCAGCGGGCCTTGTTTAGATCAATTCCAGACTATAAATTGGAATGGATCCAAAGAAGGAGATTCGCATGGCCGCCGCCCTCGACAGCGCCGCCGACCTGCACGCCGAGGCGCGCCGCGCCTTCGTGCTGCGCTACGTGCAGCCCGGCCTCGCCGGCCTGATCGACGGCTCGGTCTCGACCCTCGCGCCGATCTTCGCGGCGGCCTTCGCCACCGGTCACAACGGTGCGACCTTCCTGGTGGGGCTCGCGGCCTCGGTTGGGGCCGGCATCAGCATGGGGTTCACCGAGGCCCTGTCGGACGACGGCGCCGTCACCGGCCGCGGCGATCCGTGGCTGCGCGGCCTGGTCTGCGGGGCGATGACCACGCTGGGCGGCCTCGGCCACACGCTGCCCTACGCGATCCCCGACACGCTCCCGGCCGGCTGGCCGAACCCGTTCGTCCTGGCCACGAGCCTCGCGGTTCTGGTGGTGATCGTGGAGCTCGCGGTCATCGCGGCGATCCGCACGCGCTTCATGGCGACGCCGTTCTGGCGCGCGGCCCTGCAGGTCATGCTCGGCGGCGCGCTGGTGCTGGTGGTCGGGATGCTGATCGGAAGCGCTTGACGGGACGCGCCGCGCCCGCGATGCGGGGCGCCTTTCCCCGTGTCGAGGGTGACCACCGGCGTTGACCTTCCGCCTCGCCCATCTCAGCGATCCGCATGTCGGGCCCCTCGGGCCGGTGCGCCTCCGCCAGCTCCTCGGCAAGCGCGCCACCGGCTACGCCAACTGGCGGCGGGGGCGCTCGCGCAGCCACGACATGACCGTGCTGGAGGCCCTGGTCACCGACCTGAAGGCGCAGGAGGCCGCGCACGTCGCCTGCACGGGCGACCTGTGCAACATCGGCCTGCCCAGCGAGTGGGAGACCGCCCGCACCTTCCTGGAAGCCCTCGGATCCCCCGAAGCGGTGAGCTTCGTGCCGGGCAACCACGACGCCTATGTCCGCGGCTCCCTGGAAGGCCTGCTCGCCGCCTGCGGCCGCTACACGGGGGACGATTCGGGCTCCTGGGGCCACTTCCCGTACCTGCGGCGCCGCGGCCCGCTGGCCCTGGTCGGCCTGTCCAGCGCGATCCCGACGAAGCCCTTCGTGGCGACCGGCCGCCTCGGCGCGTCGCAGCTCGCCGCGGCCGAGACCCTGCTCCGCGCCCTGGCCACCGAGCCCGGTCGGCCGTTCCGTGTGGTGATGATCCACCATCCGCCGCAGCCCGGCGGCGCCTCACCGGGGCGCGAGCTCAAGGACGCGGCGGCGTTCACCGCGATGATCGGGCGGGCCGGCGCGGACCTGATCCTGCACGGTCACAATCACGTCACCAGCACCGCCCGGATCGCGGGGCCGGACGGGCGGACCGTCCCAGTCATCGGAGCTCCCTCCGCCTCGGCGCGCGCGGACGGTCACGGCGCGATCACGTCGCGCCGGGCCTCCTACCTGCTGTTCGAGATCGGCCGGGCGGACCAGGGGTTCTCGGTCACGGCCCGTCGGCGGGGCCTCGACGCGTCGGGCACCGTGGGCGATCTCGGCACGCTCGACCTCGGCGCGCCGGGCGGAGCCTGAGGGCGTGAGCCGGCACGGCCGTCGTGATGGCGGCGCCGGCCCAATGATCGGCAACGATGCGGTTCAGATGCCGGCGACCGCGAGGTCGGCGCGCTGCTGTCGGCTGAGACTTGCTTCGTAGCGCTCGGCCTGGAGGCGGGTGAGACCGCATATCAACGCGAGTGTCCCGCGATACACGGTATAGGTGCCGTCGTGAGTCGGCCTGACGCGAATCACCTCTGCCATGGGAGCCTGCCTTATGCTGGAGGTTGCCTGCTTTCGTCTGAGGAAATCGTCCCTTCTCGCTGGATTGGCCGGTCGAACGCGCGAACGAGGGCGAGGTTATCAGTCGTTCCAAAGGTGACAAGGGTCGTATACGTCGAAATGCTTAGGTCCTTCTGCTGCAATGCGGCAAAGCCTTGGCCGGCCACGCGATCCGCGGGTGCGCAAAAAAGCGGCCGCCGTCTTGCATTTTGAATATGCTGCGCGGGTCGGCCGGGAGCCGCCCGGGCGGCGCGAATCGTAGGATGGATCCCGCCCGTCCGGGCGCGAAAGGACACCCCATGCAGCTCTGGCGTCTGACGGCGACCGACCTCGCGGCCCTGATCCGCTCCGGCCAGGTCTCGGCCCGGGAGGTGGCGCGGGACGCCCTCGACCGGCTCGACGCGGTCAACGGGCGGATCAATGCCGTGGTCGAGCACCGGCCCGAGGACGTGCTGGCGCAGGCGGACGCGGTGGACGCCGCCCGCGCGCGCGGCGAGGCCCCCGGTCCGCTGGCGGGCGTGCCGGTCACCGTCAAGGTCAACGCCGACCAGCGCGGCTTCGCGACGACGAACGGCCTGCGCCTCCAGCGCGATCTCGTGGCGACGGACGACAATCCCGTCGTCGCCAACCTGCGCCGGGCCGGCGCCGTGCTGCTCGGGCGGACCAACACCCCGGCCTTCTCGCTGCGCTGGTTCACCACGAACCAGCTCCACGGCGACACCAAGAATCCCCGCGACCCGGCGCTGACGCCCGGCGGCTCCTCCGGGGGCGCCGGCGCCGCGGTGGCGGCCGGGATCGGCGCCATCGCGCACGGCACCGACATCGCCGGCTCGGTGCGCTACCCGGCCTATGCCTGCGGGGTGCACGGGCTGCGCCCGAGCCTGGGCCGGATCCCGGCCTGGAACGCGTCCTCGCCCGAGCGCGGCATCGGTCCCCAGCTGATGGCGGTCTCCGGCCCGCTCGCCCGCAGCATCGCCGACGTGCGCCTCGGCCTCGAGGTCATGGCGGCGCCCGACCCGCGCGACCCGTGGTGGGTGCCGGCACCGCTCGAGGGACCGCCCGTCGCGCGCGAGGTCGCGCTCTGCGTGCGGCCCGGGGGGCTCGCCACCGCACCGGAGGTCGAGGCCGCCCTGCGCGAGGCCGCGCGGCGCCTGAGCGAGGCCGGGTGGGCGGTCACGGAGATCGCCGACACCCCTCCGATCCGGGAGGCGAGCGAGCTGCAGCTCCAGCTCTGGCTCGGCGACGGCTACGCGGCGGTCCGGGCCGCGGCCGAGCGGGAAGGGGATCCGGCGGCGATCGGCCTCCTGGAGAGCTTCCGGCCGCGGGCCGAGGCGATGGCGCCCGACGCCATCGCCCGGGCGCTGACCCGGCGCGCGACGCTGGCGCGGGACTGGGCGCTGTTCCTGGCCGAGAACCCCGTGCTGCTGGTCCCGGTCTCGGGGGAGTTGCCCTTCCCGGACGGCCTCGACCGCACCGGCGATGCCGGGATTGCCCGGGCCTTCGAGGCGAACCTGCTGCAGGTCGGGCTGGCGCCGATCGGCGTCCCGGCGCTCACGGTGACGACCGGCCTCGTCGGGCGGACACCCGTCGGCGTGCAGCTGGTCGCTGCCCGCTACCGGGAAGACCTCTGCCTCGCGGCCGGCGCGGCGATCGAGGCCGGCGGCGTGCCGGAGATGCCGGTCGACCCGGCCTGAGGCGCAACCGCGTCCGCCGGAACCGAACCGTCGCCGCCCCGCTTTTACAACCATTGGTTGCATAAGGCGCGGCATGTCGATGATCGCCACCGGCGGGTGCCTCGGGAGCACCCTGCTCTGTCTCCTGACCGCGTCGTCGGGACCGCTCCTCGCCCTGGCGGGCTTCTTCGGCGGCGGCACGGCCGGGGGCCTGCTGGGCGCACTGGCGGTCGCGGCCCTCGGCCGGGGTCGCGCCTGATCGGGGCGCGGCCGGCCTCAGGGCCGGCCGGCGGCGCCGAGGTTGGCGAGCAGGGCCGCGAAGAGCCGGGCCCGCTGCGGCAGGGTCTCGATCAGCACGTGTTCCTCCAGGGTGTGGTAGCCCTGGCCCAGCGGTCCGAGCCCGTCGAGGGTCGGGATGCCGTTGGCGCCGGTGAAGTTGCCGTCCGAGCCGCCGCCGGCGCTGCGATGGGGCAGGGGCTGGCCGAGCGCCTCGCTCAGCGCACGCGCCTGCTCGTAGAGCGCCATGCAGCCGGCATCCGGCTCCCAGACCGGCCGGGTCACGCCGCGGGTCACGGTGAAGCGGACGCCGTCCTCTTCGCCCGACAGGGCCAGCATCCGCTCGACGCCGCGGTCGAGGTCGGCCTGCCGCTTGGCCATGCTGAGCGCCTGCCCGCGGCAGACGGTCGGGACGCAGTTCACCCACTGCCCGCCCGAGACGATCCCGGTCGAGACGGTGCAGTCGGCATCCGACAGCGCGTCGATGGCGAGGATCTTCCGCGCCATCGCGCGGATCGCCGAGCGCCCCTCGTGGGGCGAGGCGCCGGCGTGGCTCGGGCGGCCCAGGGCCTCGAGGTCGAAGCGGGCGATGGCGTAGCGGCCGGTGACGACCCCGTTCTCGGGCTGGCCGGGTTCGGGCACCAGCACGACGGCGTGGCGGGCGGCCTCCGCCTCGATCAGGTCGCGGGTGGAGGGGCTGCCGATCTCCTCGTCGCCGGTGAACAGGACGGTCACCGGCAGCGGCGTCTCGATCCCGGCCGCCGCCAGGGCGCGGATCGCCGCGAGCGCGATGACGTTGCCGCCCTTCATGTCGAGGATGCCGGGACCGTAGGCGCGGTCGCCCTCGATCCGCCACGGCAGGCTCCCGAGGGTGCCGACCGGATGCACCGTGTCGAGGTGGCCGAGCACCAGGATGCCGGGCGCGTCGCGGTCCCGGTGCGGCAACCGGGCGCGGACGCAGTCGCTCAGGCCCATGCGGCCCGGGATCGTCTCGACGGTCGCCCCGAGAAGCGCGAGGTCGCGGGCGGCGACGCCCATCATGCGATTGACCGCCGCCGCGTCGTGGGTGGGGCTCTCGCACAGCACCCAGGGCTGCAGGGTCGCGAGGATCTCGCGCGCGTCGAAGGACAGGTCCGGGATCATCGGGCGTTCTCCTCGGCGAACGGATCGGCGACACGCGGCCAGTAGAGGCCGGACCGCTTGGTGTAGGGGATCGCGCCGTAATCCGGCGGGACGGCGCCGGGCGCCGCGACGTAGCGGACCTCGCTCGCGATCGGCGCGAAGGCGGCGTAGAAGTGCTGCATCGACTTCACCACGACGATCCGCTTGTCGTCGAGGCTCAGGCCGAGGCCCGTGAACGCGTCGGGCGCGAAGGCCTGCTGGCGCTTGTGGGTCAGCACCACGTGGATCCCGTCCGCCTCCACCCAGGCCGCGGGGCCGAGTTGGGCCCGGCCGCCGCTGAGGCCGGTCTGGCTGTGGTCGTCCGACAGGCCGCGGACCGTGACGCGCAGGTCCACCGGGTTCCCGGAGGTCACGCCGCACTTGCCGCCGATCCGGAGGGTGAAGGTCGCCCCGAGGCCGGCCTCGTGGCAGATGCCGACCGCGCCGGGATCCCAGATCAGGCCGAGCGCCACGTCCGCGATGCCCCGCTCGGCGAGGCGGGCGAGGATCGCGGTGTTGTCGGAGGGTGCGCCCGCGCCGGCATTGTCGGCGAAGTCGGCGAGCACCATCGGGCGCGGGTCGCCGGAGGCGAGCGCCCGGTCGATGGCCGCGTCGATCGTGTCGCAGTGGCTCGCCGCCTCCTCCCGCATCGCCCAGACGGCCCCGGCCAGCTCGTCGGCCAGCGCCTGCGCCTTGCCGGCATCGCCGTCGGCCACGACCAGCATCTTGGCGCCGACATCGGCCACGTCGCCCCAGGGAAAGCCGTGCCCGAAGGAGACCGACAGGATGCCGTCGCGCCCCTCCAGCGCCTCCATGCGGCGAACGAAGCCCGCGACCGGCTCGCGGCTGGTGCGCCACATGTTGACGATCCGGCAGTCGGCGTAGGCCATCACCGGCCGGATGTCCTTCGCCACGGTCCGGACGACCAGGAGGTACAGGTCGCGGGCGCGGTCGACGATGTCGGTGTGGGGGTATTCCTTGTAGATCACGATGACGTCTGCGCTGGCCCGCATCGTCTCGGTGAGGTGGCAGTGGAGGTCGAGCTCGACGCCGATCGTGGCGTCCGGTCCCACGATGGCGCGGACCCGCTCCAGGGTGTCGCCCTCGCAGTCGTCGTACCCCTCGGCCACCATGGCCCCGTGCATGAACAGCAGCACCGCGTCGACCGGCATCGCGGCCTCCAGGTCCTCCAGCAGGGCGTCGCGCAGCTCCTCGTAGACGGCCCGCAGGGTGATCCCGCCGGGCTGCGCGAAGGTCGAGAGGCTCTCGACGACGGTGTGCCCGTCCGCCTCGGCCAGCGCGCGCCAGGCCTTGAGGCCGATATTGCTGAGGCTCGGCGGGTTCCGGCTGCCGTCCCGGCGGGCGTAGTCGGCGTGGAACGCCGACCGTCCGGTGGGCAGCGGCGCGAAGGTGTTGGTCTCGGTGGCGAGGCCGGCGATGAAGATCTTCAAGGTCCTGTCCCAATCCGTCCCGGCCGCCGGGTCAGGCGGGGCTCGGGGTCAGCGTGATGACCGTCTCGGTCGCCGCGTCCACGGCCGCGCGGCCGTAGAGCATCGGCACGTAGTCCTGGCGCCCCCAGACCGGGGCCAGGTCGGCGTAGTGCGGACTGCCCGGGTCCCCCGACTGGCCCGGCACGTTGATGAAGACCGAGCGGTCCCAGTCGCCCACGTCCACGACCATGCGGAACGAGGCGCCATGGGTGAGCCGGAACGTGTCGGTCCGGTACTCCGCGTGCATGACCGATGCCGCGGCGCCACCCACGGGCAGCGGGCCGACGTCCCAGCCGGATCCGGGCGCCAGGGCCGTCAGCGGGTGCGCGAACAGCGCGTGGTGCAGGCGGCCCCAGGACCAGCCCGCGGGGTCGGCGCCCATCCGCTCCCGGCAGGTGCGAAGGCCGGCGCCGAGGGCGTCGGTGAGCAGGGACGCGCGGGTCGCCGGGTCGAGACCGGTCTCCAGCCGCTCGATCAGGCTCTGCGTGTCGCCGGGCGGGAGGAGGCGGCGTGTCCCGGCATCGGGCACGAGCGCCGCGACCAGGGCCGGGCGGAGGTGCCGCACCCAGACCACCTCGATGAGGGCGGCCGCCGCGGAGCCGTGGTGCAGCGCGCCGTCGAACGCGGCCAGCAGGGCCTGGGCCGCGGCGGCGTCGGGATCGCCCGCCGCCGGCAGGGCGCGCATCAGGTCGGCCAGCCGCCGGGCCGGCTCGGAGACCACGTCGCCCTGGAGCGCCCGCGAGTCCGCGAGGCTGTGCCGGTCCTGCCCGCCGAGGACCGCCCGGATGCGGCGGGCGCGCCAGGGCTCGGCCCACTCGAACCCGACCCTCCAGTCCTCCGCGGGATAGTCCGGCGGCAGGTTCATCTCGTTGGCGGTGGCGAGCCAGCCCGCTTCCGGATCGACGCTTCGGGGCAGGGCGGCGGGATCGTGGAAGCCGGCCCAGTCGTAGCGGCCGTCGCCCGGCACCGGCAGCAACCCGTCGTGGCCGGGCCGCACCGGCGCCTTGCCGGCCATGAACCACGCGATCCGCCCCGCCGTGTCGGCGTAGAGCTGGTTCACCGAGGGTGCGGACCAGTGGCGCAGGGCCTCGCCGAAGGCCTCGGGCGTCGTGGCGCCGAGATAGGCGAGGCTGCCGAGATAGGCGGCAGCGCCGGGCTCCGACCAGACGGTCCGAAGCGCGAAGGCGCGGCCCCTCTCCTCGCGGAGCACCGGCCCGTGCCGGGTGAAGCCGAGGATCACGGTCTCGTCCGGGCCGCCGCGCACCGGGATCCGCTCGGCGACGCGCGCGATCCGTTCCCAGCCGTCGCCGGAGCGGTAGCGGTCGGGATCGGCCGGGTCGGTCTCGCAGACGAACAGGTCCTCCTGATCGATCGGCGCGATGGTGAGGCTGAAGGCGGCCCGGCCGTTATGGCCGATGGAGATGCCGGGCAGGGCCGGCTCACCGGCGCCGATCACGTCGAGGCCCGGCGCGGTGAGGTGGACGGCGTAGCGCAGCGAGGGCTGCAGGTAGACCCGGTGCGGGTCGCTCGCAAGGATCGGCCGCCCGGTGGCGGTGCGGGACGGCGCCACCGCCCAGTTGTTCGAGCCCTCGGCCGGCTCCTTCGGCGCGGCGCGGGGACCGCGCGTGACGGTTCCGTGCGCGTCGACCTTGGACCAGTCCCAGGCCTCGGCGCGCGTCGCCGCCGTCCGGTCCGGGTCGAACCCCACCGTCGCCGTGGCCAGCCTGAAGGCGTCGAGGAGGTCGTCGGGCCAGTCGGCGGCGTCGAGCCCGTCCGGGATGACCGGCTCGTGGGGCGGGCTGATCCGCTTGCGCAGGTCGTCGACGGCGAGCCCGTCCGCCGGGCTCCGAGCCCGGGCGAGCACCCGGGCGCGGGCGACCTCGGAGAGGACGTTGCGGATCAGCGCGTGGCTGCGGATGCGCACCACGTCCTCCGGCTGCCACGGGGCCGGGCGCGTGTCCGTCACGGCGAATTCCGGCGGGCGCAGGTCGGGCCGCGCCTCGGTGAGGGCGACGTAGGCGTTGATCCCCGCCACGAAGGCGGTGACGATCGCCCGCGTGTCCTGCGGCCCGTAGGCCGCCCACTCGGCCGCCATGTCGCCGCGGTAGAGGAACAGCCGGGCGGCCCGGTCCTGGGCGAGGTAGCCGGGTCCGAAATCCGCCGCCAGCAGGCCGAGGCCGCGCTTGCGCCAGAGGTCGAGCTGCCAGAGCCGGTCCCGCGCCGCGTTGAACCCCTGCGCGCGGAAGGCGTCGAGCGCGGTGCCGGCGCGGATATGCGCCAGCCCCCAGCGGTCGACGCGGATCTCCGCCGGCCCGTCGAGGCCGGGGAGGGCGTAGGCCGTCCCGCTCACAGAGCCACTTCGATGAGATGCGGCCCCTTGCTGGCCAGCGCGTTCTGGAACGCCTCGATGAAGTCCGGCAGGGTCTCGACCCGCCGCCCCGCGACGCCGAAGCCGCGGGCGAGGCTCACCCAGTCGATGGCCGGATCGTCGAGGCTGAGCATGCCCAGCGCCTTCGGACCGGGATTGAGCGCGCCGACATTGGTGAGTTCGGCCCGCAGGATCGCGTAGGACCGGTTCGACCAGACGAGCGTCACCACGTCGAGGTGCTCGCGGGCCTGGGTCCAGAGCGCCTGCACCGTGTAGAGCCCGCTGCCGTCGGCCTGCAGGTTAATGACCTTGCGGTCGGGGCAGGCCACGGCCGCGCCGGTCGCCATCGGGATGCCCAGCCCGATCGAGCCGCCGCTTAGCTGGAGCCAGGTGTGGGGCGCGGCGTCCCGGGTCAGGGCGAAGAAGTTGCGGCCCGTGGTGATCGACTCGTCGCAGATCACCGCGCCCTCGGGGATCAGCGCGCCGAGCACCTGCCCGATCGTGTCCTGGTCGAGGGGACCGGAGGTCGGGAGCTTCGGCCGCGGCCCGACGGCGACCGGCTCGGCGGGCGGGGCCGCGACGGCCTCGGCGAGCCGCTCGAGGGCGTCGATCTGGTCCTCCTCGGGCGTGGCCAGCGTGATCGTGGTGCTGCCCTCCGGCGCCAGCAGGCTCGGCTTGCCCGGATAGGCGAAGAAGCCCACCGGCGGCGTCGCGCCGATCAGGATGATGTGGCGGAAGCCCTTCAGGGCGTCGATGCCCTGGTCGATCGGGTAGGGGAGGCGCTCGATCGGCACGGTGCCGGCGCCGCGATCGATCCGGGCGTTGGAGGTCATCGCCATCAGCCGGGCGCCGGTCTTGCGGGCGATCCGGTCCGCGATGACCCGGCCCTCGCCCCGCACGGCCCGGTCGCCGAGATGCAGGAGCACCGGCTCGCCGCTCTGGAGAGCCTTCACGGCCGCCGCGATTGCGTCGTCGCCGGCCCGCGCCCGCTCGGGGATCGGCGGCACCGGCGCGGGGCCGTCGCCGGGATCCCAGGCGGTGTTGGCCGGAAGGATCAGGGTCGCGACCTGTCCCGGGGCGGTCCGGGCGGCCGCGATGGCGGCGGCGCCGTCGGAGCCGATCTCGGTCGCGCTCATGCCGGTCCGCACCCAGGAGGACATCGGATGGGCCAGCCCCTCGATGTCCGAGGTGAGCGGCGCGTTGTACTCGCGGTGGTAGGTGGCGTGCTCACCGACGATGTTGACGACGGGGGTGCGCGCCTTCTTGGCGTTGTGGAGGTTGGCCAGCCCGTTGGCGAGGCCGGGCCCGAGATGGAGCAGGGTCGAGGCCGGCTTGTCGGCCATGCGGGCGTACCCGTCGGCGGCGCCGGTCGCCCCGCCCTCGAACAGGAACAGGACGCAGCGCATGCCCTCGACCCGGTCGAGGGCGGCGACGAAGTGCATCTCGGAGGTGCCGGGATTGGTGAAGCAGACCTCGACCCCGCCCTCCACGAGGGTCCGGACCAAGCTCTCGGCCCCGTTCATGGCGCGCGGCGTCTCGTCGGTCACGGGCGTCTCCTTCGGGGGCCGGCCGTCCGGGCTGGCGACTCGCATTTTTTATTATCGTGGCGCAGCGGGCGCCACGCGCAAGGGGCGACGTCCGGCATCTTCTGTTCGCCGGACGCAGGGCCTAAGCCTGAGCGTGGCGCGGGAATTGCGCCCGGCGCGCCGCAACTTCGACGATTGGGATCCGGATGACATCTCGCCGCCTGATTGCCGCCGCCCTGGCGGGTACCGTGGCCCTGACGGGATCGGCCAGCGCCGAGAGCGTCCTGCGCATCGCCATGACGGCGAGCGACATCCCTACCACGACGGGCATGCCCAACAACGGCTTCGAGGGGATGCGCTTCCTCGGCTACCCGATCTTCGAGGGGCTGGTGCAGTGGGACCTCAAGAGCACCACCACGCTCGCCGGCATCGTCCCGGCGCTGGCTGAGCGCTGGGAGCAGGACCCGAACGACAAGACGGTCTGGACCTTCCACCTGCGCCAGGGCGTGAAGTTCCACGACGGGACGCCGTTCAACGCCGACGCGGTGATCTGGAACCTCGACCGCTACTTCAAGAACGACAGCCCGCAATTCGAGCCGCAGGGCGCGGGCATCTCCCGGGCGCGGGCGCCGCTGGTCGGGAGCTACAGGAAGGTCGACGATTCGACCGTGCAGATCACCACCACCCAGGTCGCCTCGTACTTCCCCTACATGGTGGTCTACCTGCTCTTCACCTCGCCCGCCTCCTTCGAGAAGGCCGGGCGCGACTGGAGCAAGGTCGCGGCCCTGCCGGCGGCCGGCACCGGCCCGTTCAGGATCACCCGCGTCGCCCCGCGGGAGGCGGTCGATCTCGCCAAGTTCGACGGCTACTGGGACCCGAACCGGATGGCCAAGGTCGACAAGGTCCGGCTGCTGCCGATCCCGGAGGCGAATGCCCGCGTCGCCGCCCTGCGGGCCGGCCAGGTCGACTGGATCGAGGTGCCGGCGCCCGACGCGATCCCGTCGATGAAGCAGGCGGGCTTCACCATCACCACGGGCTCGTACCCGCATGTCTGGCCCTATTTCTTCAACATGGGTGCCAAGGACAGCCCGCTGAAGGACGTCCGCGTCCGGCAGGGCCTGAACTACTGCATCGACCGGGCCGGGATCGTGGAGCTCCTCAACGGCACCGCCGAGCCCGCGAGCGGGTGGCTGAACGACCGGGACCCGAATTTCGGCAGCCCGAAGAACCGCTACACCTTCGACGCCGCGAAGGGGAAGGCGCTGCTGGCCGAGGCCGGCTACACCGACAAGAAGCCGCTGAGCCTCAAGGTGATGATCTCCTCCTCCGGCTCGGGGCAGATGCTGCCGATGCCGATGAACGAGTACCTGCAGGAGAACCTGAAGCAGGCCTGCAACGTCGACCTGACCTTCAACGTGGTCGAGTGGCAGGTGCTGCTGAATGCCGGCCGCGCGCTTCCCGACGCGCCGACCCTCCAGGGCGCGATGGCGCTCAACGTCTCGTCGCCCTCGTCGGACCCGGCCGTCATGGCGCGCTACTTCGCGGGCGACCGGTTCCCGCCGGCCGGCTTCAACTTCCCCACCTGGAAGGACGACGCGTTCGACGCCGCCCTCAAGGCGCTGGCCGAGACCACCGACGCCAAGGTGATCGACGCCCAGACCAAGGTCGCCCACGAGCGCCTCGTGGACAATCCGCCCTGGCTGTTCGTCGTCCACGACCTCAACCCCCGCGGGATGTCCAAGAAGGTCCAGGGTTTCGTCTCGCCGCAATCCTGGTTCGTCGACCTCACCCTCGTCAGCGTGCAGTGACCCCATGCCCGACATCGATCCCGTACACGCCTCCGCGGCCGAGCTCGGCCGCGCGATCCAGGCGCGGACCCTCTCGCCGGTCGACGCCGTCGACGCCCTCCTCGGCCGGATCGACCGGCTGGAGCCGAAGCTCCAGGCCTTCACGGAGGTCTTCACCGCCGATGCCCGCCTCGCCGCCGAGGGGGCCGACCGGGCGATCCGGTCCGGCCACGCCGTGGGGCCGCTCCACGGCGTCCCGGTCGTGCTCAAGGACCTGATCGACCTGGAGGGCCGGATCACCATGGGCGGCTCGGCCGCCCACCGGGCGCGCCGGGCCGCGCGCACCGCGACGATCGCCCGGCGCCTCATCGGCCAGGGCATGATCGTGCTCGGCAAGACCCACACGGTGGAGTTCGCCTACGGCGGCTGGGGCACGAACCAGCATCTCGGCACGCCGTGGAACCCCTGGGACGCCGAGACGCCGCGCACCCCCGGCGGGTCGAGCAGCGGCACCGGCGTGTCGGTGGCGGCCCGGATGGCGCCCTGGGGCATCGGCACCGATACCGGCGGCTCGGTGCGCCTGCCGGCCTCCTTCTGCGGGCTGACGGGCCTCAAGGTGACGGTCGGGCGCGTCTCGACCTGGGGGATCGTGCCCCTCTCGATGACCCTCGACACGCCCGGACCGCTGGCCCGCACCGTGGAGGACACGGCGCTGCTCTACGAGGCGATCTCCGGCCCCGATCCCCGCGATCCGACGACCCGCGGGGTCGCGCCGGACGCGCCCTGGCCGGCGCTGAACCGCGGGGTCCGCGGCCTGCGCCTCGGCCGGATGCCGGCCTCGGAGCGGGACGGGGTCGCCCCCGACATGCTGGCCGCCTACGACGCGGCCCTCGACCTCCTGGCCCGGCAGGGCGCCGAGATCGTCGACGTCGTCCTGCCGTTCCGGTTCAGCGACTGCGTGGCCATGAGCCAGATCACCAACGCGGAGGCCTACTTCGTCAACGGGGATTTGGCGGAGGATCCGTCCGCCCAGCTCGGCGACGCCGTCCGGGCCAGGATCCTGGCCGGCGCAAACGTCTCGGCCCAGGAGTATCTCGGCACGCTCCACCGCCGGGCCACGATGAAGCAGCAGTACGACGCCGCCCTCGCGGGCATCGACGCCCTCCTGACGCCGACCACGGAGAGCGCGGCCGTCGCGCTCGACGCCGTCGACGAGGCGCACCTCCCGTCGCGCTTCACCCGTTTCGGCAACCTGCTCGATCTCTGCGCCCTGGCGCTGCCGAACGGCTTCACCGCGTCCGGGCTGCCGCTCTCGCTGCAGATCGTCTGCCGCGGCTACGAGGAGACGACGGCGCTGCGGATCGGACAGGCCTACCAGCGCGCGACCGACTGGCACCTGCGCCGGCCGCCGGTGTGAGACCCGCGGAGTCTCGGCGCCTCCGGCGTTCGGCAGCGGACCTGCCGACGCCCCCGTCCTGCGGGAGACCGCGGGCGATCCGGTGACGCGGAGACGCGGAGACGCGGAGACGCGGAGACGCGATCCACGGCCCCGTCAGGCCCGCCAGAAGGTCAACAGCCACCAGACGCCCGTCAGAACGAACCAGAGGAATCTCACACCTCTGATGAGTTCATTGATCCCGAGGTACTCCATGAGGAAGCCGCCCAGGCAGGCCACATAGATGAAGGCGATGACCGTGGCCGTGGCCGGCGTGAGGATCCCGAATCCCCAGACCGCGGCGACGACGGCGAGGCCGAACGCGCACAGGCCGAAGGCGAGAAGGACGGGATGCGCCGCGCACCACTGCGCCACCCTGTCGTTGTCTGCGGACACGTGCTGCATGTGCGCCCCCGAATCGATGACTGACATCGACCATAAGGGCCGCGGCGTCCGGTTCTCGTGACGACGCGCACAGGATCGGCGCGGGCCCGGCGGCGGATCCACATCCTGCGTGCGGCGGCTCGGTGCGGCGGTGGCGGAGCGCGGCAGCGTCAGGCTGCGCCGCTCGGGGACGCATCGATCACGCGGCCGGAGCCTGCCCGGCCACGACGACGCCGAGCGTGTCGAGGAGCGACGACCGGGCACGGCTCACCCGGCTCTTCACGGTGCCGACCTGGCAACCGAGCATGACCGCGGCCTCCTCGTAGGTGTGACCCTCGGCACCCACCAGCAGCAGCGCCTGACGCTGCGCGGAGGGCAGGTCGCCGAGACGCTCCCAGACGACCTTGAGGGTGCTGGCATCCTCCTGGTCGGACGGGCTGGTCATCTGCCCGGCATGCGTCCCGTCCACGTCCTCCACCTCCCGCCGCGTCTTGCGCAGGTCGGTGTAGAACTGGTTGCGCAGGATCGTGAACAGCCACGCGGTGAAGTTGGTGCCGGGCCGGAACCGCTGCTGGTTGGCCCAGGCCTTCACGAAGGTCTCCTGCACCAGGTCGTCGGCGCGGCTCACGTCGCCCACGAGCGACAGGGCGAAGGTGCGCAGGGCCGGCAGGGCCTTGATGATGTCGCCGCGGAAGTCGAAGGGGACCGTCTCGCCGTGCGCCGTGATCGCCGCCTCGAAGCGGGACACCAGGGCCGCGAGCTGCGCCGGCAGGGGCTCCAGCTCCACGACCTTGAAATACTCCCGGATCGGCAGGGCGAGGTGCTGGCCGATGGAAGCGGCGTAGCCGGCCCCGTCCCGGGTGCCCGCGCCTCCGTCTGGCCGGTCCGCAGCGTCCTCAGTCATGAACGTTTCCGCCTCCAACGCTGGTATACTGGAATAGCTCTAACGTCGGTAGCGGTGGAATCCTGAACCGATGCCAAACGCTCCCAATTGTGACAGGGAATTTAAGCATGGTGACCGGGGTGACAACGGCGGCTGGATCCGGGCCCCCGGGCTGGCAGCGGCGGGCCGGTCGATGCAGAGTGCGCAGCGTCAGGAGAGCGGGATGACCCACGATCACGCGCAGCACGCGCATGGCCACGACGATCACCACCACGATCACCACCACGATCATCACCACGGCAGCGACCTGTCGCCGGTCGAGGCCCGGGTGCGCGCCCTGGAATCGCTGCTGACCGAGAAGGGCTACGTCGACCCGGCGGCCCTCGATGCCCTGGTCGAGCTCTACGAGACCAAGGTCGGCCCCCACGCGGGGGCCCGGGTCGTGGCCCGGGCCTGGACAGATCCCGCCTTCCGGGCGCGGCTCCTGGCCGACGCCACGCCGGCCATCGCCGAGTTGGATATCGGCGGCCGCGGCGGCGAGCACATGGTGGTGGTCGAGAACACGCCGGAGATCCACAACCTCGTCGTCTGCACCCTGTGCTCCTGCTACCCGTGGCCGGTGCTCGGCCTGCCCCCGGTCTGGTACAAGGCGCCGCCCTACCGGGCGCGGGCGGTGATCGACCCGCGCGGCGTGCTCGCCGAGTTCGGCGTGACGCTGCCGGAAACCACCCGCATCACCGTCTGGGACTCGACGGCCGAGACCCGCTACATGGTCCTGCCGATGCGCCCGGCCGAGACCGAGGGCTTCTCCGAGGAGGCCCTGGCCGCCCTCGTCACCCGCGATTCCATGATCGGTACGGGCCT
The DNA here is from genome assembly GCF_900112625.1 of Methylobacterium sp. 13MFTsu3.1M2. Classification (NCBI taxonomy): domain Bacteria; kingdom Pseudomonadati; phylum Pseudomonadota; class Alphaproteobacteria; order Hyphomicrobiales; family Methylobacteriaceae; genus Methylobacterium; species Methylobacterium sp. 13MFTsu3.1M2. The sequence goes on from NZ_FOMM01000018.1 coordinate 108,265, forward strand.
GCCCAGGGCGATCCCGGTCGCGCCCGCGGAGATGCCGGTATGAACGGAGCCCAGGATCTCGGCGGGGCGCACGGCTTCGGGCCGGTGGTGCCGGAGCCGGACGAGCCGGTCTTCCACGCCGCGTGGGAGCGCCGCGTCTTCGCGCTGGCCATGGCCATGGGCTACACGGGCGCCTGGAACCTCGACGGCAGCCGGGCCAACCGCGAATCCCTGCCGCCGGCGGAATATCTCGCGTCGAGCTACTACGAGATCTGGCTCAGGGCGCTGGAGAAGCAGGTCGTCGGCACCGGGCTCGTGACGCCGGCCGAACTGGCGAGCGGCCGATCCGCGGAGAAGGCCAAGCCCGTCGCGCGGGTCCTGGCCCGCGAGGGCCTGGAGCAGCGCTTTCGGGCCGGCTTCCCGAGCAGCCGCGCCGCCGATGCCCCGGCGCGCTTCGCGGTCGGCGACGCCGTCCTGGCGCGCAACATCCACCCGACCGGCCACACGCGGCTGCCCCGCTACGTGCGCGGCAAGCGCGGCCGGATCGTGCGCGTCGACGGGGTCTTCGTCTTCCCCGACACCAACGCCTACGGGTCGGGTGAGAACCCGACCTGGCTCTACACGGTCGCCTTCACCGCGCAGGAGCTGTGGGGCGAGAGCGGCGACCCGGGCGGAGTCGTCACGGTGGCGGCCTTCGAACCGTACCTGGACCCCGCGTGACCGCGCCGTCGCCCAGCCCCTTCGCGGCGCCCTGGGAGGCGCAGGTCTTCGCCCTGGTTGTCTCCCTGCGCGAATCCGGGCTGTTCACGTGGTCGGAATGGGCGGACCGCCTCGGCCGCCAGATCCGCCCCACCGAGGCCCCCGAGCAGGCGGCCGATTACGGCGCGTGGCTCGCGACGCTGGAAGCGCTCCTGGCCGAGCGGGGCGTGGCGGGGCCCGAGAGCGTCGCGGCGCGGACCGAGGCCTTCCTGCGGGCCGCGGAGGCCACGCCCCACGGCCAGCCGATCCGCCTGGAGAACGACCCGCTTTACCGGCCCTGAGCCCGCAGGCTGTCGAGCGGCACCGGCGCGGCGTGCGATCGGCCGCTCATCAGCTGGTCGAGCAGGGCCAGAACCTCGGCCCGCCCGCAATTGCGGGCGGGCTCGAACGGCGTCCAGGTCTGGGTGAAGTCGAGGCGCTCGAACACGTCGCGGTAGCGGCGCAGCTCGCTCGGCGTGAGCGGCACCCCGCGCACGAAGGCCTTGTGGGCCGAGATCGTGGTGGCGCGTCGGAAATCCGCCGGGTCGAGTTCGAACTTCAGGGCGTCGCCGCAGAAGCAGATCTTTCGCCCACGGTCGTACAGGATCGCGTGGCCATCGAAATGGCCGGCGGTGCGGTGCAGCTCCAGCCCCGGCAGCGGCTCGAGGAAATCGTCGTAGGGCCAGCTCACCTGGAGCGCCGCGCTCCACGTGAAGTCGGCCGCCGGCAGGCACAGCTCCGGGTCGAACCGGTCCTGGAGCTGCGTCAGCGCCCCGTAGGAATGCGGGTGCGAGGCCGACAGCACAGCCATCCCGCCGAGCCGCTCGATCTGGTCGAGGGCGGCCTCGCTGAAGACCGGGCAGCCCTCGAAGCCCATGTTCCCGTGCTCGGTCCGGATCAGATAGGCGGACGGCCCGATGCCGGAGACCGGCTCGTTCCAGAAGCGCCAGACGCCCGGCTCGAGCTCCCGCCAGTGGCAGGGAAAGGCCTCCTGCGCCTCGCGGGCGGTGCGGAAGCGCCAGCCGTCCTGCGGCACGACGTGGCGGGCGTCGAGGCACATCGGGCAGGCGGCCGGCACCTCGAAGTGCCGCTGCCAGAACCCGCAATTGTCGCAGGTGTAGGCGGGCAGCTTCAGGGCGCCCGCGAAGGGCAGATAGCCGGGCATCGTCTGGGACCTTCCTCGGGGCAGTGTCTATAGATGGTCCCGGTTCAGCCGCCCTCTCCGTCATCGCGAGCGCAGCGAAGCGACCCAGGGCAGCGCGACACCGGGGAGCGTAGCGCCGGCTGGATTGCTTCGCTCCGCTCGCAGAGACGGCGGCACGCCTATCAACCGGAACGGGTGTAACAGGCGGCGCGGTCGGTTACAGCCGTCAGGTCCGCCCGGGCAGGCGGCGCGCCGACCGGGCGGCGTGGACGGTGCCGGCGAGGCCGACGAGGGCCAAGCCGACGAGGCCGCCGACCACGACGTCGCGGGTGCGGCTCGTGACGAACTCGGCGCGGCTCGCCTTGGTCCGACCGGAGAAGCGCCCGTCGATCCCGGCCGGGCCGGGCACGGGGGCCTCGAGATTGCCCGCCATCTCGGGGATGGTCTCGTTGGAGAGCTGGGCCGACCACATGGAGGCGGCCTTGCGGTCGGCGAGCGCCGGCGCCAGCGCCTGGGCGGCCGCCATCATCACCGAGGACCGGCCGACCCAGACCTCCCGGCGCGGGTGCTCGACCGCATACAGGATCGCGTCGGCGCAGAGCCGCGGGTCGAAGACCGGGTCCGGCGCGTACTGGCGGTGGCCGGTGCGGTTGCGCGCCCAGTTGAACTGCGGCGTGTTGACCGCCGGCAGGTAGATCACGCTGAGGCTGACATTGACCCGGTCGTGCAGCAGCTCGCAGCGCAGGGCGTCGGTGAAGCCCGAGACCGCGAACTTGGCCGCGCAGTAGGGCGCCTGCAGGGGCGCCGCCCGGATCGCGAGGCCCGACGAGACCTGGATGATCGCGCCGCGGTCGCGCCGCTTCATGTAGCGCAGGGCGGCGAGCGTCCCGTAGACCTGGCTGAGATAGGTGGTCTCGGTCACCCGCCGGTACTCGTCCGGGGTGATTCGGTCGGCCGGGTTCACCACCGTCGACATGGCGTTGTTCACCCACGCGCGGATCGGGCCGAGCTCGCGCTCGACCCGCTCGGCGGCCGCGTCCACGGCCTCCGGGTCGGCGACGTCGGCGCCGATCGCCAGCACCGGCTGCCCGTAGGCGGCGAGCGCCCGCTCGGCCGCGGAGAGACGGCCGGGATCCCGCGCGATCACCGCGACCGACCAGCCGCGCGCGGCGAATTCATGCGCGGTGGCGAGCCCGATTCCGGCCGTGCCCCCCGTAACGACCGCAACCCGTGCCATACCGACCTCATCCGCGACAGACCGAACCGGCAACACGGTGCGGCGCGCTCGGTTGCGCCGCCCGATTGGGCCGGAACGTCACGGGGATAGCGATCGCGATACCGATTTCGCGGACCGGGACGCAACGTCCGACCGCGGCCGCTGTTGACTGCCTGTACCGCGTCATGCCGAACCATCGAGGGTCGCAGCCATGCGCACTGGACGACGCTTCTCCCTCTTCTCGCTCCCGATCGATCCCTGGCCGCAGGCGTCCCTGGCCGAGCGGACCGCCGTCGGGATGGTCCTGACCGGCCTGCTGCTCGTGCCGGCCTGCGCGGTCGGGGCCGCGCTCCTCGTGTTCACGACGCTCGCGGCCCACGTGTACTGGTCCTACGATCTCGGCGCCTCCCTGCACGCGTTCATCGCCCGGCATGCCGGGGCCGCCGTCGCGCGGCGCGGCCGGCTCGTCCATAAGGCCTGACGCGCGGGAGCGGATCGACGGCCGGGCGGCGTTGAGCCGTGCCGGTCCACACGGCCCGGCCGCGCGGCCCCCGCGATCCCTGTGCGTTCGCCTCGGTCCGATTTGACCTGACGGTCTCTCGTGGGCCAGTCAGGTTCGGAACCGAGAGATCGCCATGTTCCGTACCCTGATGTCTGCGCGGCGCTTCGCGCCGCTGTTCTGGTGCCAGTTCTTCTCGGCGTTCAACGACAATTTTCTGAAGAACGCGCTCGCCTTCCTGATCCTGTTCGGGATCGGCGGCCAGGCGGACGCCCATGCCGGCGTCCTCGTGACGCTCGCGAGCGCCGTGTTCATCGGGCCGTTCTTCATCCTGTCGGGTCTCGGCGGCCAGTGGGCCGACCGCTACGACAAGGCGCTGATGGCGCGGCGGCTCAAGTTCGCCGAGATCTTCGCGGCCGGAACCGCCGTGCTCGGCTTCCTCCTGCACTCGATCCCGGTGCTGTTCGTGGCGCTCGGCCTGTTCGGGACGATCGCGGCGCTGTTCGGCCCGATCAAGTACGGGATCCTGCCGGACCATCTCCGGCGCGAGGAGCTGCCCGCCGGCAACGCCCTCGTGGAGGCGGCGACCTTCCTGGCGATCCTGCTCGGCACGATCGCGGCCGGCGCGGCCTCGGCGATGGGCGGCTCGGGACTCGTGTTCGGCGTCCTGGTGATGGGCTTCGCCGTCCTGTGCTGGCTCTCGGCCCGGATGATCCCGGCGACCGGCGAGGGGGCGCCGGACCTGCGCGTCGACCCGAACGTCGCCCGCTCGACCTACGCGCTGCTGCGCGACCTCTGGGCCGACACGCGGCTGTGGCGCGGCTCGCTCACGGTGAGCTGGTTCTGGCTGGTCGGCGTGGTGGTGCTGTCGCTGCTGCCGGTACTGGTGCGCGGCGCCTTCAACGGCACCGAGACGGTGATCACGCTGCTGCTGGCGCTGTTCTCGATCGGCATCGCGGTCGGCTCCGGCCTCGCCTCGTGGCTCGCCAGCGGCCGGATCGTGCTGCTGCCGACGCCGGTCGGCGCGGTGCTGATGGGCCTGTTCGGCCTCGACCTCGCGTGGACGATCGGCCACCTGCCGGCACCGCCCGCCGAGCCGATCGGCCCCCTCGGCTTCCTGCAGACCGGCCACGGCCTGCGCACCGGGATCGACTTCCTCGGGCTGGCGATCTCCGGCGGCCTCTACATCGTCCCGTCCTTCGCGGCCGTGCAGGCCTGGGCCGAGAAGGCGATGCGCGCCCGGATCATCGGCGCGGTCAACGTCATGACGGCGGCCTTCATGGTCGCCGGCACCCTGGCGCTCGCGGCGCTGCAGGGCGCGGGCCTCACGATCGCGAGCCTCCTGGCGGTGGTGGCGGTGCTGAACCTGATCGTCGGCGCGCTCGTGTTCGCGACCCTGCCGACGAGCCCGTTCCGCGACTTCCTGTCGATCCTGTTCCGGGCCTTCTACCGGCTGGAGGTCCGCGGCTTCGACAACCTCGCGGCGGCCGGCCCGAACGCCATCATCGCCCTCAACCACGTCTCGTTCCTCGACGCACCGCTCGCGCTGTCGCTCCTCGAGCAGGAGCCGGTCTTCGCTATCGACAGCGGGATCGCGCAGCGCTGGTGGGTGCGCCCGTTCCTGCGCATCACCAAGGCGATGCCGCTCGACCCGACCCGGCCGCTCGCCACCCGGACGCTGATCAACGCGGTCAAGAGCGGCGAGACCCTGATCATCTTCCCCGAGGGCCGGCTCACGGTCACCGGCAGCCTGATGAAAGTCTACGACGGCGCCGGGCTGATCGCCGACAAGTCGGGAGCGATGGTCGTCCCGGTGAAGCTCGACGGCCTGGAGCGCACCGTCTTCTCGCGGCTGTCGCGCGGGCAGGTGCGCCGCCGCTGGTGGCCCAAGGTGACCGTGACGGTGATGCCGCCGGTGCGGCTGACCGTGGACCCCGCGCTCAAGGGCAAGGCGCGGCGGCAGGCGGCGGGCGCCGCCCTCTACGGGATCATGTCGGACCTCGTGTTCCGCACCGCCGACATCGACCGCGGCCTGATGGCGGCGCTGATCGAGGCGGGCGAGCGCCACGGCTGGAGCCGCAACGCCCTGGAGGATCCGGTCGGCGGCCGCCTCAGCTACAGCCGGCTCGTGATGGGTGCCAACATCCTCGGCCGCAAGCTGATGCCGCTGGCGCCCGTGGGCGGCCGGATCGGCGTCATGCTGCCGAACGCCAACGGCGCCGCGGTGACGCTGTTCGCCCTCGCCTCCGCGGGCCGGGTGCCGGCGATGATCAATTTCTCCGCTGGCCCCGCCAACGTGCTCTCGGCCTGCCGGGCCGCGGAGGTCAGCAAGATCCTGACCTCCCGGGCCTTCATCGAGAAGGGACGGCTGGGCCCGCTCGTCGAGGCGATCCGCGGCTCGGTCGAGTTGATCTACCTGGAGGACGTGCGGGCCGGCATCACGACGGGGGACAAGATCCGCGGCCTCCTGGCGCCGCGCCGCCCCCTGGTGGCGCGCGCCGGCGAGGATCCGGGGGCGGTGCTGTTCACCTCGGGCAGCGAGGGCACGCCGAAGGGCGTGGTGCTCGCCAACCGCTGCATGCTCGCCAACGTGGCGCAGGTGGCGGCCCGGATCGATTTCGGCCCGATGGACAAGGTGTTCAACGTCCTGCCGGTGTTCCACGCCTTCGGGCTCACGGCCGGGCTGGTCCTGCCCCTGGTCTCGGGGGTGCCGGTCTACCTCTACCCGTCGCCGCTGCACTACCGGATCGTGCCGGAGCTGATCTACGGCTCGAACAGCACCGTCCTGTTCGGGACCGACACGTTCCTCACGGGCTACGCGCGGTCGGCCCATTCCTACGACCTGCGCTCCCTGCGCTACGTCGTGGCCGGTGCCGAGGCCGTGAAGGAGACCACCCGGAAGACCTGGGCGGAGAAGTTCGGGCTGCGCATCCTGGAGGGCTATGGCGTCACCGAGTGCGGGCCGGTCGTCGCCCTCAACACGCCGATGTTCAACCGGTTCGGCACGGTCGGGCGGATCCTGCCCGGCATCGAGACCCGCCTCGAGCCGGTGCCGGGAATCGACGAGGGCGGCCGCCTGTCCCTGCGCGGGCCGAACATCATGCTGGGCTACCTGCGCGCCGAGAAGCCCGGCGTGCTGGAGCCGCCGCCGGGCGGCTGGCACGACACCGGCGACATCGTGGCGATCGACCCGATGGGCTTCGTCACGATCAAGGGTCGGGCCAAGCGCTTCGCGAAGATCGCCGGCGAGATGGTGTCGCTCGCCGGCATCGAGACGCTGGCCGCCGAACTGTGGCCCGACCGTCCGAGCGCGGTGGCGGCGGTGCCGGACGCGCGCAAGGGCGAGCGGCTGATCCTGTTCACGCAGGAGAAGGGCGCGACCCGGGCCGCCTACCAGAGCTTCGCCAAGGGCCGCGGCGCCTCCGACGTCGCGATCCCCGCCGAGGTGGTGGTGCTGGACGCGATCCCGATGCTCGGCACCGGCAAGGTCGACCAAGTGGCCGTCACGAAGCTCGCGCTGGAGCGGGCGAAGGAGAACGCGGCGGCTTGACGGTCGCGGCCAAGCCTCCCGCGTCACCCAAACGGGGGATGCGGTGCTCCCCGGGATCCGCTCGTATCGTGAATACAGCCGTGATTCGAACCGCTTGACGCGTTCGGGGCGCGGGTCTGAGGGGGACTCGGTACGCAACGGCGAGGGACAGATCATGCGGAAGGGCAGGCGAGTTCCGGCTTGGCTGGCGAGGCGGACCTACTTCAAGCGGATCGAGCGCTGGGCGAAGCCCGGCAAGGCGCGCAAGGCGGCGCAGCCCCCTGAGACACCGGCAGCCGCGATGCCCTCCAACGTCGTGCCGTTCCCGATCCGGATGAATCGGCCGGATCGACCCGCCTTCGAGGACCTGCGGGGCGTCGGCACGGCCTAGAGGCCGGCTCCGCCGGGGGCTTGCCGGGCGCGCGGGAACACGGGATCCTGCGCCGTCGGAGCCGAGACCGGGAGGATGCGTGCCGCACGACGGGTCGGATCCGCGCGCGTCGGCGCCTCCCCGGAAGCGGGCGAGGGGCCTGCGCGCGGCGCTCGGGGCGACGGCGCTCGGTCTCGGCCTCCTGGGGGCCGGCACCGCCGCGCTCTGGCGCTACGCCGACGCGCTGCCGCCCCTCGACCTGGCCGCGGCCGAATCACGCTCGACGGTGGTGCTGGATCGGTCCGGCACGCTGCTGCGCCCCTTCGCGACCGCGGACGGGCGCTGGCGCCTGCCGGTCACCGCGGAGGCGGTCGATCCGCGCTACCGGGCGATGCTGCTCGCCTACGAGGATCGCCGCTTCGCCGCGCATCCCGGCATCGACCCGGCCGCGGTGCTGCGCGCCGCCGGCCAGTGGCTGACCCGCGGCCGCATCGTGTCCGGCGCCTCCACCCTGTCGATGCAGGTGGCGCGCCTCGTCGAGCCGCGGCGCGAGCGGTCGCTCGAGGCCAAGCTCCGCCAGATGGCGCGGGCGGTCGCGCTGGAGCGGCGCCTCGGCAAGGCCGGGTTGCTCGACCTCTACCTGGCGCTGGCCCCCTACGGCGGCCCGCTGGAGGGCGTGCGCGCGGCGAGCGTTGCGTATTTCGGGCGCGAGCCGGTCCGGCTGACCGCCGCGCAGGCGGCCCTGCTCGTCGCCCTGCCGCAATCGCCCGAGACCCGCCGTCCGGACAGGTTCCCCGAGCGCGCCCGCGCCGCCCGCGACCGGGTCCTGGCGGTGGCCGTCGCGCGGGGCATCCTCACGGCGGCGGAGGCCGAGGCCGCCCGGGCCGAGCCGGTGCCGACGACGCGCAAGCCGTTCCCGATGCTCGCGGCGCACGCCGCCGAGGAGGCGGTGGCGGCCGATCCCGGTGCCGCCACGATCCGCCTCGCGATCGACGGGCGCCTGCAGGAGCGGCTGGAAACTCTGGCGGCCGAGCGCGCCGCCGCCGCCGGCCCGGACCTCTCGGCCGCGATCCTCGTCCTCGACAACCGCGACGGCCGGGTGCTCGCCCAGGTCGGCAGCGCCGGCTACTTGGACCCCGCCCGGCGCGGCGCCATCGACATGACCCTGGCGGTGCGCTCGCCCGGCTCCGCGCTGAAGCCCTTCGTCTACGCCATGGCCTTCGCGGACGGTCTCGCGCATCCCGAGACCCTGCTGGAGGATCGCCCGGCGCGCTTCTCGGCGAGCTACGCGCCGGAGAATTTCGACCTGACCTTCCAGGGCACGGTCACGGCCCGGCGGGCCCTGCAGCTCTCGCTGAACGTGCCGGCGGTCGAGCTGATGGACGCGGTCGGTCCCGCCCGCTTCATCGCCCGGCTGCGCGCCGCCGGGGCTGGGATCCAGCTCCCGCGGGAGGCGGCCCCGGGGCTGCCGGTCGCGCTGGGCGGCCTCGGCATCACGGTCACCGACCTCGCCCGGCTCTACGCGGGGCTCGCCCGCGGCGGCGCGGTTCCGGACCTGCTGCGCCGCGCCGACGGGGTCGCGGCCGAATCCCGGCACCGCGTCGCCGAGCCCGTGGCGGCCTGGTACGTCGCCGACATCCTGCGTGGGACGCCGCCGCCGGAGAACGCCCTTCCGAACCGCATCGCCTACAAGACCGGCACCTCCTACGGGTACCGCGACGCCTGGGCCGCCGGCTTCGACCGTCACGCGACGATCGTCGTCTGGGCCGGGCGCCCGGACGGCGCCGCTGTGCCGGGGCTGGTGGGCCGCACCGTCGCGGCGCCGATCCTGTTCGACGCCTTCGCGCGCCTCGGGATCGAGACCGAGCCGGTCCCCCAGCCGCGGGACGCGCTGGTGGTCGGGACGGCGGGCCTGCCGCCGCCGCTGCGGCACCTGCGGCGCGAGGCGGCCGAGGCGGCGGGACCGGCGCTGCGGATCGCCTATCCGCCGGACGGGGCGCGGATCGATCTCGGCCTCGCGGCGGACCGGCACGGCGCCGCGGCGGGCGGCCCGGGTCTCGCCCTCAAGGCCCTGGGCGGCGTGCCGCCGCTCACCTGGCTGGTCGACGGTCAGCCGGTCGTGCAGACGCCGCGGCGGAAGGCCGAGTGGGCCCCGGGGGGCGCGGGCTTCGCGCGGATCTCGGTCCTGGACGCGACCGGCGCCAGCGACAGCGTGTCCGTCCGCCTCGAGTGAGCCGACGGCGGGTTCCTTCGGCTCAGCGACCGAGGCCGCGCTGGGCGCCGGCTGGGCCGCGCACCTCGCAGGATTCCAGCGCCGCGGCGAGGCGCGCCGCGCTGGCCGCGGACCCGTAAGACAGGTTGAGGACAGTGGAGAGGATCCCGACGCTCACGAGCACGCCGAGGGCGGCCGCACCGAGCAGAACGGCGGTGATCAGCCTGTTGCGCCGCAGGTCCGCCGTCAGCGCCCCGATGAGGTCCCGGTTGTGTTCGGCGAGACCGTTCCGCGCCGCCACCAGCTCGTTGTACATGTTCGTGATGGCGTTGGTGGACATGTACACCAGCAGCAGGTGGACGACGAAGTCGTCGTCCGTCGTGGTGTTGAGGGCGGCCGCGATCCGCACGGCGAGCTGACGCTCCCAGGGCTGGAGATCGCGGCCGTGGACCGACCGGTAGAACCGCTCGAGGTTGGTCACGGCCGGAGGGCATCCCGCCACGCCGTGTGGAAGTTGCGCCGCAGGCGGCGGCCCTCGACCCGCAGGCGCATCGGCGCGCTGTTCGCCAAGGCCTGCCAGGTCGTGTTCTGCACCCGCAGCGCCTCGATCAGCCGCTCGCCGATCCGCTCGATCTCGATGACGCGAAAGTTCGACTGCTTCCGCAGGGATCGCACGAGGTCGGACGATTCGAGATAGTCGAAATTGGTCGCCTGGGCGGTGTTCTTCGCCAGGATCGCCCGGTCGCACTCGATCAGCATGGGCCGGAGTTCCCGCAGGACCTCCAGGGCGGTGGGATCGACCGCGCCGGCCGCGACCACCACCGCGAGGCGGACATTCGCCTCCCGGCAGCTCTCCACGATGATCTCGGTGCAGCGGCGGGTCGTCTCGGTGTCGCCGGCCGGGAAGTCGACCACGACGAGGCGCTCGGCCGCCTCGGTCACGCGCTCGATCAGGTCCTGGCACAGGGTCGGGTCGACGCGGCCCGTGCTGTCCTCGGCGCGCAGGCGCTGCCGGATGGCGGTGATGCCGGGACGGCGCGGGACGAAGTTGTCGCTGCCGGGCGTGGTCTCCTGCATGAGCGCAGTGTGGAAGTGCCGGTTGGCCGGGTCGGTGTCGATTGCCAGCACCGGACCGACCTCCGCGCAGAGATCGGCCACTTGGAGGGCGATGGTCGTCTTGCCGACGCCGCCCTTGCCGCCGAGGCAGAGCACGAGAACCTTCGCGGCGGCGCCCAGGAGATCGCGCTGGATGTCCTGGATCTCGTCCGGGCTGTACCAGGCCGGAACCTTGCTCTGCGTCGTGTCGGTCATGCGGTGTCTCCTTGCTGATACGCGCGGGGTGGCCGCCGGACGCGCGCTCCGCGCGCGGCACCGGGCTGCGGGATCTCGGGGGTTCACGGGCTCGGGCCGGGCCGCACGGCCCGCGTGGGCGGGACGCGGCGCGCGCCGGCTCGACGGCGCGCCCGGGATGCCGGTCGCCTCACGCGCGGGATCCGGTCGTGCACGGGTCGCCAGAGGCGCGGCCGCCTCGTGCTCGAGGCCCGGATGCGGACGGCCGACGCTCGGGTTCCGCGATGACGTCCGTCGCCACGATCTGCACTCCGTTGCTGGATCCGCTTCGCCGACGGCTCCGGCCGCAAGTCTTCCTCGCCGCGTCCGAGGGCCATGCATGATCATGCTCGGACCTAGGGAGGACGCAAGCCTCGAAAAATCGGATCTCTTCTCGACGAATGCTCTAGAATGAGATCGTTAATGAAGATTTATATTTATAGAATATGCAATAATGAGCGAATTACGACTATTACATCTGCATGAACACACAACATCCTGGACATCGTCCGCAATTCGATCGATTCGGCCGGCCGGAATCCGCGCGGGTCATCTGGGATGCGGGCCTTGCCCGGCCCTGTCGGCGGTGACCCGGTCGTCACCGCGCCGCGGCGAGGGGCGCGAACACGTCGATGAGGCCGTTCACCAAGATCTGGGTCCCGACGCACAGGAGCAGGAAGGCGAAGAGGCGGCCCATCACCCGGGCGCGGGCCGGGCCGATGAAGGCGACGACCCGGTCGGCGGAGGCGTAGAGAACCGCGACCGTGGCGGCGACCGCGAGGGCCGCCAGCGTGACGCCGATGTAGAAGCCGAAGCGCTCCGCGTAGGCCTCCGGCCGGTTGGCCCCCAGGGTGATGGCGACCGCGATCGTCCCCGGCCCGGTGGTGAACGGGAGCGTCAGGGGGAAGAAGGCGATGTCGGAGAGGGGGCCGGGCGCCGGGTCGCCCGGCGGCTCCGCGGGGGCCGGGCCGCGGCCCGCCGACCCGGAGGCCTCGGCCTGCTTGCGCGCCTCCCGGGCCTCGGGCCGGTTCAGCTGGGTCCAGGCCGACGACATGACCACGAGGCCGCCGGCGATGCGCAGCGCCCCCAGGGTGACGCCGAAGAAGTTCAGGATCGGCGTGCCCGCCCAGAGGGCGCCGAGCATCACCAGGGCGGCGTAGACGCCGATCCGGCGCGACAGCAGCACGCGCTCGGCGTGGCTGAAGGCGCCCGCCACCTGCGCGAAGATGAAGGCGCCCCCGACCGGGTTCACGATCGAGAACAGCGCCGACAGGGCGAGCAGGAACTGCTGGGTGGTGAAGTCGAGGCTCATCGAGGTCAGCCCGGGGAGGGGGCCGGCACCAGCACCCGGGCCGGCGCGAGGCGGCGGGCGCGCCGCACCTGCTGGACGGCCACCGGCCGGTACAGCTGCTTCGTCGCGTCGACCACGTGCAGGCCCGCGAAGGGCAGGGACAGGCCGGTGCCGAGCCACTCCCAGGCGGGCCCGGTGCGCAGCATCAGGCGCGAGCGGGCCGGCGGCATGTACAGGGTCTCGGCCCAGCTCACCGGCGAGAACAGCGTGTCGCGCATGAGCCGCCCGAGCTGCGAGCGGCTGTAGGGCTGGCCGTGGCCGAAGGGCGTCGCCTCCCGGCGGGCCCAGACGCCCCGGCGGTTCGGCACCACGAGGATCATGCGACCGCCCGGTGTCAGGGTGCGCCAGACCTCCTGCAGCAGCTCCGTCGGGCTCTCCACCGATTCGAGGGCGTGGACCAGGATGACCCGGTCGATGGCGGCCTCCGGCAGCGGCATCATGGTGGGATCGGCGAGCGCCGCGCAGGAGCGCCCGGTGCCCGGCCAGTTCACCACGCCCTGCGAGGCCGGCATGAAGGCGAGGGTGCGCTCGGCGATGCAGTGGACCGGGCCGAGATACGGCGTCGCGTAGCCGATCCCGAGGACGCGCAGCCCCGAGACCGAGCCGAGGAAATCGTGGAGCGCGCGGCCGACCACGCGGTGCGTCGTGCGGCCCAGAGGGCTGGCGTAGAAGGCCCGCAAGCCGTTGACGTCGAGGCGCATGGAGGGACAGGAGATCGCGGACGGAACGGTCGTCGTAACCAATGGTGAGCCGCGCGCCGCGCGGCAAGCGCCGGAGGAACCTCGCCGGACCATCACCTGTTCACGGCAACAGGTTTCGCGCCGCTTCGCGCCCGTTCGCGTTCTTGGGAGACCCCGTCCGATGGCCGCCGAGACCGAGATTCGCACCTTCCTCTGCCGCAGCGACAACATCGGCGTGCTGATCCGCGATCCGCAGACCGGCGCCTGCGCGGCGATCGACGTGCCGGAGGCCGGACCTGTCCTCCGGGCCCTCGACGAGACCGGCTGGCGGCTGACCGACATCCTCGTGACCCACCGGCACGCCGACCATGTCGAGGGCATCCCGGAGGTGAAGCGGGCGAGCGGCGCCCGGGTGGTCGCCCCCGCCAGGGCCGGCGACGCGGTCCCACAGGTGGACCTGACCGTGCGGGAGGGCGACACGGTCACGGTCGGCAGCCTCGAGGCGCAGGTCTGGGAGACGCCGGGCCACTGCGCCGACCACGTGACCTACTGGTTCGCGGAAGCCGGCCTCGTCTGCGCCGGCGACACCCTGTTCACCCTCGGCTGCGGGCGCGTGATGGAGAGCCCGCCCGAGACCCTCTACCGCTCCCTGCGGCGCTTCGACGACCTGCCCGACGCGACGCGGGTCTTCAGCGGCCACGACTACGTACTCTCCAACGCGCGCTTCGCCCAGGCGGCCGATCCGGACAACCCGGAGCTGAGGAAGCGCCTCGCCGAGGCCGAGCGCGCCCAGGCGGAGGGGCGGTTCCTCATCCCGTCGACCATGGGTGCGGAGCGGGCGACAAACCCGTTCCTGCGCAGCGGGCAGCCGGCCCTGGCGCGATCCGTCGACCTTCCGCCGGAAAGCGATCCCGAGTCGGTGTTCGTCGCCTTACGGGCGTGGAAGAACCGCTTCTGACGCAGGTGATAACGAGAAAAATTTGTTGCCTTCTCAAGGCAAACTGACACATAGGGGTGTTTAAGCGGTCCTAATCCGCTCAGGTAACCGGGCTCCCGGGGGGAAGCCGTAACGTCAACGCGAAGCGCCGGGACGCTTCAGCCGGTATGATGGGGGTCCGTCTCGCCCTACCACCTGTCCACTTCCCGCCTTCCGCTTCCTTTCCTCAAGCCAGAGTCCGACGGGTCCAAGGAGGAGGCGCTCAGCGCCAAGGCCAAGATCACCGTCGCCGACGCCGAATCCGGCACACTCCGCGAGAGCGGTGAGGCGGCCAGTCCCGCCCGCCCGCGGGCGCCGGTCGCGGCCGACGTGCGGCTCCTCGGGATCGCCACCGAGCACCTCTCGCGGCTCGGGCCCAAGCGCGTGACGGTCGTGGCCGTCGCCGCCGAGGCCGGCATGACGCACGCGAACGTGTACCGCTACTTCCCGTCGAAGGACGCGCTCCTCGACGCGGTGGCGGGCCGCTGGCTGCGCGAGGTCGAAGCCCGGCTCGCCGGCATCGCCGACGCGCCCGATCCCGCCGACGACAAGATCGAGCGCCTCCTGACCGCCCTCGCGACGGTCCAGCGGGACGCCCTGTTCGACGAGCCGAACCTGTTCGCGGTCCATCTCGACGCCACCGTCTCGGCACGGCCGATCGCGCGGCGGCACCGCGTGCGGCTGCGCAGCCTCGTCGAGCGCGTGGTCGAGGAGGGCATCACCTCCGGGATCTTCTCGGCCCGGGACCGGGAACGGGCGATCGCCTACATCTTCGACGCGAGCTACCGCTTCACGCATCCGCTGGCGATCCAGCACGATGCCGAGGTGCCGCGCGACCTGATCGAGGCCCGGTTCGGGGCCGTCATCCACGCGATCCAGCGGGTCCTGCGCTCCGGCATCCTCTGATCCGGCGCGTACCCACAGGCTCTCTCGAAGGCCCGGACAGACCGTCCGGGCCTTCGTCGTTCGTGCGCCCTCCCGCGCCGCACGCCGCCCGCCGCGACCCGAAATGACAGGATTTCAGATCTGTCATCGCGGCTTCGCGGCCGTCCCGCGCCAGGGTGCACTGCACCTAAAACACTCGCGACGTTGACGTTTCGGAGGCACCGTCGGGACGCTCGAGGGCGATCCGACGGCCCGGACGCGCCGCCCGCGCGGCCCTCATCGGGTTGAAGCCACGGTGCTTTTCGGCCACACAGCCGCGCAGATTTCAGAGTGGCGAATCCGGCCTCGGACCCTGACGGACGAGCGGCCCCGGCCTCGCGCAACGCATCACCGAAGTCGAACGCAGCGGAGACACATCCGACATGGCTCGCAACAAGATCGCGCTCATCGGCGCCGGCCAGATCGGCGGCACCCTGGCCCTTCTGGCCGGCCTCAAGGATCTTGGGGACGTGGTGCTGTTCGACATCGTCGACGGCGTGCCGCAGGGCAAGGCGCTGGACATCGCCGAGGCCGCCCCGGTCGAGGGCTTCGACGCGACCTACGCGGGTGCCAGCGACTACGCCGCCATCAAGGGCGCCGACGTGGTGATCGTGACCGCCGGCGTGCCGCGCAAGCCCGGCATGAGCCGCGACGACCTGATCGGCATCAACCTCAAGGTCATGCAGGCCGTCGGCGAGGGCATCAAGACCCACGCGCCGGACGCCTTCGTGATCTGCATCACCAACCCGCTCGACGCCATGGTGTGGGCGCTGCAGAAGTTCTCGGGCGTCCCGACCAGCAAGATCGTCGGCATGGCCGGCGTGCTCGATTCGGCGCGCTTCCGCCACTTCCTCGCCGAGGAGTTCAAGGTGTCGGTGGAGGACGTAACGGCCTTCGTGCTGGGCGGCCACGGCGACGACATGGTGCCGCTGACCCGCTACTCGACGGTGGCGGGCGTGCCGCTGACCGACCTCGTCAAGCTCGGCTGGACCACCCAGGAGAAGCTCGACGCCATGGTCGACCGCACCCGCAAGGGCGGCGGCGAGATCGTCAACCTGCTCAAGACCGGCTCGGCCTTCTACGCGCCCGCCGCCTCCGCCATCGCCATGGCCGAGAGCTACCTGCGCGACAAGAAGCGGGTTCTGCCCTGCGCCGCCTACCTCGACGGCCAGTACGGCGTGACGGGCATGTTCATCGGCGTGCCGATCGTGATCGGTGCCAACGGCGTGGAGCGCGTGCTCGAGGTGACCTTCGACGCGACCGAGAAGACCATGTTCGACAAGTCGGTCGCCTCGGTGACGGGACTCATCGAGGCCTGCAAGGGCGTCGACAGCAGCCTCGCCTGACCGGTAAGCGGATACCGGGCAGCGCGTAGCGGTCGGAGATTCGAATCTCGATCACTCGATTTCTCTACGCGCCGCCCGCTGCCACCTATTCGCTCCTCCTTACGAGGCTCCGATGAATATCCACGAATATCAGGCCAAGGCCGTGCTGAAGGAGTTCGGCCTGCCCGTCTCCCGCGGCGTGGCCATCTTCAACCCGTCGGAGGCCGAGGCCGCCGCCAAGGAGCTCGGCGGCCCCGTCTGGGTCGTGAAGAGCCAGATCCACGCGGGCGGCCGCGGCAAGGGCACCTTCAAGGGCGCGCCCGAGGGCGCCAAGGGCGGCGTGCGCGTCACCAAGTCGATCGACGAGGTCAAGCAGTTCGCCGGCGAGATGCTCGGCCAGACGCTGGTGACCATCCAGACCGGCCCGGCCGGCAAGCAGGTCAACCGCCTCTACATCGAGGAAGGCGCCCAGATCGCCGAGGAGTTCTACCTCTCGATGCTGGTCGACCGCGCCACGGGCGGCGTCGCCTTCGTGGTCTCCACCGAGGGTGGCATGGACATCGAGGCGGTCGCCCACGACACGCCCGAGAAGATCCACACGATCGCGGTCGACCCGGCCACCGGCGTGATGCCCCACCACGGCCGCGCCGTCGCCAAGGCGCTCGGCCTGTCGGGCGCCCAGGCCAAGGAAGCGGCCGCGCTGACCGAGAAGCTCTACGCGGCCTTCGTGGCCAAGGACATGAGCCTCCTCGAGATCAATCCGCTGGTGCTGACCGCCGACGGGCACCTCAAGTGCCTCGACGCCAAGATGGCCTTCGATTCGAACGCCCTCTACCGGCACGCGGACATCATGGCGCTCCGCGACGAGACCGAGGAGGACGCCAAGGAGATCGAGGCGTCCAAGTACGACCTCGCCTACATCGCGCTCGACGGCACGATCGGCTGCATGGTCAACGGCGCCGGCCTCGCCATGGCGACGCTCGACATCATCAAGCTCTACGGCGAGGAGCCGGCGAACTTCCTCGATGTCGGCGGCGGCGCCTCGGAGGAGAAGGTCACGGCGGCGTTCAAGATCATCACCGCCGACCCGAACGTGAAGGGGATCCTCGTCAACATCTTCGGCGGGATCATGAAGTGCGACGTGATCGCCAACGGCGTGATCGCGGCCGTGAAGGCGGTGGGCCTGCAGGTGCCGCTGGTGGTGCGCCTCGAGGGCACCAACGTCGAGCAGGGCAAGGCCATCATCCGCAATTCCGGCCTCAACGTCATCCCGGCGGACGACCTCGACGACGCCGCCCAGAAGATCGTCGCCGCCGTGAAGGGAGCCTGATCATGTCGGTGATGATCGACGCCAACACCAAGGTCATCTGCCAGGGCTTCACCGGCAAGAACGGGACCTTCCACTCCGAGCAGGCCATCGCCTACGGCACCAAGATGGTCGGCGGCACGAGCCCCGGTAAGGGCGGCTCCAGCCATCTCGGCCTGCCGGTCTTCGACACGGTCGCGGAGGCGCGCGAGGCCACCGGCGCCGAGGCCTCGGTGGTCTACGTGCCGCCGCCCGGCGCCGCCGACGCGATCTGCGAGGCGATCAGCGCCGAGGTGCCGCTGATCGTCTGCATCACGGAGGGCATCCCGGTGCTCGACATGGTGCGGGTGAAGCGGGCGCTGACGGGCTCGAAGTCGCGCCTCGTCGGGCCGAACTGCCCGGGCATCGTCACGGCCGGCGAGTCGAAGATCGGCATCATGCCGGCCAACATCTTCCGGCCGGGCTCGGTCGGCATCGTGTCCCGCTCGGGCACGCTGACCTACGAGGCGGTGTTCCAGACCTCCAATGCCGGCCTCGGCCAGACCACGGCGGTGGGCATCGGCGGCGACCCGGTGAAGGGCACCGAGTTCATCGACGTGCTGGAGCTGTTCCTCGCCGACCCGAAGACCGAGTCGATCGTGATGATCGGCGAGATCGGCGGCTCGGCCGAGGAGGAGGCGGCCCAGTTCCTCAAGGACGAGGCCAAGCGCGGGCGCAAGAAGCCGATGGTCGGCTTCATCGCCGGCCGCACGGCGCCTCCGGGCCGCCGCATGGGCCATGCCGGCGCGATCATCTCGGGCGGCAAGGGCGGCGCCGAGGACAAGATCGCCGCCATGGAGGCCGCGGGCATCCGCGTGTCGCCGTCGCCGGCCCGGCTGGGCTCGACGCTCGTCGAGGTGCTGAAGGGCTAAAGGCCCGCGCGCCTGCGTCGCGGCCATCGCAGGGCCGCGACGCCCATATCGGGCGTGCAGACGATCTCAGCGGGGCGGTCACCCGCCCCGTTTCGGTTCGAAGGCGCTCCGCCGCGCTGACGGGGAGCCCGGAGGGCAGGGGAGCCTGCCAGCGCGATCAGGATGGACGCACCATGGCACGCCAGGACGTGAACGAAGCGCTCCTCGAAACCTCGTTCCTGTACGGCGCCAACGCCGCCTACATCGAGGAATTGCAGGCGGCCTACGCCCGCAACCCGTCCTCGGTGGATCCGGAGTGGCAGACCTTCTTCAAGGGGCTCGGCGAGGACGAGACCCTGGTCGAGAAGAACGCCGCCGGCGCCTCCTGGGAGAAGCCGCACTGGCCGGTGCCGCTCAACGGCGAGCTGGTCTCGGCGCTCGACGGCAACTGGGGCGCCCTGGAGAAGGCGATCGGCGACAAGATCGTCGCGCGGGAAGCCAAGGAGCCCAAGCCCGGCAAGCCGCAGGACAGCGTCACCGCCACCACCGGCGTGTCGGTGGAGCAGGCGACCAAGGATTCGGTGCGGGCGATCATGCTGATCCGCTCCTACCGGATGCGCGGCCACCTGCACGCCAAGCTGGACCCGCTGGGGCTCGCGCCGCGGGGCGATCACGAGGAGCTGCACCCGCAGCATTACGGCTTCACCGAGGAGGCCGACTGGGACCGTCCGATCTTCCTCGACAACGTCCTCGGCCTGCAGTTCGGCACGATCCGCGAGATCGTCGGCATCCTGGAGCGGACCTACTGCCAGACCCTCGGCGTCGAGTTCATGCACATCTCGGATCCCGCCGAGAAGGCGTGGATCCAGGAGCGCATCGAGGGCAAGGACAAGGAGATCTCCTTCACCCCCGAGGGGCGCCGCGCGATCCTCAACAAGCTGATCGAGGCCGAAGGCTTCGAGAAGTTCCTCGACCTCAAGTACACCGGCACCAAGCGCTTCGGCCTCGACGGCAGCGAGGCGATGATCCCGGCGCTGGAGCAGATCATCAAGCGCGGCGGCGCGCTCGGCGTGCGCGAGATCGTGCTCGGCATGGCCCATCGCGGCCGGCTCAACGTGCTCACCAACGTGATGGCCAAGCCCTTCCGGGCGGTGTTCCACGAGTTCAAGGGCGGCTCGGCCTCCCCGGCCGAGGTCGAGGGCTCGGGCGACGTGAAGTACCACCTGGGCGCGTCCTCGGACCGCGCCTTCGACGGCAACAACGTCCACCTGTCGCTCACCGCCAACCCGTCCCACCTCGAGATCGTCGACCCGGTGGTGCTCGGCAAGGTCCGCGCCAAGCAGGACCAGTGGGCCAAGCCCAACATCGAGCGCCGCACGGTGCTGCCGCTCCTGATCCACGGCGACGCCGCCTTCGCGGGCCAGGGCGTGGTGGCGGAGTGCTTCGGCCTGTCGGGCCTGAAGGGCCACCGCACCGGCGGCTCGGTCCACTTCATCATCAACAACCAGATCGGCTTCACGACCGATCCGCGCTTCTCCCGCTCCTCGCCCTACCCGTCCGACGTCGCCAAGATGGTCGAGGCGCCGATCTTCCACTGCAACGGCGACGATCCGGAAGCCGTCACCTTCGCCGCCAAGGTCGCGGTGGAGTACCGGCAGAAGTTCGGCAAGCCGGTCGTGATCGACATGCTGTGCTACCGCCGCTTCGGCCACAACGAGGGCGACGAGCCGGCCTTCACCCAGCCGAAGATGTACCAGCGGATCCGCAAGCATCCCTCGGTGCTGGAGAGCTACGGCCGCAAGCTCGTCGAGAACGGCTCGGTGACCCAGGAGGCGCTCGACGCCCGCAAGGCCGAGTTCCGCGGGATGCTCGACAACGAGCTCGACGTCGCCAACAACTACAAGGCGAACAAGGCCGACTGGCTCGACGGCCGCTGGTCCGGCGTGAAGGCCGTGCACGAGGACGTGGACGACCCGCGCCGCGGCCGCACCGCCGTGCCGGCCGGGACCCTGCAGGAGATCGGGCGCAGGATCACGCAGGCGCCGCCCGGCTTCCACCTGCACCGCACGATCCAGCGCTTCATGGACAACCGCGCCAAGGCGGTGGAAACGGGGGTCGGCATCGACTGGGCGACCGCCGAGGCCCTGGCCTTCGGGGCGACGCTCCTCGACGGCAACCGGGTCCGCCTGTCGGGTCAGGACGTGGAGCGCGGCACGTTCTCGCAGCGCCACGCGGTGGTGATCGACCAGGAGAACGAGCAGCGCTTCACGCCGCTCAACGCCATCCGCGAGGGGCAGGCCGCGATCGAGATCATCAACTCGATGCTCTCCGAGGAAGCGGTGCTCGGCTTCGAGTACGGCTACTCGCTCGCCGAGCCGAACGCCCTGGTCCTCTGGGAGGCCCAGTTCGGCGACTTCGCCAACGGCGCCCAGGTGGTGATCGACCAGTTCATCGCGTCCGGCGAGCGCAAGTGGCTGCGCATGTCGGGCCTCGTGCTGCTGCTGCCGCACGGCTACGAGGGCCAGGGGCCCGAGCACTCCTCGGCCCGCCTGGAGCGCTACCTCCAGGCCTGCGCCGAGGACAACATGCAGGTCGCCAACGTCACGACGCCGGCGAACTACTTCCACATCCTGCGTCGGCAGTTGAAGCGCGACTTCCGCAAGCCGCTGGTGCTGATGACGCCGAAGTCGCTGCTGCGCCACAAGCGCGCCGTGTCGAACCTCGACGCGCTCGCCGAGGGCTCGACCTTCCACCGCGTCCTCTGGGACGACGCCGAGGAGGAGGGCGCGCAGAACAAGCTCGTGCGCGACGACAAGATCCGCCGCGTCGTGCTGTGCTCCGGCAAGGTCTACTACGACCTGCTGGAGGAGCGGGAGAAGCGCGGCCTCAACGACATCTACCTGATGCGCGTCGAGCAGCTCTACCCGTTCCCCCTGAAGGCGCTGGCCAACGAGATGGCCCGGTTCCGCAACGCCGACGTGATCTGGTGCCAGGAGGAGCCCAAGAACATGGGCGCCTGGTCCTTCGTCGAGCCCTACCTCGAGTGGGTGCTCGGCCAAGCCGGCTCCGCGGTGAAGCGCGCCCGCTACGTCGGCCGTCCGGCCTCCGCCTCCACGGCGGTCGGCCAGATGTCGAAGCACCAGGCGCAGCTCCAGGCCTTCCTCAACGAGGCCCTGGCGGTCTGATCGTCCGGCCATGGCCTACTTCCTGCTCCGCCTGGAACCGCCCCGCCCGAGCTTCCCGTTCGACGCGACGGAGGCCGAGAAGGCGCTGTTCTCGGCGCATTCCGGCTACTGGATGGAGCAGGCGGCCGCCGGCACCGCCATCGCGGTCGGACCCGTCTTCGAGTCCGGCGGCACCTGGGGCCTCGCCCTGGTCGAGGCCGACGACGCGGCCCGGGCCGAGGCGCTCGGCGAAGCAGATCCCGTCCTGATGGCGCAGGCAGGCTTCCGGTACACCGTCTCGCCCGTTCCATCCCTGATCCTGCGGCGCTGACGTCGCGGCCCGACATCCAGAGGAGGCCCCCCGCGGGGCAGAAGAGAGCATGGCAACCGACATCCTCGTCCCAACCCTCGGCGAATCCGTGAGCGAGGCCACGATCGGCCGCTGGTTCAAGAAGCCCGGCGACACGGTCGCGGCCGACGAGCCGATCGTCGAGCTCGAGACCGACAAGGTCACCCTGGAGGTGAACGCCCCGGCGGCCGGCGAGCTCGGCGAGATCCTGGTCAAGGACGGCGAGACCGTGGAGCCCGGTGCCCTGCTCGGCTCGATCGTCGAGGCCGGAGCCGGCGGCGGCACGGCCAAGAAGGCCGCCCCGAAGGAGAGCGCCGAGACCAAGGCCGAGAGCCGGAGCGAGGCCCCGAAGGCCGCCGCGCCCGCGAAGGCCGAGGCCCCGGCCCAGGAATCGTCCGCCGGCTACGGCAACCACGGCGATGCCGCCGCCCCCGCGGCCCAGCAGCGCCCGGTCGGAGACAACGGCCCGGCGGTGGCCAAGCTCGCCCGGGAATCGGGTGTCGACCCGTCGTCGGTGAGCGGGTCCGGCAAGGACGGCCGCGTCACGAAGGGCGACATGCTCGGCGCCATCGCCAAGGGGCCGGCCCCGTCGGCGCCCGCCAAGGAGGCCCGTCCGACCCTGCCGCGCGCCCCCTCGGCGCCGGACGACGCCGCGCGCGAGGAGCGCGTGCGCATGACGAAGCTGCGCCAGACCATCGCGCGCCGCCTGAAGGACGCGCAGGACACCGCGGCGATGCTGACGACGTTCAACGACGTCGACATGTCGGCCGTGATGGCGATGCGCAGCCAGTACAAGGACATCTTCGAGAAGAAGCACGGCACGAAGCTCGGCTTTATGGGCTTCTTCACCAAGGCGGTGATCGGCGCCCTCAAGGACGTGCCGGCGGTCAACGCCGAGATCGACGGGCAGGACCTCGTCTACAAGAACTACTACCACATCGGCATCGCGGTCGGCACCGATAAGGGTCTCGTCGTGCCGGTGGTGCGCGACGCCGACGACCTTTCGATCGCCGGCATCGAGAAGAAGATCGCCGGCTTCGGCAAGAAGGCCCGCGACGGCAAGCTCTCCATCGAGGAGATGCAGGGCGGCACCTTCACGATCACCAACGGCGGCATCTACGGCTCGCTGATGTCGACGCCGATCCTCAACGCGCCGCAATCCGGCATCCTCGGCATGCACCGCATCGAGGAGCGCCCGGTGGTCCGCGCCGGCAAGATCGAGGCGCGGCCGATGATGTACCTCGCCCTGTCGTACGACCATCGCATCGTCGACGGTAAGGAGGCCGTGACCTTCCTGGTGCGGGTCAAGGAGGCGCTGGAGGATCCGGCGCGCCTCGTGCTGGACCTCTGAGGCAGCCATGTCGAGCGCTGAGAACAGGGTCGCGATCGTCACGGGTGGTAGCCGCGGCATCGGCCGCGCGGTGGCGCTCCTCCTGGCGGAGCGCGGCTACGCCGTCTGCCTGAGCTACGTGTCGGACACCGCCGCCGCGCAGGGCGTGGTGGACGCGATCGCGGCCAAGGGCGGACGGGCGCTCGCCGTGAAGGGCGACGTCGGCAACGAGGCCGACGTCATCGCCCTGTTCAAGGCGGCCGACGGCCTCGGCCGCCTCGCGGCGCTCGTCAACAATGCCGGCGTGGTCGACGTGAAGTCTGACGTTGCCGACATGAGCGTCGCCCGCTTGCAGCGCATGATGACCACCAACGTGGTCGGCAGCTTCCTGTGCGCGCGGGAGGCGGTGCGGCGCATGTCGATCAAGCGCGGAGGGGCAGGGGGCGCGATCGTCAACCTGTCCTCGGTGGCGGCGCGCCTCGGCGGCCCCGGCCAGTTCGTGGACTACGCGGCCTCCAAGGGCGCCATCGACTCGCTGACGATCGGGCTTTCCCGCGAGGTCGCCGCCGACGGCATCCGCGTCAACGCGGTGGCGCCCGGCATCATCGCCACCGAGATCCATGCCAGCGGCGGCGAGCCGGACCGGGTCGAGCGTCTCGGCCCCGGCGTCCCGATGAAGCGGGCCGGCACCGCCGAGGAGGTGGCCGCACCGATCGTGTGGCTCCTCTCGGACGAGGCCTCCTACACCACGGGCGCCATCCTCGACATCGGCGGCGGCCGCTGAGGCCAAGCCCCACCTGACATTCCCTGCCCGTCTCGCACGCGGCACGACCGAGCGGAAGCGAAGCCTCATGTCCTACGATCTCGTCGTCATCGGCACCGGCCCCGGCGGCTACGTCTGCGCGATCCGCGCGGCGCAGCTCGGCCTGCGGACCGCGGTGGTCGAGAAGCGCGCGACGCACGGCGGCACCTGCCTCAATGTCGGCTGCATCCCGTCAAAGGCCCTGCTGCACGCGTCCGAGGCCTTCGAGGAGGCCAACACGCACTTCGCCGATCTCGGCATCGACGTCGGCACGCCGAAGCTCGACCTCAAGAAGATGATGGCCTTCAAGGCCGAGGGCGTCGCCGGCAACACCAAGGGCGTCGAGTTCCTGCTCAAGAAGAACAAGGTCGACACCTTCCACGGCACCGGCCGGATCGCCGGCGCCGGCCGCGTCGAGGTCATCGCCGAGGACGGCGGCAACCAGATGCTCGAGACGAAGAGCATCGTCATCGCGACCGGCTCGGACGTGGCGCGCCTGCCCGGCGTCACCATCGACGAGAAGGTCGTGGTCTCCTCCACCGGCGCCCTGGAACTCGACCGGGTGCCGAAGAAGCTCCTCGTCATCGGCGCCGGCGTGATCGGGCTGGAGCTGGGTTCCGTCTGGCGCCGGCTCGGCTCCGAGGTGACCGTGGTCGAGTATCTCGACCGGGTGCTGCCGGGCATGGACGGCGAGGTCGGCAAGCAGTTCCAGCGGATCCTGACCAAGCAGGGCATCGCCTTCAAGCTGTCCACCAAGGTGACGGGCGTCGAGGTCGGCAAGAAGGGCGGCGCGGCGGTCACGGTCGAGCCGGCCGCGGGCGGTACGGCGGAGACGCTGCAGGCCGACGTGGTCCTCGTCTGCATCGGCCGGACGCCCTACACGGAGGGCCTCGGCCTCGACACGGTCGGTGTCCAGCGGGACGACAAGGGCCGGATCCTCACCGATTCCCACTACGCCACCAACGTCACCGGCATCTACGCCATCGGCGACGTGATTGCCGGCCCGATGCTCGCCCACAAGGCCGAGGACGAGGGCGTAGCGATCGCCGAGATGCTGGCCGGCCAGTCCGGCCACGTGAATTACGGCGTGATCCCGAACGTGGTCTACACGTTCCCGGAGGTCGCCTCGGTCGGCAAGACCGAGGAGGAGTTGAAGAAGGACGGCGTGGCCTACAACGCCGGCAAGTTCCCCTTCACGGCCAATGGCCGGGCCAAGGCGAACGGCACCACCGACGGGTTCGTGAAGGTGCTGGCCGACGCCCAGACCGACCGGGTACTCGGCGTGCACATCGTGGGCGCGGATGCCGGCAACCTGATCGCCGAGGTGGCGGTCGCGATGGAGTTCGGCGCCTCGTCGGAGGACATCGCCCGCACTTGCCACGCGCACCCGACGCTGACCGAGGCCGTCAAGGAAGCCGCGCTGGCGGTCAACAAGCGCGCCATCCACGTCTGACGGGCCAAGGCCCACGGCTGCGCGGATTGCTACCTCGGCGGGCTCGACCGCCTGCGCGAAGGCCCCCTCTCCCCTGCGGGAAAGGGGCCTTCGCGTTCCGTCACACACCGCGCGCCTCGAACCTGACTGGCCCGCAGAGCGACGGCCCGGCGCGGGGTCAGGCGATCTTGCGCCTGGAATTCGGCAGGTCGGCGATCCGCAGCAGCGCGCTCGGCGCGGGCGGGGCCGTCAGGGCGTTCAGCAGATACGGCCGGCGCAGGCCCAGCGCGTTGTGCAGGGCGAGGTCGATGTCGCGGGCGTAGAACGGCATCCGCAGCACGGCGTCGACGCCGAAGTAGCGGCCAGCCTGAGCGACGGGCTCCAGCTCGGATGTGGTCAGCAGGGTGATCCGGGTCGGGAGGCCGAGGGGCTGGATCTGGCAGGCCAGTTCGAGCCCGTCGATGCCGCCGAGCTTCACGTCGATGAAGGCGAAGTCGTAGGCGGCGAGCTTCAGCTGCTTGAGGGCGTGGCGGCCGTCATCCGTCTCGTCGAGCTCGATCGCGAACCCGCTGCGCGCCACGACGCGGCTGATGGCCGACCGCCCGGCCGGAGTCGAGCAGGCGAGCAGGGCCCGGGTCGGTGCGCGACGGCGGGCATCCGCGTGGAGCAGCGGCTCGATATGGCTCGGGTCGAGGGGCGTCTTCAGGACTTCGTAGGCGCCGAGGCTCGTAGCGATCTCCTGCCAGTGCGGCAGCACGCGGGTCGCCACCAGCACCAGGCAGGGGGGCTCCGCACCCGCCCGGCGCGCGACGGCGACGGCTTCGGGGCCGCTGAGATCGTCGAGCTGCATTCCCACGAAGGCCAGGGTGGGACGGTGGCGGAGGAGGATGTCGCAGAGCGCCTGACCCGAGGTCGCCTCATCGATCACCGCGCTGGGATCGAATCGCAGGACGATCTCTCTCAGGGAGACGCGGCGGCCCGGATCGCAATCCGCGATTACGACACGTGCCGGCGCCCTCCCATCCTGAAGATCCATGACGCCCGCCCAACCCCATCCCGTTCGTTGCCCATATTGGCTGAAGATCGTGACGAAGCTCTTAAAGAGCGGGATTCTGCACTGGGCGAACCGGAAGACGCGCCTATAGACGATGATGAAGGCTCTCGAAGTCGAAGTTTTTAGCAATCTTGCTCAATGGCCAGCCCGCGGATGGGCCGCCGCGTAGGCACTCATGAGGCGGGCGGCGTCGACCTGCGTGTAGAGCTGCGTCGTGGAGAGCGAGGCGTGGCCCAGGAGTTCCTGGATCGCCCTGAGTTCGCCCTGGCGCGCCAGGAGATGGGTTGCGAAGGAATGCCGCAGGGCGTGCGGTGTGGCGCTCTCGGGCAGGCCCAGGGCGCCGCGGGCGCGCGCGACCGTGTACTGGATGATGCGCGGCGAGAGCGGGCCACCCCGGGCACCGAGAAACAGCGGTCCCTCCGGCAGCAGCGGCAGGGGACAGGCGGCGACGTAGTCCGCCACGGCCTGCGCCACGACGGGCAGGATCGGCACCATGCGCTGCTTGCCGCCCTTGCCGAGCACGGTGACCTGATCGACCCCGGGCAGGGGTGCGTCACGGCGGGTCAGGCCCAGGGCCTCGGAGATGCGCAGCCCGGCGCCGTAGAGTAGCGCCAGAACGGCGGCGTCCCGGGCGAGGACCCAGGGCTCCCGCTCCTCGCCGGCGCGGATCGCGGTATCGGTCAGCGCCACCGCGGCGGAGACAGGCAGGGGACGGGGAAGCCGCCGTGGGACCTTGGGCGAGCGCACACCGCCCAGGGCCGAGACGGTGCCGAAGCCCTCCCGCTCGAGGAAGCGCGCGAAGGAGCGCAGACCCGCCAGCATGCGCATCAGCGAGCGCCCGGAGACCTCGTCGGCCCGGCGCGCGGCCATGAAGCCGCGGATGTCCCGCACCTTGAGGCCGATCAGCATCGGGATCGTCGGCGTCCCCTGACGGGACGCGAGGTGGTGGAGGAACTGCCGGAGGTCGCGCCCGTACGCCTCGACGGTGTTGGACGACATCCGCCGCTCCCGCGCCAGCGCCTCGATCCAGGCGAGGACGGCGTCGCGGAGGCGGGCGTCCCCCGGAAACAGCAGCCGGTCGCCCTGGGTCTCGCGGGTGCTCGCATGCGTGCTCATGGCGACACTCGACCGGATCCTCCTTGCCGGGAGCTTAATGCCGGTCGCAATCCGTCCCCGGCGCTGGACTCGTCCCGCGCGGTGCGCCGTGCCAAGCTGACGCGATGACCCTCCTCGCCTACGCGGCCGCCGCCCTCGCCGAGATCGCCGGCTGCTTCGCGTTCTGGGCCTGGCTGCGGCTCGGGCGGTCGGCCTGGTGGGCGCTGCCGGGCCTCGCCTCGCTGGCGGCCTTCGCGGCCCTCCTGACCCTCGTGGACAGCCCCGCGGCGGGGCGCGCCTTCGCGGCCTACGGCGGCGTCTACGTCGCGGCCTCGGTCCTGTGGCTGTGGCTCGCGGAGGGTCAGCGGCCCGACCGGTGGGACCTCGCGGGCAGCGCGGTCTGCCTCGCCGGAACGGCGCTGATCCTCCTCGGTCGCCGGGGGTGAGTTCGACCCGGCACCGTGCCGGGCCGGCCACGGCCGACCGCTTCCGCGCCCGGAACCTTGGTGAAACCAAGCGTTCACGATACGTACGGCAGCCTCGGGCCGTTCACCGAGCCGTGGAGCCTCATGACCAGCGCCGTCCGCATTCTCGGGATCGACCCCGGACTCCGCCGAACCGGCTGGGGCCTGATCACCGCGCAGGGCACGAAGCTCACCTACGGCGATTGCGGGGTCGTGACCTCAGACGGGGAGCTTCCGCTGGCCCTGCGGCTGCGGGAGCTGTTCGAGGGGATCGGCCGCGTCGTCGAGGCCGTGCGGCCCGACGAGGTCGCCGTGGAGGAGACCTTCGTCAACAAGGACGCCCAGGCGACGCTCAAGCTGGGCCATGCGCGGGCGATGGCACTGCTCGTGCCGGCCCTCGCCGGACTGCCGGTGTTCGAGTACGCCCCCAACCTCATCAAGAAGACCGTCGCGGGCTCCGGCCACGCCGAGAAGGTGCAGATCCAGGCGATGGTCCGCTTCCTTCTGCCGAAGGCCGAGTTCCGCGTCGCGGACGCCGCCGACGCGCTGGCCATCGCGATCACCCATGCCAGTCACCGGGACGCCCACGCCCTGCGGCAGGCGCATCTGCCGGGGGGCAAGCGCCGCTCGCTCACCGGTCAGGCGGCCGCGGGACAAGGGCTCGAGGGGAAGGGCTTCTCGGCCGCCGCGGCCGCGCGCATCGAGGCCGCGCTGGCGAAACAAGGCTGACGGGATCGGGAAGAACTTGGTGGGGGAAGTAGGACTCGAACCTACGAAGCTTACGCAGCGGATTTACAGTCCGCCCCCTTTGCCGCTCGGGACATTCCCCCAAGGCGGGCATCGCCCGCGGCGCCCTTATGGTGAGGGGTGGGCCGGGTGTCAACGCTTATGGTGGACCGATCCGCCTCACCGGACGCGGCAATCGTGGAGAGCGGGGCGGTTTCGCTCGGCGTCGCCGCGATACGGGCGGCCGCGCTTGCAGAGTCGACCCTCTTCCGGCCTCGCGGTGCCCGCGGCTCCGCCATTGGGACGAAAACGCGAACGTTCCGCGACTCCGGGGATTCACAAAGGAATCCGGATCGGCCACGGTGTGGCGATGTCGCCCTGCTTCGCCGGCCCTTGACCCGTCCCGCCCCGTCCCTGCGGTCGCACCAGCGCACGCTGATGGCCCTGGTCGCGGCCATGGCGAGCGGGGAGGCGGCCCATGTCCGGAAGATCCTGGCGGCGGTCACGCCGGGCGGGGGCAAGTCGCTGCTGCCGGTCATCGCCGCGCACCGGCTGATCGAGGCGGGGCTCGTCGAGCGCGTGGTCTGGGTGGTGCCGCGGGATTCCCTGCGGCTGCAGGCCGAGGAAGCCTTCGCCGACCCGCTGTGGCGCGCGGCCTTCGGGCACGCCCTCAGCGTCCGGGCCGCCGACAACGAGCGCGACCCGGCGCGGGGTCTGGCCGGCTACGTCACCACCTATCAGGCGGTCGCCGCCGCCCCGGCGCTCCACCTCGCGGAGGCGCGGGCGCACCGCACCCTGCTGGTGGTCGACGAGGTTCATCACCTGCCGGTCCCCGGTCGCCCGGGCGCCGACGAAGCCTCCGCGGAGGATGCCGAGGCGGGCGCGTGGTCCCGCGCGATGCTGCCCGTCATGGAGGCGGCGACCGTGCGCCTGTACCTGTCCGGGACGCTGGAGCGGGCGGACGGGCGGCGGATTCTCGGACTGCCCTACCAGCCCGCCGCGCCCGGCCGCGGGCCGGAACTCGATCTCGACGCCCCCGGCCTCGCGGTCATCGGCTACTCGCGGGCGCAGGCGCTGGCCGAGCGGGCGGTGCTGCCGGTGACGTTCGGCGCCATCGACGGCGAGGCGAGCTGGCTGGAGGGCGGCCGGATCGCGGGCGACAGCCCGCGCGTCGGGCCGCATCGGCTCGGCGCGGGCTCGGTCCGGATCACCACTCGGCCCGCGCTGTTCACCGCCCTGCGGACCGGCTTCGCCCGCGACCTTCTGAGCGAGGCGTTCTTCGCCACCAAGCGCCTGCGCGCCCGGCGCCGGGCCGAGCGCGATCTCCCGCCCGGCGAACCGGCCCGGGGGCTCGGCAAGCTCCTCGTGGTGGCGCCCGATCAGGCGAGTGCGCGGGCCTATCTCGCGACCCTGCGGGACTGGATGCCGGCCGGGCAGGGCGCGCGCGATGTCCGGCTCGCGACCTCCGGCCAGGGCGACGCCCACGCGGCCCTGGCCGCGTTCCGGCTCACGCCGGAACCGGCCGTGCTGGTGACGGTGGCGATGGCGTACGAGGGGCTCGACGCCCCGGAGGTCGCGGTGGTCGCGGCCCTGACCCATATCCGCTCCCGGCCCTGGCTCGAGCAGATGCTCGCCCGGGCCACCCGGGTCGATCCCCATGCCGGCCCCTACGACGGGCAGCAGGCGCTGATCTTCCACCCCGACGACCCGCTCTTCGCGCGGTTCCGCCTCGAACTCGAGACCGAGCAGGGCAGCAGCGTCCGGCCGCCCCGCGAGCGGCCGGCGAGCGCCGTCGTGCCGGAGCGGACCCGCTGGCGCGACGACGAGCCGGGCGGGATCACGCCCCTGGAGAGCAACGCGATCGGGATGCGCTACGCCCTGCTGCGCCCGCGCCTCCCCGAACCGGTCGCCGCGGCGCCCGCGCCCGAACCGCCCTCCGTCACCGAGCGGACCCTGCGCCAGCGGCTCGCCGCCGCGGTGGCCGCCCAGGCGGTCGAGGACGAGACCTCGCTGCGCGTGCCCCGCGGCGGCAATCTCGCCCACCGCTACAACGCCGTTCTCAAGCGCGTGCTCGGCAAGGGCCGCGCGACCATGACCCTCCCGGAGCTGGAGGCGGCCCTGTCGTGGCTCGAGCGCAACCGCCTCTCCGACCATCTCGACCGCCTCGACGGCGATGCCCGCTACGCGTGGTCGGCCCGGCAGCGCCGCGGGCGCTGGCAGCCGGAGCGCGCCGCCGGCCGCTGAAACGCCCGGGAAGGAGACAGCCGTGACCGAGAGCCTCCCCGCCGCCTTCGCCGCGACACTCGCTGCGTCCGAGCCGCCGAGCGTCTGGGACGCCCCGCTCGCCGCGCTCTGGTGGCTCGCCCGGGACGCGTCCGGCCCGGCCTCCGCCGCCTGGGAGCGGGCGCACCGCCTCGTCCAGGACGCCGACGGGTCCGACGCGGCCTGGGTCCACGCCCATCTCCACCGGGTCGAGGGCGACGACGGCAACGCGCGCTACTGGTACGCCCGCGCGGGCCGCCCGGTCCCGGACGGCACGCTCGCGGAGGAGCGGGCCGCGCTCGTCCTCGCCCTCTGGCCGAGGTCGTGATCGCTCCGGGCCGCGCCGCGCCGACCGTCCCGAGCCTGCCGGATCGCGGAACGCCAAGGCTCACAGCCAGTTGAATGGCCGCCCGACGCGGAGATCGGGCCTCGATTATCGGAGCGGATCCATGAGCCTCCTCGGCAGCATCGTCAGCAAGATCCTCCATCCGTTCGGTGGCGGCACCGCGGACGCCGCGCCCGCGCCCAACGCCGGCTCCGGCGGCCAGGCCGGCACGAGCACGCCCTCCACGTCGGCCCCCGGCTCGGCCGGCCGCAGCGAGCCCGTGGACGTCGCGGCGGTGCTCACCGGCCTCGCCGAGAAGAACCCGCAGACGCTCGACTGGCGGCACTCGATCGTCGACCTGATGAAGCTGCTGGGCCTCGATTCCGGCCTCGCCGCGCGCAAGCAGCTCGCCGACGAGCTCCACTACACCGGCGACAAGGACGATTCGGCCAGCATGAACATCTGGCTGCACAAGCAGGTCATGCAGAAGCTCGCCGAGAACGGCGGCAAGGTTCCGGACGATCTGAAGCACTAGGTCATCGATTCCGGGATCGACGAGGCTCGCCGCGGACGGTCTCGACCGGCGCCGCGGCGAGATCGCTTCTTGACCACGTCGTGCGCCGCCGGTGCGCCCCGGCGGCGACACTTGCGGAGGGGGCCTTGCGGCGCCTCCGTGTTTATCGATCACATGACCCGCGTCGCGCAGCGCCGAATCAGGCGGCGCCGAGGAGCGAACGGTCATGGAGACCCCGACCGGGGACCACAGCGGCGCCTTCGAGGCGTCCCCGCTCGCCGCGATCGCCGCGGCGGTCGCCCGCGGTGACGTCGCGCGCATCGCCGCGCTGGCGCCCGGCCTGGATCTCTCCGTCCGCGGCGGCCGGAACCTCACCCTGCTCGAATGGGCGATCTGGAACGCGCGGCCGCGCGCGCTGTCGGCCCTGCTCGACGCGGGGGCGGACCCGTCTGTGCCGGGGCTCGATCAGGAGACCGCGCTGCACATGGCGGCGATGGTCGAGGATCCGACCTACCTGGAGATCCTGCTGCGCCACGGCGCGCCGGTCGACCCGGTGAGCCCGCGCGGTCAGTGGACGCCGCTGTTCCGCGCCGTACAGAACCGGCGCGAGGCACAGATCGGGCTGCTGCTGCGGGCCGGCGCGGACCCGAGCCGGGTCGACGCCACCGGCAACTCGCTGCTCCACGTGGCGGCACAGGTCGGCGCGGCCAATCCCTGGGTGCTGAGGCTGCTCGAGGCCGGGATCGACCCGACCCTGCGCAACGCGCAGCGAAAGACTTTCCAGCCGTACTTCTTCACCACCCCTGAGCGCCTGCTCAACGATTCCGGGCGCGAGACCCGCGCGGCGGTCCGCGCGTGGCTCGCCCACAGCGGCATCCCGGCGGATCCGGAACGCTGACGGAGTCCCGGCCGGGATCCGCGTCAGCGCCCGGTGCGGACCCGGGTCCAGAGGCGGGTGACGAAGCGCTGGGTGCGGTCGTCCCAGGCCGTGTTGATGGACAGGCGCTGCATCGTCGCCTCGTCCGGGTAGATGCCGGGATTGCTCAGGATCTCGGGCTTCACGAACTTCTTGGCCGCGAGGTTGCCGCTGGCGTAGGAGACGAAGTTGGTGTTGGCCGCCGCCACCTCGGGCCGCATCATGTAGTCGATGAAGGCCAGCGCCTCGGCCGGGTGGGCGGCATCCTTCGGGATCGCGAAGGTGTCGAACCACATCAGGGCGCCTTCCTTGGGCACGACGTAGGCGATGTCGATCCCGTTCTTGGCCTCCTCGGCCCGGCGCTTGGCCTGCATGATGTCGCCCGAATAGCCGACGGCCAGGCAGATATCGCCGTTGGCCAGCGCCTGGATGTATTCCGACGAGTGGAACTTCCGCACGGCGCCGCGCACCTTGTAGAGGGCGTCGGTCACCAGGGTCATGTCGTCCCAGCGCTTGGAATCCGCCTTGGCGCCGAAGGCCGGGAGCATGCTGGGGATCAGGTCCTCGGGGCTGTCGAGCACCATGATCCCGCACTCCTTCAGCTTGTTGGCCGAAGCGGGATTGAGGACGACGGACCACGAATTGACCGCCGCGCCGGCGCCCAGGCGCTCGCGTACCGCGGCGACGTTGTAGCCGATGCCGGTCGTGCCCCACATGTAGTCGACGGCGTAGGTGTTGCTGGGATCGTAGGCCGCCAGCCGGCTGGTCACCTCGGGCCAGAGGTTGCCGAGGTTCTTCAGCTTCGACTTGTCGAGGGGCAGGAACGCGCCGGCCCGGATCAGCCGCTGCAGGTACGGTCCCGACGGCACGACGATGTCGTAGCCCGACCGGCCCGCGAGCAGCTTGGTCTCCAGGATCTCGTTGTTGTCGTAGGTGTCGTAGACGACCTTGATCCCGGTCTCGCGGGTGAAGGCCTCGAGCACCTGCGGGTCGATATAGTCCGACCAGTTGTAGATGTTGACGACCCGCTCCTCGGCGGCCGGTGCCGGCCGCACGAGGGGCAGGACCGCCAGGAGCCCTCCCGCGAGGACGGCCGCGGCCGCCGCCAGGACGGTCCGGCGCGGGCCGATCACCGGCTCCTCGCGGCCACGATCACGATCTCGACCAAGTACTCCGGCGCGGCGAGCTTGGCCTCGACGGTGGCGCGGGCCGGCGCGTTCTCCGGAGACACCCAGGCGTCCCAGGCGGCGTTCATCTCCGCGAACGTCGCGATGTCGGCGAGGTAGATGGTGGCCGAGAGGATCCGCGCCTTGTCGCTGCCGGCCGCGGCGAGCAGCCGGTCGATCTCCGACAGGATCTGCTGGGTCTGGATCGTGACCCCGGTGCCGACCGTGTCGGACGCGACCTGCCCGGCGAGGTAGACCATGTCGCCGAAGGTGACGGCCTGCGACATCCGCTTGCCCGGCTCGATCCGCTGAATGTCCATACCCGTCTCCACATCCTCGAGAACCGGCGTATCTGCCGCCGCACCGGCCCAGCCGTAAAGGGCCGCGCGCGCACGCGCCGCGGGAACCCGAGGAAAATCGTCATCGGCGGTCGGGGTGCGGGCAACCGTCGCGGGCCTCGAAGCGTTCTGCCGCCATCGACAATCACGCCTTGGGGTCAGTCATGGGTATTCTCTGGACCATCATCATCGGGTTTCTCGCCGGCGTCATCGCCAAGTTCCTCATGCCGGGCCCGAACGAGCCCGCCGGCTTCATCCTGACCACGATCCTCGGCATCGTCGGCGCCTTCGTGGCGACCTTCCTGGGCCAGGCGATCGGCTGGTACGGGCCGAACCAGGGCGCGGGCTTCATCGGCGCCATCGTGGGGGCCGTGGTCGTGCTGTTCATCTACGGCCTGATCGCCGGCCGCCGCACCACCACCTACTGATCCGTCCGGCAGGTCCGGATACGACGAGGGGCGCCCCGCGGGGCGCCCCTTTTTTTGACCGACGCATCCCGGTGGCGAGTCTCAACACAGCGCTCTCCATCATCACGAGCGCAGCGACGTGACCCAGGGCAGCGCGACCACGTCGAACGTCGCGCTGCCTGGAATGCTTCGCTGCGCTCCTAAAGACGGAGGCGCCGAAGCCCTCCGAGGGCTGAGGCTCAGAGATGCTCGGACGCGGCCTTCACGGCGCAGTGGCCGGTGGCGCCGCGCACGGCGAGGCCCACGCCGACCACGAGGGCCAGCAGGCTCAGGAGCTTGTTGGGACGGGGCTGCGCGGCGGCCGCGGCGATGCCGAGGCCCAGCGCCACCGAGACGGCGCGCTCCGTCGTCGACAGATTCGGCTGCCCGCTGAAGATGTCGTGCATCATGTCGTTGGCCATGAGGGTCTCCGATTGGGAAGTCGCGGGGGAACGCGGCATCCGGCGCCCCGTTCCCGGCCGACGACCGGCGGAGCCCCCTCCCGGCGGCGCAACGAAAAGGGCGCGGCCCCGGAGGACCGCGCCCGTCTAAGACATCCCCGCCGACCGAGGCCGGCGCGGGCGTCCCGCGTGCTTACTCGCCGGCCTCGCGGCGGCGCTCGCCACGGTGGCGGCCGCCCTCGCGGGGCTCGCGCGGCTCGTCGCCGCGCTCGGCCCGGTCGGCGTCGCGCTGAGCCTTCACCTTCTCGGTGATGTCCTCGCCGGTCTGCTGGTCGACGACCTTCATGGACAGGCGGATCTTGCCGCGGTCGTCCTGACCGAGGAACTTCACCTTGACCTTGTCGCCTTCCTTGACGACGTCCGTCACCTTGGCGACCCGGTTCGCGGCAAGCTCCGAGATGTGGACCAGGCCGTCCTTGGCGCCGAAGAAGTTCACAAAGGCGCCGAACTCCATGCACTTCACGATCGTGCCGTCATAGATCACGCCGACCTCCGGCTCCGCCACGATCGAGCGGATCCAGTTGTAGGCCGCCTTGATCGCCTTGCCGTCGGCCGAGGCGATCTTCACGACGCCCGTGTCCTCGATGTTGATCTTGGCGCCGGTCTTCTCGACGATCTCGCGGATCACCTTGCCGCCGGTGCCGATCACGTCGCGGATCTTGTCCGTCGGGATCTGCATCGTCTCGATGCGCGGCGCGTACTCGCCGAGCTCCGGACGGGCCGCCGTCAGCGCCTTGGCCATCTCGGCCAGGATGTGGGCGCGGCCGTCCTTCGCCTGGGCGAGGGCGATCTTCATGATCTCCTCGGTGATGCCGGCGATCTTGATGTCCATCTGGAGCGAGGTCACGCCCTCGTCCGTGCCGGCCACCTTGAAGTCCATGTCGCCGAGGTGATCCTCGTCGCCGAGGATGTCGGACAGGACCGCGAAGCGCTCACCCTCGAGGATGAGGCCCATGGCGATGCCCGCCACCGGACGGCGCAGCGGCACGCCGGCATCCATCAGCGACAGCGAGCCGCCGCAGACCGAGGCCATCGAGGACGAGCCGTTGGACTCGGTGATCTCCGACACGACGCGGATCGTGTAGGGGAACTCGTGGGCCGGCGGCAGGACCGGGCGGATCGCCCGCCAGGCGAGCTTGCCGTGGCCGATCTCGCGGCGGCCCGGCGAGCCCATCCGGCCGGTCTCGCCGACGCTGTAGGGAGGAAAGTTGTAGTGGAGCAGGAAGCGCTCCTTGTAGGTGCCTTCCAGCGCGTCGATGAACTGCTCGTCCTCGCCGGTGCCGAGGGTGGCAACCACGAGGGCCTGGGTCTCGCCGCGGGTGAACAGGGCCGAGCCGTGGGCGCGGGGCAGCACGCCGACCTCGGAGAGGATCGAGCGGACCGTCTTCACGTCGCGGCCGTCGATGCGGGCGCCGCTGTCGAGGATGTTCCAGCGGACCACCTTCGACTGGGCCTCCTTGAAGGCGGCCTTGACCTTCTCGGCCGGGAACTTCTCGGCGCCCTCGGGGCAGAGGGCGGCCATCACCTTCGCCTTCACGGCGTCGACGGCGGCGTAGCGCTCCTGCTTGACGGTCTTGGTGTAGGCGGCGCGGAGTTCCGCCTCGCAGACCTCCAGCACGGCCTTCTCGACGTCGGCGTTCTCGGGGGCCTTGAAGTCGCGCGGCTCCTTGGCGGCCTTCTCGGCGAGACGGATGATCGCCTCGATCACCGGCTGGAAGTGCTTGTGGCCGAACATCACGGCGCCGAGCATCACGTCCTCGGAGAGCTCCTTGGCCTCCGACTCGACCATCAGCACCGCGTCCTGCGTGCCGGCGACGACGAGGTCGAGGCTCGACTCTTCCTTGGTCTCGGTGACCAGCGGGTTCAGCCGGTAGCCGCCGTTGATGTAGCCGACGCGGGCGCCGCCGATCGGGCCCATGAACGGCACGCCCGAGATGGTCAGGGCCGCGGAGGCCGCGACCATCGCGACGATGTCGGGATCGTTCTCGAGATCGTGGGTCAGGACGGTGACGACGACCTGCGTGTCGTTGCGCCAGCCGTCGATGAAGAGCGGGCGGATCGGGCGGTCGATCAGGCGGGAGACCAGAGTCTCCTTCTCGGAGGGACGGCCCTCGCGCTTGAAGTAGCCGCCCGGGATGCGGCCGGCGGCGTAGGCGCGCTCCTGGTAGTTCACGGTGAGCGGCATGAAGTCGATGCCGGGCTTCGGCTCCTTGGCGGCGACCACGGTCGCGAGCACCGAGGTCTCACCGTAGGTGGCGATGACGGCGCCGTCGGCCTGGCGCGCGACCTTGCCGGTCTCCAGGACGAGCTTGCGGTCGCCCCACATCAGCTCTTCGCGTTGAACGTCGAACATTCTCAATCTCTTCCTTGCCTGCGGCGGGCCCAAGCCCGGCGCCGCCCGGGGGCAAGACGGCGAGACACTGCGCCGGAATATCCTCGGCGAAGTGTCTCGCGATCCTGCCCCGACGCTGGCGC
Source organism: Methylobacterium sp. 13MFTsu3.1M2 (assembly GCF_900112625.1). Lineage (NCBI taxonomy): Bacteria > Pseudomonadati > Pseudomonadota > Alphaproteobacteria > Hyphomicrobiales > Methylobacteriaceae > Methylobacterium > Methylobacterium sp. 13MFTsu3.1M2. The sequence continues at coordinate 146,052 of NZ_FOMM01000018.1, forward strand.
CTCGAAGCGGCCCGTTTGTCGGGAGGCCGGACCCATTCCGGCAGCCCGTGATGGTGAAACGCGGCCCCGGGCCGGGCCCGGAACCGCGCGAGACGTGCCTTAGCGGCGGATGCCGAGACGCTCGATGAGGGCGCGGTAGCGGGCCTCGTCCTTGCGCTTGACGTAGTCGAGCAGCGAGCGGCGCTGCGAGACCAGCTTCAGGAGGCCGCGGCGGGAATGGTTGTCCTTGCCGTGGGTCTTGAAGTGGCCGGTCAGGTTGGTGATCCGCTCGGTGAGGATCGCCACCTGGACCTCGGGGGACCCGGTGTCCTTGGCGTCCTTGCGGTGTTCCTTGATGAGCGCGGTCTTGCGCTCTGCCGTGATCGACATCGCGTGCCTTTCGGGTTGTGCTGGTCGGATGCGGCGCCCCAAACGGGCGCGCGCGGGCTCGGCGTTCGGCCGGTGCCGGGATGTCGTCCAGCACGGTCACAGCGCCAAGCGGTTCAAGCCCCGCCCGGCAACCCGGGTCGAGGCCGCGCGATCCATACACGAAACCGACGGTTATGCCAGTCCCGAGCCGGGCGGGCCGCAGCGGTGGCGCGTCGCGGCTGTCCGGGCCCGTCCAAAGAACGGTTAACGCCGCCGTGCTACCCGGAACCGCTCACGCGACGCGGCCCGGCGATGAACGGCACCTTCTCGGATGCGTGCGGCGTCGCCGTCGCGACGCTGCTCGGTATCCCCCTCGTTCTCGTGCCGGGCTATGCCCTGGGCGGCCTGACCGGCATCCTCGGGTTCCGCTCGCTCGCGCCCGGCGACCGCCTCCTGTGCGGGGCGCTCCTCGGGATCGGGCTGCTGCCGGCCCTCGACAGCCTGCTGATCCAGGCGGGCGGCGTCCCGGTCGCGGCCCTCGCGACCGGCGCCCTCGGGCTCGCCGCACTGCGGCCGGTCTCGCGGAGCCTGCGCGAGTCCCTCGACCCGGCGGCGCTCGCCCTCGCGCTGCTCTGGCTCGGCGTCGTGGCCTACGCGCTGATCGACGTCGATACCGGCACCGCCCTCTACCGGCCCGTGACGATCATCGACCTCGTCAAGCACGCCGCCCTGACCCGCGCGATCGTGGAGCACGGATTGCCGCCGGTGGACCCGTTCTTCGCCCGGCCCGAGCGGGCGGGCTACTATTACGGCTTCTACACGCTCACCGCCCTGGTCGACTGGGCGGGCGGACGGCTGGTCGACGGGCGGACCGCCTTCGCGGGCGTGGCCTTCTGGACCGGCCTCGCGCTCCTCGGCCTGATCGACCGTCTGCTCGCGGCGACCGGACTCGTCGCGGACGCCGCGCCCCGGCTCGTGCGCCGCGCGGTGCTGATGCTGCTGCCGGCCGGAAGCCTCGACATCCTGCTGGTCCTCGCCGACCGGACGACGTCCGGGACCTGGCTGCCGGTCCCGGAATGGCTGAACGAGCAGGTCCTCAACTGGCCGGCCTCGCTGGTCTGGGTGCCGCACCACGTCGCCGGCGCCCAGGCCGGGTGGCTCGGACTCCTGGCCCTGGCGGAGGTCGCGGACCGGACACGGCCGGACAGGCGCGCGGAGGCGGCGGCGATCGGCGTCGCGGCACTCGCCTTCGCGGCCTGCGCGGGCCTGTCCGTCTGGGTCTGCCTCGGCACGGCGGGAGCGGCCGGTGCCTGGCTGGTGCTGCTCGGCCTGGAGCGCCGCTGGCGCGCCGCGGCCCGGCTGGCGGTTGCCGGCCTGCTCAGCGCCGCGCTGGCCGCCCCTTACCTGCTGAGCGTCCTGGCCAACCGGACCGACGGCGGCGCGCCGATCCGGTTCTCGATCCGGCGATTCGGGCCGCTCGACGGCCTCGTCGACGAGCCGGCCCTGAGCGCGCTCCGCCTGATCCTCCTGCCGCTGAACTACTACACGGCCCTGGGGGTCTGCGCCGCCGGTGCGCTGCTATTCTGGCGCCTCGTGCCCCGCCGGGAGGCGCACGGGCGCGAGGCCGGGCGCCTGCTCACGCTCTGCGCCGCGGCCAGCCTGCTCCTCGGCGGCGTCCTGCGCTCGGCGATCCTCAACAACGACCTCGGCGCGCGCGTGGTCCTGCTCGCGCAGGTCGCGACCCTGGTCTGGACCGTGGTGGCCCTGACCCGCCTGAGCGAGGCGCGGCGGCTCCGATTCCCCGGTCTCCTCGCCGCGCTGCTGATCTTCGGCTACGCGACGACCCTCTACGGCTTCGTCGGGATGCGCGCCTATCCCGCCTCGGACCGGCCCGCCTTCGCCCGCCTCGCCGGCCGTCCCGATATCGACCGGGCGCTGCGCGCGGCCTACGCCTGGGCGGGCACGCACCTGCCCCGGGACCTGGTGCTGCAGCAGTCGCCGGTGCCGCACCGGGTGTTCGATTTCGGGCTCTACGGCCTCCAGCCGACGGGGGTGGCCGACGCGGAGGCGCGCCTGTTCGGCGCCCCGCCGGACGCCGTGGCGTCGCGGCTCGCCGACGTCGCGCCGGTCTTCCGCGACCGCCTGGACGGCGCCGAGGTGCGGCGGCGCGCCGAAGCGGCCGGGATCGGCGCCCTGGTCGTCACCGCGCAGGACGCCCCCTGGAGCAGCCCCGATTCCTGGGTCTGGCGCAGCCCCGCGGTCTACGCCGATCCGCTCGTCCGGATCCTGCGGGTCCAGGATCTCCGTGGAGGATCTCCGTGACTGAACCCAGCCCCGCGGCACCCACCCGCCCGCGCGCCGGGCAGGCCCTGCGCTGGCTCTGCGCCCAGGCGCTGCTGCAGGCCGGCGCCGTCGTCGTCGGCTTCGCCTGCTTCGTGCTGCTGTTCCAGACGGATCTGTGGTCCGGCGTGACGATCCTGTTCTACCGCGGACTGATCCTGCTCGCGGTGGCCTTCCTGCTGACCCTGGCGGTCACGGCGGCGCTGGCCGGGCTCGGCCGGGCCTGGGGATTGCGCCGACGGGACGCCCTCGGCGCCTGCGTCCTGTCGCTGTCCCTGAACCTCAGCGCCTTCGTGATCCTGCCGGTGACGGTCGACCGGTCGATCAGCGTGTTCCTGCTCGGCCAGATGGCCGCCCATCCCGGGGAGCGCTTCACGCCTGAGCGCGCGCGGGCGGTGTTCGAGCGGGTCTATCTCGGCGAGTTCCGGCAGATGGAGCGGCGCTTGGCCGAGCAGCAGGCCTCCGGCAACGTCGCGCGAGCGGGTGACGGCTACGTCATCACCTCGCAGGGCAGCGCCTTCATCCGCTTCTGCGGCCTCGTCGCCCGGGCGTTCCGGACCGACACCCGGATGATCGCCGCCGCACCGTCCCCGCCCGGCGGGGGCGACCCGGAAGCGCGCGGCGGGGCGCCTGAACCCGATCCCGTGGGCGCGGTGCGGCGGTAGGCTGTATCGACTCGGGATGAGGACGGTGCGGCGCCGGTCCGGGCGGTTCCGCGGAGGCCACCGTCCGGGCATGAAAAGTGCCGGGTGACGATCCGGGCGAGGGAGAACGGACGCGATGGCGGAGTCCGCGGTGACCACGGGTGAACGGGCGGGCGCGGGGCGCGGACTCGCCCGGAGCCTCACCGCGCCGGGCCTCGTCGCCATCGGCCTCGGCGCCACGATCGGCGCCGGCATCTTCGTGCTCACCGGGACGGCGGCGGCGCAGTACGCGGGCCCGGCGCTCAGCCTCTCCTTCGTGATCGGCGGCGTCGCCTGCGGCCTCGTCGGCCTGTGCTACGCCGAGCTGGCCGCCATGATCCCCGAGCCGGGATCGACCTACACCTACACCCGCGCGAGCCTCGGGCGGCTTCCCGCCTGGATCATCGGCTGGGACCTCGTCCTCGAGTTCGCCGTGGCCGCGGCGACCGTGGCGGTGGGCTGGTCGGGCTACGCGCAGTCCCTCGCGGCGGAGTTCGGCCTGCATCTGCCGCCGGCCCTAGCCGGGGCGCCCGGCGCCGGCGGCCTCGTCAACCTCCCGGCGGCCGGGATCGTGCTGCTGCTCAGCGCCCTGCTGATGCGCGCCACCGCGGAAGCCTCCCTGGTCAACGGCCTGCTGGTCGCCTGCAAGGTCGCGATCATCCTGGCTTTCGTGGGTGTCGGCGTGGCCCATCTGCGGCCCGAACTCTGGCACCCGTTCGTGCCGGAGAATGCCGGGACCTTCGGCGCCTACGGCTGGAGCGGCGTGTTCCGCGGCGCCGCGGTGGTGTTCTTCGCCTTCGTGGGCTTCGAGACCGTGGCGACGGCCGCGGGCGAGTGCCGGGCGCCGCAGCGCGACGCGCCGGTCGGCCTGATCGGGTCGCTGCTGATCACCACGATCCTGTACGTGGCCATGGCGGCCGTCCTCACGGGACTCGTGCCCTATCGCGACCTGGACGTCGCCGACCCGGTCGCCAAGGCGGTCGACGTGATCGGCCTGACGGGCTTCGCCACGATCATCAAGGCCGGCGCCCTGATCGGTCTGACCACCTCGGCGCTGACCGCTCTCTACGGGCAGAGCCGGATCTTCTTCGCCATCGCCCGCGACGGGCTGCTCCCGAGGATCTTCTGCCGGGTCCATCCAGTAACGCGGGTGCCCGTGGCGAGCCAGCTGGTGATCGGCCTGTTCACGGCGGCCGTGGCGGGGCTCGTGCCCATCGACGTCCTGGGCGAGATCGTCAGTATCGGCACGCTCCTGGCCTTCTGCCTCGTCTGCGCGACGGTGCTGATCCTGCGCCGGACCGATCCGGACCGGGCGCGCCCGTTCCGCGTGCCGGCGGTGACCCTCATCGCGGGACTGGGGATCCTGTCCTGCGTGACGCTGATGGCCTCGCTCCCGGCCGACACCTGGATCCGCCTCGCGGTCTGGCTGGCGATCGGCCTCGCGATCTACGCCGGCTACGGCCGGCGGCACGGCCGGCTCAGCTGATCAGGTTGATGGTGGCCTGCGCGAGCGTCTTGATCGAGGCCGAGGCGCTCAGGCTCAATTCGTAGTTCCGGACCACCCGCTGGAGGTCGGCCGATTCGACCGCGACGTTGACGTTCGGCAGACGGACATAGCCGGTCGGGTCGGCCCCGGGATTGGTCGGGTCGTAGCGGGTGCGGAAGCCGGTGGTGTCGCGGACGATCCGGCCGACCGGGTCGCGGGGGCTGTCGGCCGCCACCGGGGCGAACACCGCGATCTTGCGGGCGTAGGGGGCACCGCCCGGGGTGGTCGGGACCGAATCGGCGTTGGCGAGGTTCTCGGAGATCGCGCGGATCCGCCCGCTCTGCACCTGCCGGCCGGCGGCCAGGGCGCCAGCGGCCGAGTTGAGGGCGCTGGTATCCGGCATGCGCGGGCCCTGTCGACGGCGAGAATCTGACCGAATCCTTGCCGAACAGCCTTAACCGGGGGTTAAGACGCCCGCGCGGAGAGGCTCAGCGCGTCCCGAAGATCCTGCCCGTTGGTCAGGCGAAGGCCGCGGCGGCGCAGCGCGGCCAGCATCGCGCGGTCGGGGAACGGGCAGTAGGGCAGAACGGGCTCGGACCGCCCATCCGGCAGGGTTCCGCTCCGGGTGACGTCCTCGAGCAACCGGTCGAGCATCCCGCGCCCGTGGGCGTGGAGCGCCACCGAGGCCCGGGTCGCGGTGGTACCCTCGGGCAGCGCCAGCGCCTCCTGGGCGAGGATCGCGCCGGTGTCGATCGCGGCGGCCAGCCGGTGCAGGGTCATGCCGAACTGCCCGGGCCCGTCGGCCAGCGCGTGGATCGTCGGCACCGGGCCCCGGTGGCGGGGCAGCAGGCCGGGATGCCCGTTGATCCCGCCGAGCCGCGCCAGCCCGATGGTCTCGGGCTTCAGGATCTGGTCGAAATGGTAGGTGAGGATCAGGTCCGGCGCCGCGTCCCGGAGGGCCCGCGCGACGTCGGGACCGTTGACGTCGTCGACCGTCAGGGTCGGGACGCCGAGGCGGCGGCACAGGGTCCTGAGCGGCGTCGCCTCCGGCGCGTCGCCGCTTCCCGACGCCGCTTGGGTCAGGGGTGCCAGGGGCCGCAGCAGGTCCGGCAGGCCGAAATTGACCGCGAGGTAGGGCAGGATCCCGGGGCCCGAGCGCGCGAGGTGCCGCCGGATCTGCCCAGTGAGGCCGCCGCTCGACGGCCGCTCGGCGTTGGAGAGCCCGACCAGCGCGATGTCGGCCCGGAGATCGGCGACGAGCCGGCGCACCGCGCGGGCGTTCGGCAGTGCCTCCAGAACGAACAGCGCGATCCGGGGTCGCGCCATCAGCGCCGCTTCCGGCGCTGGAAACGGAAGGCGTAGAGGCCGGCCTTGCGGACGTTCTCGGGCAGGAGCAGCACGGTGCGCGCGAGCGCCGTGAGGATGAACGGGAACGCGATCACGTCGCGGTTGGCCGCGATGCCCTTGGCGATCCGCACGGCCGCCTCCTCGGCGCTGATCTCGAGCGGCCGCCAACCCTTGAGCTCGCCGCCCATCGGCGTCTTCACGTAGCCCGGGGTGACGACGTTGACCTTCACGCCGCGGGGCGCGACCTTCTGGCGCAGGGCGAGACCGTGGGCGACGAGCGCGGCCTTGGCACCGCTATAGGCTGGCGCGTCCTGGAGCGGCGCGTAGGCCGCGAGCGACGACAGCAGCACGATCTGGCCGCGCCCGCGCTGGAGCATCAGCGTCAGGGCGGGCAGGATCACGTTGAGCGTGCCGGTGTAATTGATGTCGGCGGTCTCGAAGGCCACATCCTCGGCCTCCACCTGCCCTTCCTGGTTGCCGCCGTTCACCGCCGCGTTGGCGATGACGAGGTCGAGGGGGGCCTCGGCATCCGACCGGTGGACCAGCGCCACGGTGGCGGCCCGGTCGCGGGTGTCGAGGCGGGCGGTCTCGACGGCGGCGCCGCTGGCGCGGCAGTCCCGGGCGACCGCCTCCAGCCGCTCGGCGTTGCGGCCGACGAGGATGAGGCTCGCGCCGGTTTGCGCGTAATGGCGCGCCAGCGCGGCGCCGATGCCGCTCGACGCGCCGGTGATCAGAATGCGGGGCATGGGGCGGGTTACGCCGCCGCGCGGGGAAAGATCAAGGCCGGGAACGGCTCACCGGCGGTTAAACGCGCTTCAAAGGCCGCCGAATGGCGACGGCCCGGGAGCCGGGCGAGCCCGGTCAGTAGACCGGCGCGAGCTCGCCGTCGCGCTCGGCTGCCTCACTCACCGCCCGCGCCGCCGCCAGCATCGCGTCGGGGAGGGCGGCCTCCATCCGCGGTACCGAGCCGGCCACCGCGCGGTCGATCGCCTCCTTGGAGAAGAAGCCGCCGTTGACCTGGGTCCGGTGCAGGACCACGCGGCGGAAATCCGCCATCAGGTCCGTCTCCGGCGGCGTCGGATTCTTCCAGAAGCTGTCGAGGTCGCCCTGATGGGTCAGGCCGGCCATGTTGTAGATCGCGGTGCCGACCGCGTGGGTCGGGCAGCCCATCTCCAGGGACAGCATCCCCACCGTCGAGTTGACGATGACCACGCCGCGGGCGCCCTTGATCAGGGCCGGCAGGTCGCCGCCGTCGATGAAGTCGAGCCGGTCGCTGACGCCGTGGCGGCGGGCCGAGGCGCGGGCGAACTTGCGCCAGTTGATCAGGCCGCTGTCGAGCGGGTGCAGCTTCACCAGCAGCCGGGTCGGCGCCGACGAGCCGTCCGCGAAGGACTTAATCACCCGGTCCATGAAGCCCTCGACGCCGAGGAACGGCGAGTGGACCCGGATCTGGTAGTCGCTGTCGAGCTGCAGCGGCAGCAGGAAGTAGTCGCAGCCGACCGCGCGGTAGATCTCATCGCAGCGCGCCGCCTCGCGGCGGGTATGCGCGCGGCGGGCGAACTTCTTGATCCAGCCCGCATACTCGGCCGCGATATGGGTCGGCCGGTGGCTGCGGAAATGGGGGAAGAGGTAGGGGAACAGGACGTTGGCGAGGTTGTAGCCGACGTCCCAGACGCTGCGCCGGGCCATGTCGCCCGTGGAGGGCATCGCCCGGCCGGGTTGCGGCAGGCGCCGCGCCAGGGCGCGGATCTCGGCGGCCGTCCGGGGGAGGGACGAGAAGCCGTTCACGCCGCCCAGCTCGCAGGTGATCCAGTTCGGGCGGATATAGCCCTCCTCGAACACGTGCACCCGCAGGCCGCGATACTCGGCGATCATGCGGGCCGCCTTGTGGAACGGCCGGCAATCGCCGAACAGCACGATGTCGGTCACGCCCTCGCGGTCGAGATAGGCGTCGAGATACTCGCCCCAGGTCTCGCGGCGACCGCGGTAATTCTCGGCCTCGCCGCTCCAGAACAGCCAGTCGCCGGGGCAGAGATTGATGCGCCGGACGGAGTGTCCCCGCGCGCGCAGCGCCTGTCCGAGATCGGAGAAGAACGGCGTCGCGATGCCCTGCAGGAAGAGGAAGGTCGCGGGGCGGTCGCGGAGGGCGTCGAGGGCGGGCTGTTGCATTCCGCGGCGCTTCTGTCCTTGACCCTGGGCCGGATGAACCGAACCGGCGAGAGACTCTTGAGGTGGCACGGTGCCCGGCGAGCCCGCAATCCGAAGCCATGCCGCGGCATGGCGTTTCCGCGCCGGCGTGGCCCGTCTGCAACGGTCCCGCGTCTGCGGCCTAGCCTCCGGAATAGGCGGGCAATCGCGGCGACGATATGTCCAAATCCTTTCCAGGACGTGGCGACGGCGACGCGCGCTCAGGTTGTCCCCGCGTTGCATCACCATCCCATGCCGGCGAAAATGCGCTACAGGCCTGTTCCGCACCTCACCCGACCGGAGCCGGACGCACCGACCATGCCCGCTGACCCGACCCCGTCGCTCTACGCGACCGGCCGCACGATCCGCCGCCTGCGGGCGGAGATCGAGGCCGCGACGGGCCTCGCCTTCGGTCCGGCGCGCCCCGGCGCCGTCGGCGCGACCTGGGGCGCGGGGAGCCTCGCCGGGCGCCTGCTGGCGCTGACGGGACGGCGCCGGCTCGTGGTCGCGCCCGGGCCGCTCCTGAGCCCCTACGACTCGCCGGAGTCCGGCTTCGCATCCCTGCGGATCACCCTCGACGGGGCGCCTCTCGGCGGGGAGGGCGGCGTCCATTACCTCGACCCCTGGACCGGGGCGCCGATCGACCGCGCGACCTGCGCCGAGCGGGTGGCGTGGCTCGCCACGCGCTTTGCCGAGAACGACCGGCGGGTGGTCTATGTCGGGATGTCGCGCTGGAAGCGGCCCGCCCTCGACGTCCTGGGCGCGGGCCCCGCCGGCCGGCCGATCCACACCATGACCACCGAGGCCGCGATCGCCGCGGGACAGCGCCACGGCGGCCGCCTCCTCGCCTGGGCGACGCGGGCTCCCGGCCAGCTCGAGGAAGCCTGCGCGCGGGCCGGCCTGCCGCTGGCCCGCGTGGAGGACGGGTTCCTGCGCTCCGTGGGGCTCGGCGCCAGCCTGCAACCCGGCGCCTCCATCGTGGTGGACGACCTCGGCATCTACTACGACCCGCGCCGGGAGAGCCGCCTGCAGCGGCTGCTCGCCGAGGCCGACTTCACCCCGGACCTCGTCGCCCGGGCACGGCGCCTGCGCGAGGAGGTCGTGGCGCGCCGGCTCAGCAAGTACAATGTCGGCCTCGACGCCGCCGCGCTCGACTGGCCGGCCGGCCGGCGGATCGTCCTCGTGCCCGGCCAGGTGGAGGACGACGCCTCGGTGCGCCACGGCTCGCCGCTGGTCCGCTCGAACCGGGCGCTGCTGGAGGCGGCGCGGCAGCGCAACCCGGACGCGTTCCTGCTCTACAAGCCGCATCCCGACGTGGAGGCCGGGTTCCGTCCCGGCATCATCCCGGAGGCGGAGGCCCTGACCCTGGCCGACCGGATCGTGGGCGGCATCAGCATCGTCGACCTCCTCGACCGGGTGCATCACGTCGAGACCATGACGTCCCTCGCCGGGTTCGAGGCCCTGATCCGCGGCCTCACCGTGGCGACCCACGGCCGGCCGTTCTACTCCGGCTGGGGCCTGTCGGAGGATCTCGCGCCGGGCGCCGACCGCGGCCGCCGGCTGAGCCTCGATGAGCTGGTGGCCGGCGCCATGATCCTCTACGCGCGCTACCTCGACCCGGTGGCGATGAAGCCGTGCACGCCGGAACAGCTCCTCGACCGCCTCAGCGCGGCCCGGGCGGCAGCGCCGCGCAACGCCCTCTCCCTCGGCCGGACGGCCCACCTGGTGATGCGTGCCCGCTACGGCCTCCTCAATCCCGTCGTGCGGGCCCTGCGCAGCCGGCGCGGCGTCGGCCGCGAGGCCGGCGGCGGACCGCGCTAGGGCGCGGCGCGCGGCGCGAATCCGGTTCCGCGAGACCCTGATGTGACACCAAAGCGATAGCGCGCGCTGCTAGAGTCCGCCCGCAACCGCCCGCCCCGGGACCGTTTCCGATCATTCCGGATCAGGAACGGCTCGCAAGCCCTTGCTCCCGCGCGCTGTTTCCTGCCGGACCGGATGCCGGCGGCGAGCAGGCCCGCCCCACGCCGAGTGCCCGTGTCTTGACGACGTTCCTCATCGCCACCGGTCTCGCGCTCGCCGTGTGCCTCGCCCTGGAGGTGTTCGCGGGCGACTCGACCACCCGGGCGAGCCTCGCGCCCCGGGATCTCGGCCTGCGGCTGCTCGGCTACCTGCTGATCCTGCTGTTCTGGTTCGAGTTCTCCTGGCGGCCCTGGCTCGCGGGGCTGACCTGCGTGATCACCGTGGCGATCCTGATCGTCGTCAGCCGCGCGAAGCGCTCGGTGATCGGCGAGCCGCTGCTGTTCAGCGATTTCGCCCTGCTGCCCCAGGTGCCGCGGCATCCGCAGCTCTACTACATCCCGCCCCTGTGGGACCCGCGCATCGCCGTGCCGGTCCTGCTCACCGCGGCGTTCACCGCGCTGTGGTACTGGATCGAGCCGAGCGTGCTGCCCGCCGCGACCGTGCCGCGGGTGCTGGCGATGCTCGGCCTCCCGCTCGCGCTCTGGCTGCTGGTCAAGGCCGCCCCGCGGCCGCCGCTCGCCCGGCTGATCGCCCGCTGGTTCCCCGAGCCCGACCTGGAGGCCGACGTGACCCGGGTCGGCCTCCCGGCGAGCCTCCTCGGCTACACCGCCCGCGCGATGGCGGGCGGCGTGCCGGTGCCCGCGGCGCCGACCCTGCCGGAGGGCCCGGGCGACGATGTCGTCGTGGTGATCCAGCTCGAATCCTTCGTCGATCCGGAGCGGCTCGGCGGCGCGAAACTGCCGGCGATGGACCTGTTCAGAACCCGGGCCGCGCAGTACGGGCGCCTGCGGGTTCCGGCGCACGGTGCCTACACGATGCGCAGCGAGCACGCGGTGCTCACAGGCCGTCCGTCCGAGAGCCTCGGCTTCGGCCGCTACGACCCCTACACGTCGCGCAGCGGCGACGAGCCGACGAGCCTCGCCCGGCTCGCCGGGAGTCGGGGCTACGGGACCCTGTTCCTGCACCCGTTCCACCGCGACTTCTTCCGCCGGGCGCGGGTGATGGAGGCCTTCGGCTTCGCCGATCTCGTGATGGGCGAAGCGTTCGCGGAGGCGCCGCGCGTCGGGCCCTATGTCGGGGACGTCGCCCTCGGCGCGCGCCTCCTCGCGGAAGTCCGAGCCCGGCGCGCGCCGCTGTTCCTGTTCTGCGTGACCATGGAGAACCACGGCCCCTGGAAGCCCGGGCGGCTGCCGGGCATCGACGATCCGCAGGCGCAGTACCTCCATCACGTCGCCAATACCGGGCGGATGGTCGAGGATCTCGTCGCGGGCCTGGACGCCGTCGCCCGCGAGCGCGGCCAGACCATCACGCTCTGCGTGTTCGGCGACCACGCACCGTCGCTGCCGAGCTGCAAGCCGGGCTTCGGCGGGCGGACGACCGAGTACGCCCTGTTCCGCTTCGGCCGCCCGCAGGCGGTCCCGCGCCGCGCCGACATCGCCGCCGACGAGCTCGGTCGGGCGCTCCGCGGGGCCCTCGCGACGGCACCTGCGGACATCGCCGCGGGGACATGATACGGTTAAGCTTGCGCGGCATAAGCGTGGCCGTGCCACGCTGGTGACGCATTGCCTACGGATAGCGCGACCGTCCGCACGGCGGCCGCCGCACCGGCGCGGTCGTTAAAGCGATCGCAGCGTTTGGCGGTCAAACTGGGTATCCCGGCCCGGGCCAGCGATGGCGCGGGCTCGGCGAGGAGAAATCTTTGTGATGCTGCGTAAGACGGCGTGCACCGCCCTGATGGCCGCCCTCGCGGCTGGATCTGCCGGCGGCTGCACGTACATGCCCGCGGCGGGTCCGACGGCGAGCGCGATCCAGGCCGGGGCCGAGGTCGCCACGGCCGACGGCGGGATCCTTGCCCGCTACGAGATCATCGACGTCACCCCCTCCGTGGTCGAGGCCCTGCGCGGCCGCCCCCTCGACAGCCTGCTCGCCTCCTTCGGCGACCATCGCCCCTCCTCCGAGCCGGTCATCGGCATCGGCGACATGGTCTCGGTCTCCATCTGGGAGGCCGGATCCGGCGGCCTGTTCTCCGGACCCCTCGTCGCCGACCGCTTCTCCGCCGGATCCAAGTCCGCCCTCATCCCCGAGCAGCCCGTCGGGCGCGACGGCGCCATCTCGGTGCCCTATGCCGGCCGCATCAAGGTCGCCGGCCGCCGCACCCAGGACGTCCAGGCGCTCATCGAGAACGAACTCGCCGGCAAGGCCATCCAGCCCCAGGTGCTGGTCTCGGTCACCCGCCCGATCTCCCAGGCCGTCACCGTCACCGGCGAGGGCGCCGCCGGCGCCCGCCTGCCGCTCTCAGGCCACGGCGACCGCATCCTCGACGTCATCGCCGCCGCCGGCGGCAACCGCGCGCCGGTCAACGAGACCTTCGTGCGGCTCTCGCGCGGGCCGGTGACCGCGACCGTGCCGCTGACCACG